>JBIQKU010000050.1:0-20292 GCA_044506225.1 Rubrivivax sp. | reverse complement strand
GCGATGCTGGGCCTGACCTCGCTGGGCATCGACCTCACCACGCTCAGCGTGCTGGGCGGCGCGCTCGGCGTGGGCATCGGCTTCGGCCTGCAGAAGATCGCGGCCAACTACATCAGCGGCTTCGTCATCCTGGCCGAGCGCAGCGTGCGCATCGGCGACATGGTCAAGCTCGAGGAGTTCGAGGGCCGCATCACCGACATCCGCACCCGCTTCACCGTGATCCGCGCACTCGACGGGCGCGAGTCCATCGTGCCCAACGAGATGCTGATCGTGCAGCGGGTGGAAAACTCATCGCTCGCCGATCCGCGCGTGCTGGTCTTCACCTTCGTGCGCGTGGCCTACGGTACCGACGTGCGGGCGCTGCAGCCCAAGCTCGTCGCGCTCATGCTGGCCGTGCCGCGGGTGCTGGACGATCCGCCCCCCAACGCCCAGGTGGCCGAACTGGCCGCCGACTGCATGGTGCTGCGCCTGAACTTCTGGATCCGCGACCCGGAGAACGGCCAGGGCGAGCTGCGTTCGCAGGTGCACCTGGCGGTGCTGGACCTGCTGGCGGCCGAGGGCGTGAAGATCCCGCTGCCGCAGCAGTTGCTGCACCTGCAGCGGCGCGCGCCCGGCGCGTCGCCCTCGGCATGAGCCTGCGGCGCTGGCGCGTCACCCTGAGCACGGCGCTGGCCGCCGTGCTGCTTGCGGGCTGCGCCGCGCCGCCGCCGGTCAGTGCGCCACCCGTCGAGCCTGAAGCCGCCAGCGGTCGCAGCCACAAGCCGGGCTGGACCTCGCCGCATTTCATGGTGGCCGCGGCCAACCCGCTCGCGGCCGAGGCGGGCGCGCGCATGCTGCGCGAAGGCGGCAGCGCGATCGACGCGGCGATTGCGGTGCAGATGGTGCTCACGCTGGTGGAGCCGCAGTCCTCGGGCATCGGCGGCGGGCTGTTCCTGCTGCATGCCGACGGGCAGCGCGTGCAGGCCTTCGATGGGCGCGAGACGGCCCCGGCTGCGGCCACGCCGGCGCTGTTCCTGCATGCGGACGGGCGGCCGATGCGCTACCCGGAGGCGGTGGTCGGCGGACGTTCGGTGGGCGTCCCCGGCGTGCTGCGCGCGCTGGAGGCGGCGCACCGCCAGCACGGGCGCCTGCCGTGGCGCGTGCTGTTCGAGCCGGCGATCGAACTGGCCGAGCGCGGCTTCCGGATCAGCCCGCGGCTGGCCACTTTGCTCGCCCAGCCGAGCGCGCGCGGCCTGCTGCAGGATGCGGATGCGGCGGCCTACTTCTTCGACGCGGCGGGCCAGCCCAAGGCCGCGGGCACGCTGCTGCGCAACCCGGCGCTCGCTCGCACCCTGCGCCATGTGGCGGCGCAGGGCGCGCACGCCTTCCATGAAGGTGCGCTGGCGCGCGACATCGTTGCCACCGTGCGCGGGCATGCCGGCAACCCGGGGCAGCTCGCCATGGCCGACCTGGCCGGCTACCGTGCGATCGAGCGCGAGCCGCTGTGCTTCGTCTACCGGCTGTGGCGCCTGTGCGGCATGCCGCCGCCCTCGTCCGGCGCGCTGGCCATCGGCCAGATGCTGGGCATGCTGGAACCGCTGGACCTGGCGAGCGAGATGCCCGTGCCGCGTGCCTTCGGGCTGGAGGCCGCGCCGCGCGCGGTGCATCTGTTCACCGAGGCGGGCCGGCTCGCATTCGCCGACCGCGCGCGCTACGTGGCCGACCCGGCCTTCGTGCCGCTGCCCGGCGGCGATGCGCAGGCGCTGCTGGCACCGGACTACCTGCGCCAGCGCGCCGCACTGATCGGCGAGCGCAGCATGGGCCGCGCGCAGGCCGGCGTGCCGCCCGCCGCGACGCTTGCGCTCGCGGACGACCGCAGCGCCGAGCAACCCTCGACCTCGCATGTGTCGATTGCCGACGCGCACGGCAATGTGCTGGCCATGACCACCTCGATCGAGCAGGCCTTCGGCGCCCAGCTCATGGTGGGCGGCTTCCTGCTGAACAACACGCTCACCGACTTCTCCTTCGTGCCTGAAGAAGATGGCCGGCCGGTGGCGAACCGGGTGGCGCCGGGCAAGCGCCCGCGTTCATCGATGTCGCCCATGCTGGTGTTCGAGCGCGACAGCGGCCGGCTGGTGATGAGCCTGGGCTCGCCGGGCGGCCCGGCCATCATCAATTACGTCGCCAAGGCGCTGGTGGCCACGCTGGACTGGGGGCTGGACCTGCAGCAGGCTGCGGCATTGCCCAACTTCGGCTCGCGCAACGGGCCTACCGAACTGGAGCAGGGATTCGCGAGCCCGGCGCTGGCCGAGGCCCTGCGCGCCCGTGGCCACGTGCTGCAGCTGCGCCCGCAGACCAGCGGGCTGCAGGGCATCCAGCGCAGGCTGCGCGACGGACGGCCGGTGTGGTTCGGCGCGGCCGACCCGCGGCGCGAAGGTGTGGCCGTCGGTCGGTAGGCGAGGGGGCCGGGCGGTCTCAGCGGCGCGGCCGCGACTTGCTGCCGCGCGGCACCGCCGAGGGGGCGGTGCTCTCAGGCGGCAGGCCGCCGCCGGAAACCAGGCCCGGCGTGCTGACGCAGCTCATGTGCCGCGGTGCGAGGGCGTAGGTGCTCGAACCCGACACCGTCTGTTCGAGCGCGGCCGCGATGATGGCGCTCTTGGCGTTCTCACACGCCAGCCCCGAGTTGAAGCTGGCAACGACATACGGGTTGAGGCCGTAGGCAGTCATGGCAAAGGCGATCAGCGACACCACCGGGAGGGCTCCTTCCATGCCCCCGCCCGTCGGCGGGAGGACCTTGCACGATAGCCGCATGCAACTCGTTACGTGGCGCGCGCGGCGTGTGCTGTGTCACGCCATTCGGCGCACCGCAGGCCGGCCTTGGCTGCTCAGCCCAGCCAGGCGATCTCTTCGTCGGTGAAGCCGGCGGCCCGCCGTGCCTCGGCATTGACCGGCGGGCGCAGGCGCGGCGCGTCGTACTGCCGCGCGAGCCGGCGATAGAGCGACACCGGCTCCAGCCCGTCGCGCTCGCACAGCCAGCGGTACCAGCGGTTGCCGATGGCCACATGGCCGATCTCGTCGCGCAGGATGACGTCGAGGATGGCGACGGCCCGCTCGTCGCCCGCACGGCGCAGCTTGTGCTGCAGCGGCGGCGTGGCGTCCAGCCCGCGCGCCTCCAGCGTGCGCGGCACCAGCGCCATGCGCGCGACGATGTCGCCGGCAGTGCGCTGCGTCATGAGCCACAGGCCGTCGTGCGCATCGAAGTCGCCGTAGTCGAAGCCGAGGGTCTGCAGGTGCTCGCGCAGCAGGGTGAAGTGATGCGCTTCCTCGGCGGCGACGCGCAGCCAGTCGCGGTAGAAGTCGTCCGGCATGCCGGCGAAGCGCCAGCAGGCGTCCAGCCCGAGGTTGATCGCGTTGAACTCGATGTGCGCGATGGCGTGCAGCAGCGCGGCCCGGCCTTCGAGCGTGAAGGGCGAGCGCGTGGGCACGTCCTTGGGCGGCACGAGGCGCGGACGCGCCGGACGACCGGGCAGCTGTGGCGGTTCGGCCAGCGTGTCATGTGTGCCGATCGTCAGCGTGCGCAGTTCCTCGTACAGCGCGCGGGCCTGCGAGGCCTTGGTGGCCGGATCCTGCACGCACAGGATGTGCAAGGCGCGCTCTCGAAGGGTCATGGGGGCCATTCGTAAAATTATCGGCTTGTCTTCGGAGTGAAATCACATGGCCCTCTACCAGCTCGATGAACATTCGCCGCAACTGGCCGAAGGCGTGTGGGTCGCCGACAGCGCGCAGGTGATCGGCAACGTGGTGCTCGAGGAGAACGCCAGCATCTGGTTCGGCGCGGTGCTGCGCGGCGACACCGAGACGCTGACGGTCGGGCGCAATTCGAACGTGCAGGACGGCAGCGTGCTGCATGCGGACATCGGCTTTCCGGTGCTGATCGGCGAGAACGTGACGGTGGGCCACCAGGTGATGCTGCACGGCTGCACGATCGGCGACGGCTCGCTGGTCGGCATCGGCGCGGTCATCCTCAACGGCGCGAAGATCGGCCGCAACTGCCTGGTCGGTGCGGGCGCACTCGTCACCGAGGGCAAGGAGTTTCCCGACAACTCCATGATCATCGGCTCGCCGGCCAAGGCCGTGCGCATGCTCTCGCCCGAGCAGGCCGAGCGGCTGCGCTTCAGCGCCACGCACTATGTGGACAACGCGAGCCGCTTCCGGAACGGGCTGAAGAAGATCGGCTGAGCGGCATGGGCGTGCTCCACAAATTCCTCTTCGAGGGCCTGCCGGTGCGCGGCATGATCGTGCGCCTGACGGATGACTGGGCCGAGGTGCTGCGCCGGCGGGAAGCGGCCGACGATGCCTTCCCCGTGCCGGTGCGCCATCTGCTCGGCGAGATGGCCGCGGCCGCCACGCTGATGCAATCCAACATCAAGTTCAACGGCGCGCTGGTGCTGCAGGTGTTCGGCGACGGGCCGGTGAAGCTGGCGGTGGCCGAAGTGCAGCCCGACCTCGCGTTTCGCGTGACTGCCAAGGTCGTGGGTGAGGTGCCCGCCGAAGCGCGGCTCGAGGCCATGCTGAATGTTCAGGGCCAGGGCCGTTGCGCCATCACGCTGGACCCGAAGGACAAGCTTCCGGGCCAGCAGGCCTACCAGGGCGTCGTGCCGCTGCACGGCGACCAGCGCGAGCCGCTGCAGCAGTTGTCCGAGGTGCTGGAGCACTACATGCTGCAGTCCGAGCAGCTCGATACCCGGCTCATTCTTGCCGCCGACGACGCCGTGGCCGCCGGCCTGCTGATCCAGCGCCTGCCCGTGGAAGGCGAGGGCAACCTCGGCGCGCGCAACGAGGACGAGATCGGCAGGAGCGAAGCCTTCAACCGCATCGCGCACCTCGCATCCACGCTCACCCGGGACGAGCTGCTGACGCTGGAGCCGCTCAACGTGCTGCACCGCCTGTTCTGGGAAGAGCAGGTGCGCCTGTTCGAGCCGCTTCAGCCGCATTTCGCCTGTACCTGTGCACGCGGTCGGGTGGGCGCCATGCTCGAGAGCCTGGGCCGCGAGGAGGTGGACGGCATCGTCGCGGAGCAGGGCCGGGTGGAAGTGGCGTGCGATTTCTGCGGCGCCAAGTACCACTTCGACGCGGTGGACGTCGGCGAGCTGTTCACGCCGGCGCGCAACCAGCCGCCGGGGTCCAGCGCGATCAACTGAGCGGTGTCAGCGCGGCAGCAACGAATGCCGCTCGCAATCGCCGTCGCTGCAGCGCTCGCACACCCATTGCCAGCGCGGGTTGGCGCCCGCCTCGTCCTCGGGCGACGTGCGCTGCAGCGCATGGCGCAGCGCACGCGCGGCGGATGCGAGCCGCTGCGGCCCGTGGCCCGAGACCACCGACCAGCCGATGCCCGCACGCTGCAACGCGGCGCGCACCAGCGCATCCACCGGCGCCTGCACGTGCGGGCCGTCGCGCTGCAGGCCGTCGGGTCGCCAGGGCAGGTCGAGCGCCGTGAGCAGGGTGAGGTCGCAGCGGCGGTGAGCCGCCTCGGCCATGGGGTAGAGCGAGCGGTCGCCGAAGACGAGGTCGCTGTAGACCGCGATCATCAGCGCGCTGGTGTCGGCGATGACGAGCTCGTGGGTGGCCGCGGCCTCGTCGATGCGCCGCGTCTGCGCCTCGGCGATGGCGCGCTGCTCGTCCTGCCGCGGTGTGCGACCGGCGGCGGCGCAGAACTCGCGCAGCACCTCGGGCACGAGGGCGACCGACGCATGGCCTTCGTCCATCGCGCCCGCGCGCAATTGCGCGGCGAGCGTCGTCTTGCCCGAACTCTCGGCGCCCAGCAGCGCGACGACGAAGCCGCGGC
Organism: Rubrivivax sp.; assembly: GCA_044506225.1. Classification (GTDB taxonomy): domain Bacteria; phylum Pseudomonadota; class Gammaproteobacteria; order Burkholderiales; family Burkholderiaceae_C; genus JAKFDI01. Next base: position 14,468 of record JBIQKU010000050.1, on the reverse strand, counting down.
TCATGCGTGATCGCGCAGCGTGTTCATGGCCGCGCCAGCCGCCGCCATTCACGCCAGCCGACCACGGACATGGCGATGAACAGCGTGTAGAGCAGCACCGTGAGCCACAGGCCCTTGTAGGCGAAGAGCCCGACGCTCACGATGTTGACGATGATCCAGGCCAGCCAGTTCTCCACGTACTTGCGACCGAGCAGCCATTGGCCGACCAGGCTGCCGGCGGTGGGGAAGGCGTCCCACCAGGGCACGTCGCTGTCGGTGACATGGCGCAGGATGAGGCCGGTCGCCGGCCAGGTGAGGGCAAAGGCCAGCAGCGCATTGCGCCGCCCGCGCCATGAGAGCGCATGCACATGCAGCGGCGTGCCGTCCTTGGCCTTCCCCGCGAGCCATTGCCACCAGCCCCAGCCGGCGACGGCGATGAAGACGAGCTGCAGGTTGGCCTCGCCGTAGAGGCGGCTGTCCCAGAACAGGGCGAAGTACAGCAGCGAGCTCGCGATGGCCAGCGGCCAGGCGATCGGGTTCACGCGGATGTTGAACACCACCATGGCCACGGCGAGCGCGAAGGCGACGATCTCGAGCCAGGTCGCAGGCGCCCCCCACAGCACGAAGGCGGGTGCGAAGAGCGGCTGCAGCGCGTCGAGCACGTTCGGCAGGCGGGGATCAGGCGCTGCTCAGCGCTTGGGGGCGCTGATCTGCACCATGATCTCGTCGGGCTTGACCATGCCCAGCTCGAAGCGGGCCTTCTCCTCGACGATCTCGAGACCTTCCTTCAGGTCCACGACCTCGGCCGCCAGCCGTTCGTTGCGCGCGCGGGCGATGTCGTTGGCCGCCTGCTGCGCCTCAAGCTGCTCGCGCAGCTCCATCACGTGCGGCACGCTCCCCCGACCGAACCACAGGTTGCTCTGGACCAGGCCCAGCAGCACCACCAGGGCAAGCGTGAGAAAGCGCATGGGCCGCGTCGCGCGGAAGCGGGCCTAGCGCAGGTTGTAGAACGCGGCGCGGCCGGGGTAGCTGGCCACGTCGCCCAGGTCTTCCTCGATGCGCAGCAGCTGGTTGTACTTGGCGATGCGGTCCGAGCGCGACATCGAGCCGGTCTTGATCTGGCCGGCGTTGGTGCCCACCGCGATGTCGGCAATGGTCGAGTCCTCGGTTTCGCCCGAGCGGTGCGAGATCACGGCGGTGTAGTTGGCCCGCTTGGCCATCTCGATGGCGGCGAAGGTCTCGGTCAGCGTGCCGATCTGGTTGATCTTGATGAGGATCGAGTTGGCGATGCCCTTCTCGATGCCTTCCTGCAGGATCTTGGTGTTGGTGACGAACAGGTCGTCGCCCACCAGCTGCACCCTGCGGCCCAGGCGCTCGGTCAGCAGCTTCCAGCCGTCCCAGTCGCCTTCGGCCATGCCGTCCTCGATGCTGATGATGGGGTACTTGTCGCACCAGGTGGCCAGCACGTCGGTCCATTCGCCGGCGGCGAGCGTCAGCCCTTCGCCTTCGAGCTGGTACTTGCCGTCCTTGTAGAACTCGCTGGCCGCGCAGTCCAGGCCGAGGGCCACCTGCTCGCCGGCCGTGTAGCCGGCCTTGTCGATGGCTTCGAGGATGAGCTGGATGGCCGCTTCATGGCTCGCGACACTTGGCGCAAAGCCGCCTTCGTCGCCGACGGCCGTGCTCATCTTGCGATCGTGGATCAGCCCCTTGAGCGCATGGAACACCTCCGTGCCGTAGCGCACCGCCTCGCGAAAGCTCGGCGCGCCCACGGGAATGATCATGAACTCCTGCAGGTCGAGGTTGTTGTTGGCGTGCGCGCCGCCGTTGATGACGTTCATCATCGGCACCGGCATCTGCATGGCGGCCGAGCCGCCGAAGTAGCGGTACAGCGGCAGGCCCGATTCCTCGGCCGCGGCGCGCGCCACCGCCATGGACACGGCCAGCATCGCATTGGCGCCCAGCTTGCTCTTGTTCTCGGTGCCGTCCAGGTCGATCAGGGTCTTGTCCAGGAAGCCCTGCTCGGAGGCGTCCAGGCCCAGCACGGCCTCGGAGATCTCGGTGTTGATGTGCTCCACGGCCTTGAGCACGCCCTTGCCCAGGTAGCGGCCCTTGTCGCCGTCGCGCAGCTCGATGGCCTCGCGCGAGCCGGTGGACGCGCCCGAGGGCACGGCCGCGCGGCCCATGGTGCCGGACTCCAGCAGCACGTCGCATTCGATGGTGGGGTTGCCGCGGCTGTCGAGGATCTCTCGGCCGACGATGTCGACGATGGCGCTCATTCAGGTTCCTTTGGAGGCTTGCTTGTGGATTCTTTGCGGGTGCCGGCGCTCAGGCGAGGCCGTCCACCACGACCATGCGCATCACGCCGGCGCCTTCGCGCAGGCTGCGGGCATGGGTGTAGGTCTCGCTCTCGTAGAAGGCGCGGGCCCTGGCGCGGTCGGGAAAGCGCAGCACGACGAGGCGGCCGGGCGTCCAGGGGCCTTCGAGCACCTCGAACTCGCCGCCGCGCACCAGCACCTCGGCGCCGTGCTCCTGCATCGCGCGGGTGCTCCACTCGCGGTACCGGGCCATCTTCTCGGGGTCGGTGACGGTCACGTCGGCAAGGATGTAGGCAGGCATCGGTGCGGTGCTTCAGCAGGAGAAATCGTTTTCGAGCAGCGGCTGCTGCTTGACCACGCGGTCGAGCGCGACGAGCTGTTCCAGCAGCTGCTTCATGCGCGCGAGCGGCACGGCGTTCGGGCCGTCGCTCAAGGCATTGGCCGGGTCGGGGTGCGTCTCCATGAACACGCCGGCCACGCCCACGGCGATCGCGGCGCGCGAGAGCACCGGCACGAACTCGCGCTGGCCGCCGGAGCTCGTGCCCTGTCCGCCGGGCAACTGCACCGAATGCGTCGCGTCGAAGACCACCGGCGCGCCCGTCTCGCGCATGATGGCCAGGCTGCGCATGTCCGAGACGAGGTTGTTGTAGCCGAAGCTCGCCCCGCGCTCGCAGGCCATGAACACGTCGTCCGGCAGGCCCTTCTCGCGCGCGGCGGCGCGGGCCTTGTCGATGACGTTCTTCATGTCGTGGGGCGCGAGGAACTGGCCCTTCTTGATGTTGGCCGGCTTGCCGCTTTGCGCCACGGCGCGAATGAAATCGGTCTGGCGGCACAGGAAGGCGGGCGTCTGCAGCACGTCGACCACGGCGGCCACCTCGGGCACCTCGGCCTCGGTGTGCACATCGGTGAGGACGGGCACCTGCAGCTCGCGCTTGACCTTGGCGAGGATCGCCAGGCCCTTGTCGCGCCCCGGTCCGCGGAACGAGCTGCCGCTCGAGCGGTTGGCCTTGTCGTAGCTGCTCTTGAAGATGAAGGGGATGCCCAGCGAGCCGGTGATTTCCTTCAGCCGCCCGGCCACGTCCATCTGCAGCTGCTCGGACTCGACGACGCACGGGCCGGCGATGAGAAAGAACGGCTTGTCGAGGCCCGCGTCAAAGCCGCACAGCTTCATGCCGTCACTCCTTCGGTCTTGGGTGCGCGCGCGGCCTGGTGGGCGAGCGCCGCTTCGATGTACGAGTTGAACAGCGGGTGGCCATCCCAGGGCGTGGACTTGAACTCGGGGTGGAACTGCACGCCCATGTACCAGGGGTGCACGTCCTGCGGCAGTTCCACGATCTCGGTGAGCTTCTCGCGCTGGGTGAGCGCCGAGATCACGAGGCCCGCGTCCTGCAGCTTGTCGAGGTAGTTCACGTTCGCCTCGTAGCGGTGGCGGTGGCGTTCGGTCACCACGTTGCCGTAGATCTTGTGGGCCAGCGTGCCGGGCTTCACATCGGAGCTCTGCGCGCCGAGCCGCATCGTGCCGCCCAGGTCGGACGCGGCGCTGCGGGTCTGGATGGAGCCGTCGGCGTCCTGCCATTCCTCGATGAGCGCGATCACGGGCTGCGGCGTGTCGGGGTCGAACTCGGTGCTGTTGGCCTCGGGCAGCGACGCCTTGTGGCGCGCGTACTCGATGGTGGCCACCTGCATGCCCAGACAGATGCCGAGGTATGGAATCCGGTGCTCGCGGGCGAACTGAGCGGTGAGGATCTTGCCCTCGACGCCGCGCTTGCCGAAGCCGCCGGGCACGAGGATGGCGTCGAAGCGCTCGAGCTCGGCCACGTTCTCCGGCGTGAGCGTCTCCGAATCGACGTACTCGATGTTCACCCGCGCATGGTTGTGGATGCCGGCGTGGCGCAGCGCCTCGTTGAGCGACTTGTAGGAGTCCGACAGGTCGGTGTACTTGCCGCACATGGCGATGGTCACCGTGTGCTTGGGCTGCGACACCTCGCGCACCAGTTCGTCCCAGCGGCTCAGGTTGGCCGGCGGGGTGTTGATGCGCAGCTTGTCGCACACCAGGCCGTCCAGGCCCTGCTCATGCAGCATGCGCGGCACCTTGTAGATGGTGTCCACGTCCCACACCGAGATCACGCCCCACTCGGCGACGTTGGTGAACAGCGAGATCTTCTCGCGCTCCTCGTCGGGGATGCGGCGGTCGGCGCGGCACAGCAGGGCGTCGGGCTGGATGCCGATCTCGCGCATCTTCTGCACGGTGTGCTGCGTCGGCTTGGTCTTGAGCTCGCCCGCGGCGGCGATGTACGGCACGTAGGTCAGGTGCACGAAGGCCGAGTTGTTCGGCCCCATGCGCAGGCTCATCTGGCGCACGGCCTCGAGGAAGGGCAGGGACTCGATGTCGCCCACCGTGCCGCCGATCTCGACGATGGCCACGTCCACCGGCTTGTCGGTGCCGATGCCGGCGCCGCGCTTGACGAAATCCTGGATCTCGTTGGTGACGTGCGGGATCACCTGCACCGTCTTGCCGAGGTAGTCGCCGCGGCGCTCCTTCTCGATCACGCTCTTGTAGATCTGGCCGGTGGTGAAGTTGTTGGCCTTCTTCATCCGCGTGGTGATGAAGCGCTCGTAGTGGCCGAGGTCCAGGTCGGTCTCGGCGCCGTCGTCGGTGACGAAGACCTCGCCGTGCTGGAACGGCGACATCGTGCCCGGATCGACGTTCAGGTACGGATCGAGCTTGATGAGGGTGACTTTGAGGCCGCGCGATTCGAGGATCGCAGCCAGTGATGCAGCCGCGATGCCCTTGCCCAGCGAGGACACCACACCGCCGGTGACAAAGACGAACTTGGTCATTGCGTTCGGCACCGCGCTCACGCGTTTGCCATCGTGGTAAAGCGCGATTATAGGCAGGCGCCCTGCTGCGCCGACCCCGCCACGCGAGGCTCGGCGCCGCGTTTCTCGAAGCGTTCGATCCAGCGCAGCACCTCGGCCGCCGCCTCGTTCGGGTGCTCGAACGGGAAGTGGTGGGAGCCCGGGAGCCAGGACATTCGCCCGCGTGTGACACGCCGCGTGGTGGCCAGCCCGAGCAGGCGCACCTCGGCCGAATCACGGCCGCCGATGAAGGCCGCCGGGCACTGCAGGCGGCGCTTGCGCAGCACCTGCGTCATGTGGTGGGGCAGGGTCTCGTAGATGCGGCTTTCCACGTCGCGGTCGAAGGCGAGGCGGTGGCGTGCGTCCGCACCTTCGGCCGGCGGTGCATCGCAGGCTTGGAGGCCGCTGCGCACATAGTCGCGCAGCACCTCCTGGTCCCACTTCGCGAACACCGGCTTCATCGCGAAATGATCGAAGGCGGCGCTCGGCGACGGCCAGTGCTCGCGCCGCCGGCGCGACACATGCGAGGGCGACAGCCGCCGCACCGCGCCGGTGAGCTTGGCCAGGCCGATCAGGCCGCCGCGCAAACCCGAGGGAATCGGCGAATCCAGCAGCACCACGCCGGCGGCCACGTCGGGCCGGTGCGCTGCCGCCAGCAGGCTCAGAAAGCCGCCCAGCGAATGCCCGACCAGCCAGGCCGGCCCGCCGGCTTCGGCCTGGATGAAATGCACGAGCTGGTCGCGCAGATACGGCCAGTTGCTCGTGACCGGATAGGCCGGGTCGTGCCCGAATTTCTCGATCGCCCGCACCCGGTAGCCCGCCGCCTGCCAGTGCTTGAAGAGCACGCGATAGGTGCCGGCCGGAAAGCCGTTGGCATGCGAGAAGACGATGGTTCGGGACGTGGGCATGGGGGGCTGCTGCGGGGCGCCGTGGCGGGCGCGGGTCGGCGCGGATCCTGCGCTAGGGCGCGCCGTCGAGCGCCGCCTTCAGGCGGTAGAGCGCATCCAGCGCTTCCTTGGGCGAAAGCTGGTCGGGGTCGATGGCGGCGAGCGCCTTCTCGACCGCCGACGGTTCCTTCACCGGCGCCGCGGCGGGCGCGGCGAAAAGGTCGATCTGTGCATCGTCGGCGCGCTGCTGCGCCTCCAGCGATTCCAGCGTCGCACGGGCCTGGCGCACCAGCGATGCCGGCATACCCGCAAGCCGCGCCACCTGCACGCCGTAGCTGCGGCTGGCAGGGCCCGGCTGGATGTCGTGCAGGAAGACGATGTCGTCCCCGCTTTCGGCGGCCGACACATGCATGTTGAGCGCGCGGGCGTGCTTCTCCGGAAAGCGCGTGAGCTCGAAGTAGTGCGTCGCGAACAGCGTGAACGAGCGGTTGCGCTCGTGCAGGTGGCTCGCGATGGCGCCGGCCAGCGCCAGGCCGTCGAAGGTGGACGTGCCGCGGCCGATCTCGTCCATCAGCACCAGCGAATGCTCGCTGGCGGCGTGCAGGATGGCCGCGGCCTCGGTCATCTCGAGCATGAAGGTCGATTGCGCGTTGGCCAGGTCGTCGGCAGCGCCGATGCGCGTGTGGATGGCGTCGATCGGCCCGAGCCGGCAGCTCTTCGCCGGCACATGGGAGCCGACCGCGGCCAGCAGCGCGATCAGCGCCACCTGGCGCATGAAGGTGCTCTTGCCGCCCATGTTGGGGCCGGTGATGACGAGCATCTTGCGCGCCGCATCCAGCCGGCAGTCGTTGGGCATGAAGCTGCCGGCGCCGGTCTCGAGCAGCCGCGCCTCGACCACCGGATGGCGCCCCGCCTGGATGTCGATGCAGGGCTCGCGCACGAACTGCGGCCGGCACCAGCCGAGCGTGGCCGAGCGTTCGGCCAGCGTGCTCAGCACATCCAGCCCGGCCAGCGCCTGGGCCACGCCGGCGAGCGCTTCCACATGCGGCTGCAACGCATCCAGCAGCTGCTCGTACAGCAGCTTCTCGCGCGCGAGCGCGCGGTCCTGCGCCGACAGCGCCTTGTCCTCGAAGCGCTTGAGCTCCGGGGTGATGAAGCGTTCGGCGTTCTTCAGCGTCTGGCGGCGCTGGTAATCCGTGGGCACCTTGTCGGACTGGCTTTGCGTGACCTCGATGTAGAAGCCGTGCACCCGGTTGAACTGCACCCGCAGGTTGGCGATGCCTGTGCGCTGGCGCTCGCGCGCTTCGAGATCGAGCAGATAGGCGTCGCAGTTCTGGCTGATGCCGCGCAGCTCGTCGAGCTGCGCATCGAAGCCGGCGGCGATCACGCCGCCGTCGCGCACCAGCACCGCGGGCTCCTCGGCGAGCGCCGCGCCGAGCAGGTCGGCGATTTGCGGCGACGGGGTCAGCGATTCGGCCAGCATGTCCAGCAGCACCGCGGCGCCCGCGGGCACCTGCCCGCGCAGCACCGGCAGGCCGTGCAAGGTGGCGCGCAGGCTGGCGAGTTCGCGCGGGCGCACCTGGCGCAGCGCGAGGCGCGCCGTGATGCGCTCCACGTCGCACACCCCGCGCAAGGCCTCGCGCAGCGGTTCGGGGCCGATGTCGAGCAGGGCGTCGATCGCATCGTGCCGCTGTGTCGCGACCGTGCGCTCGCGCAGCGGATGCGTCAGCCAGCGCCGCAGCAGGCGGCTGCCCATGCCGGTGCGGCAGGTGTCCAGCAGCGACAGCAGGGTGGGTGCGTCCTCGCCGCGCAGCGTCTGCGTGATCTCGAGGTTGCGCAAGGTGGTGGGCGGCAGGTCCAGCAGCTCGCTGGCGCGCTGCACCTCGAGCGTGCGCACATGCGACAGCGCCTGGCCTTGCGTGTGTTCGGCGTAGCTCAGCAAGGCCGCGGCGGCGGCATGCGCGACCTCCAGCCCCTGGGCGTTGAAGCCCGCCAGATGCGCCACCCGCAGCTGCTCGCACAGCTTGCGCCGGCCGAGCGCCGCATCGAACTGCCAGGCGGGGCGATGGGTGACGGTGAGCCGCGCCTGCGCGAGCGCGGGCGGCTCGTCGTCCCGGTCGACCAGCGCCTCGCTGGCGTTCAGCCGCGCGAGCCACGCGGGCAGCTCGGCATCGCCGCATTCGGCCAACCCCAACTGGCCGCTGGTTAAGCCCAGCCAGGCCAGGCCCCAGGTGGTGACGCCGCGCTGCGAATGCCGGGACAGCGCCAGCAGCAGCGCATCGCGCTTGTCCGACAGCAGCTCGGTGTCGGTCACGGTGCCGGGCGTGACCACACGCACCACCTTGCGTTCCACCGGCCCCTTGGCCGTGGCCACGTCGCCGACCTGCTCGGCAATCGCCACCGCCTCGCCCATGCGGATCAGCTTGGCCAGGTAGTTCTCCACCGCATGCACCGGCACGCCGGCCATCACCACCGGCTCGCCGGCGCTCTGGCCGCGGGTGGTGAGGGTGATGTCGAGCAGGCGGTTGGCGCGGCGTGCGTCGTCGAAGAACAGCTCGTAGAAATCGCCCATGCGATAGAAGACGAGCGTGTCCGGATGCTCGGCCTTGATGCGCAGGTACTGCGCCATCATCGGCGTGTGGTTGGCGAACGCCAACGACGCATCGCCCGCCTTGGCTGCGGTGCTCGGCACGGCGGCGTTCATCGGGGTGTTTGGCGAGTGCGGACCGGAGCCTGCGCGCGTCGGCACGGCGCGTGTCAGGACTTGCGCTCGGCGTCCGCGCCGCGGATGCGCACGGCCTTCTTGGCCGGCGGCTCGGCAGGCGGCTCGTCGGCCGGTGTGTCGAGGCTGGCGGCGAGCGCCTGTTCTGGCGTCTGCGTGTTGCCCGCACCGGCCGGCGTGGCGCCGGCATCGGCGATCACGTGCGTGAAGGGCGACAGCATCTGCACGAGCTGGCCGTAGACCCGCGGGTTGCCGGCCACCACTTCGCGCTGGTAGAGGAAGTCGGCGTCGCCGGTGAAGTTGCCGATGAGCCCGCCGGCCTCGGTGATCATGAGCGAGGCGGCGGCGATGTCCCAGGGGCTGAGCCCCGTCTCGAAGAAGCCGTCGTACCAGCCCGCGGCCACGTAGCACAGGTCCAGCGCCGCAGCCCCCGGGCGCCGCAGGCCGGCGCAGCTTTGCGACACCAGCTCGAACATTTGCAGGTAGCGCTTGAAGTTGTCGCCGCGGCGGAAGGGAAAGCCGGTGCCGATCAGGCAGTCGGCCAGGCGGGTGCGGCGCGAGACACGCAGCCGCTTGTCGTTGAGAAAGGCGCCGCGGCCCTTGGAGGCATAGAAGAGGTCGTTGCGCGTCGGGTCGTAGACCACGCCTTGCTGAACCTGTCCGCGCACCGCGAGCGCGATGGACACCGCGTACACCGGAAAGCCGTGGATGAAGTTGGTCGTGCCGTCCAGCGGATCGATGATCCACAGGTACTCGCTGTCCTTGGCGCCGTGCGCGCGCCCGGACTCTTCGGCGAGGATGCCGTGGCCGGGGTAGGCGGCAAGAATCGTCTCGATCACCGCGCGCTCGGCCGCCTGGTCCACCTCGGTCACGAAGTCGTTGGGCGACTTGGTGCTGATCTTCAGCAGGTCGATGTCGAGCGAGGCGCGGTTGATGATGGCCCCCGCCGCACGTGCCGCCTTGATGGCGATGTTGAGCATGGGGTGCAACGCTTGCGACATGAGGATTCCTGCGGGCGGAGAGGGCGGTTGGCGGGGAAAAGAGCAGGCCACGAGCGGGCGCTGCGGATAATGCCGATTTTAGCCGGCGCCCCTTTCCCGAGCCCTTTGTCCAACCCTTTCCGCCCGGCGTGCCGCATGCCCGACTCCACCCGCTTCATCCTGCTCGAGACCAGCCATCCGGGCAACGTCGGCGCCGTGGCGCGGGCCATGAAGGTGATGGGCTTCGCGGACCTCGTGCTGGTCGCGCCGCGCTTCGCCGACGTGCTGCACATGCCCGAGGCGATCGCGTTCGCCAGCGGCGCGACCGACGTGCTGCAGGGCGCGCGCATCGTGGCGAGTCTCGACGAAGCGCTGGAGGGCGTCACCTGCGTGTGCGCCACCGCGATGACCCCGCGCGACTTCGGCCCGCCGACGCACGCACCGCGCGAGCTCTTTGGCGAACTCGCAGGCAGCGGCCAGCGTGTCGCCTTCGTCTTCGGCTCCGAGCGCTACGGCATCGCCAACGAGGACGTGTACCGCTGCCACGCCTGCATCAGCATTCCGACGCATCCGGACTACGGCTCGCTCAACCTCTCGCAGGCGGTGCAGCTCATCGCCTATGAATGGCGCCAGGCGATCGGTGGCTTCGCGGCCGCGCGCCGGGTGGACGACACGCTCGCCGACGCACGGGCAGTGCAAGGTGCCCTCACGCATTGGCGCGGCACGCTCGAGGCGCTCGGCTTTCTCGACCCGCGCGCGCCGAAGAAGCTGATGCCGCGGCTCAACCAGCTCGCCAACCGGGCGCAGCTCACCGAGGCGGAGGTGCACATCCTGCGCGGCATCGCGCGTGCGGTCGACAAGGCGCTCACGGGCGCGAAGCGGGCGCCGGCCGAGGATTGACGAGACGATCGCCCTCACCCTTGCCGCCGTCGAGATTTGCGGGCCGCCGCTAAACTGCCCGCGACCCCGTCACCCGCCTGTCTCATGTTCCAGCGCCTCAGAGAAGACATCGCCTGCATCCTGGAGCGCGACCCCGCGGCGCGTTCCAGGTGGGAGGTGCTGACCTGCTATCCGGGCCTGCATGCGTTGGTGATGCACCGCGTCGCACACCGCTGCTGGAAGGGCGGCTGGCACTGGCTGGCGCGCTTCGTCTCCCACCTGTCGCGCATGTTCACCGGCATCGAGATCCATCCGGCCGCGGTCATCGGGCGGCGCGTGTTCATCGACCATGGCATGGGCATCGTCATCGGCGAGACCGCCGAGGTGGGCGACGACTGCACCATCTACCAGGGCGTGACGCTGGGCGGTACCTCGCTCTACAAGGGCACGAAGCGGCATCCGACGCTGGGCCGGGGCGTGGTGGTCAGTGCCGGCGCCCAGGTGCTGGGCGGCTTCACGGTGGGTGACGGTGCACGCGTGGGCTCGAACGCGGTGCTGCTCAAGCCGGTGCCGCCGGGTGCCACGGCGGTGGGCATTCCGGCGCGCATCATCGAGGCGCAGAGCGACGCGGCGCGGGAAGCGGCGTCGTCTCGCATGGGGTTTTCAGCCTATGGCGTCACGCAGGGCGACGACCCGCTGTCGCAGGCGATGAAGGGCCTGATCGACCACACCGCCGCGCACGAACACCAGATCGCGCTGCTGTGGGCCGCCATCCACAAGTTGTCGGGGCGCCGCGAGGGCGACGGCCTGCCCGCAGACGCGCAGACCGACGAACACTTCGACGCCGAGCGCCTGAACCAGCTGGTGAAGTAGCCGCCGGCCTCAGCCGCCAGGCACCGGCCGCTGCGCGGCCTTGGGCCGGAAGGCCTTGATGACCTCGGGCACCGTGTCGACGTAAGGCCCGCCGATGAGGTCCATGCAATAGGGCACAGCGGCAAAGATGCCCGGCACGGGCGGCTGCCCGCCGGGCAGGCCCTCCAGCGTCTCGGCAATCGCCTTGGGCTGGCCGGGCAGGTTGATCACCAGGCACTGTCCGCGAATCACCGCCACCTGCCGCGACAGGATGGCGGTGGGTACGAAGTTCAGGCTGATCTGGCGCATCTGCTCGCCGAAGCCGGGCATCACCTTGTCGGCCACGGCAAGCGTCGCCTCGGGCGTCACGTCGCGCAAGGCCGGGCCGGTGCCGCCGGTGGTCAGCACCAGGTCGCAGTGCGCCACGTCCACCAGTTCACGCAGGGTGGCGGCAATCGTTTCCTGGTCGTCGGCGATGAGGCGGGTTTCCCAGTCGACGGGGTTGCGCAGGGCGCGCACGAGCCAGTCGCGCAGCGCCGGAATGCCCTTGTCCTCGTACACGCCGCCGGCGGCGCGGTCGCTCACCGACACCAGGCCGATGCGCACGCGGTCCCAATCACTCATCGCTTGTCTCCTGCTGAAGCTGCTGACGGATGAACTTGAACAGTTCGCGGTAGGCGCGGCCGCTGCGCTGCTCCGGCAAGGCGGCGGCGTCCTTGCGCGCGGCACGCACCAGGCTGCGCAACTGCTGCACGTCGGCCTGCGGATGCGCGGCGGTCCAGCGGGTGAGCGCGGCGTCGTCCGCAATCAGCTCGGCGCGCCAGTGCTCGGCCTCGTGCAGCGCGAGCGAATCCTGCGCGCGCCCGAGCTGCATGGCGGCCACCGCCTCTTCCAGCGGTGCGGGGTCGGCGCGCCGCATCAGCTTGCCGATGTACTGCATCTGCCGGCGCCGGCCTTCATGCGAGCGGGTCTGCTTGTAGCTGCGGATCGCATCGCGCAGGGCTTCGTCCATGGGCAGGGCGTCGAGCCGTGCGTCGGGCAGAGCGAGGACGGCTTCGCCGAGTTCCTGCAAGGCATGCGATGCCTTCTTGCGCTGCGTCTTGCTCGGGCGCGTGTCGGCGCGGTCGCCGTCCTCGGGCGGCGCATGCAAGGCGTCGTCGGCCTGCGGTGGGGTGGGGGTCACGAAAGCATCCTGGAGGCGACGGGGAAGGCGGCGAAGGGCGCTCGGCGCCGTGCCCGCGCGGGCCGCTCGAGTGCGAAACAGGCCGCGAGAACACGCACAGCCCGACGCGGAAAGTTCGCTCGCTATGATAGCCGCGGCCCCTTTTTCGCCGCCGCGCGGCGGCCTGTCGCGGGGCCCCTCCCGCCCTCCACGCCTGCCCTGATCGGACCCTTGCCCATGCCAGTGAACAGCTCGCCTGCCCCCGGTTTCGCCTACACCCGTGAGCGTTTCCAGGAGCTCGTGGAAGATGCCTTGAAGCAGGCGAAGGCGCTCGGCGCAAGCGACGCAGGCGCCGAGGTGTCCGAGGGTGTGGGCCTGTCGGTCTCGGTGCGCAAGGGCGAGGTGGAGAACATCGAGCGCAACCGCGACAAGTCCATGAGCGTGACCGTCTATCTCGGTCAGCGCCGCGGCAATGCCAGCACCTCCGACTTCTCGCCCGCCGCCCTGAAGCAGACGGTGCAGGCGGCCTACGACATCGCCCGCTTCACCGCGGAAGACCCGGCCGCCGGCCTGCCCGACGCCGAGGACCTCGCGCGCGGCGAAGCTGCGACGCGCGACCTCGACCTCTTCCATCCCTGGGACATCGACGCCGAAGCCGCGGTCGAGCTCGCCATGCGCTGCGAGCGTGCGGCGCTGGCGGTTGACCGGCGCATCACCAATTCGGAAGGCGCGGGCGTGTCGGCCCAGCAGTCGCACTTCCTCGCCGGCAACACCCGCGGTTTCCGCGGCGGCTATGCCAGCTCGCGGCATTCGCTGTCGGTGGCGCCGATTGCCTCGGTGCCGGCGCGCGGTGGTGCCGACATGCAGCGCGACGCCTGGTACACCTCCATGCGCGCGCCCGAGGATCTGGCCGCGCCCGAGGCCGTGGGCCGCTACGCCGCCGAACGGGCGCTGTCGCGGCTGCGCTCGCGCAAGATCGCCACCTGCGAGGTGCCGGTGCTGTTCGAATCGACGCTGGCTGCCGGCCTGATCGGTGCCTATGTGCAGGCGACCAGCGGCGGCGCGCTCTACCGCAAGTCCAGCTTTCTGGTGGATTCGCTCGGCCAGCAGGTGCTGGCCGACCATGTGGACCTGCACGAGGACCCGCACCAGCTGCGCGGCAAGGGCAGCGCACCCTTCGATGACGAGGGCGTGGTCACCCGGCCGCGGGACGTGGTCAAGGCGGGCGTGGTGCAGGGCTACTTCCTGTCGAGCTACTCGGCCCGCAAGCTGGGCATGCGCACGACCGGGCATGCCGGCGGCTCGCAGAACCTCGTTCTCACCAGCCGCCGCACGGCCGCCGGCGACGACCTGGACGCCATGCTGCGCAAGCTGCACCGCGGGCTGTTCGTCATCGAGCTGATGGGCCAGGGCGTGAACTACGTGACCGGCGACTACTCGCGCGGCGCCGCCGGCTTCTGGGTGGAGAACGGGAAGATCGTGCACCCGGTGCACGAGATCACCATCGCCGGCAACCTGCGCGAGATGTTCCGCGGCATCGTCGCCATCGGTGCGGATGCCTACACGCTCGGCGGCAAGACCACCGGCTCGGTGCTGATCGAACGCATGAAGATCGCCGGCAGCTGAGCGCGCCGCCGCCCGCCACACGCAACGACCGCCCCGCAGGCGGTCGTTTCACATGCGCGCCCGGCGCTCAGCCTCCGAGATACGCCTCGTGCACCTTGGGGTCGTCGAGCAGCGCCTGGCTCGTGCCTTCGAGCACGATGCGCCCGGTCTCCAGCACGTAGCCGCGGTCGGCGATCTTCAGCGCCTGGCGCACGTTCTGCTCGACGA
>JBIQKU010000049.1:0-20364 GCA_044506225.1 Rubrivivax sp. | reverse complement strand
GCGTCTTGAAGTTCACGACCATCAGGTTGCGCAGCAAGCCGAAGCGTTCGTCGTCGGTCATCTGCGCTTCGGTGGCCCGCGCCTTGTTAAGAGCGGCGTCCGGTGGCAGTCCCTGGGCGTGGATGGTCGCCGTCGCGAGAGCCAGGCCCGCGACAAGGACGACGCGTTCGAGCAGTGCCCACCTGGGCGTGAACGCGACCTTGTCGCCCTGGTGGCAGCGTACGTCGATGCATCCGGCGGAGCGGCTGCTGCTGCGAGCGGAGCGATCACGAATCAGGGTCGAGTGGAAGGAAGCGTACATCGGACCTCCTCTGGACCAGATCGACTGCTCGACTGTAGAAAACGGGGCTGCGCCAAGTGCCGAAATCCCCGGTGCTTGCATGGCAAACAGACATCGATAGGCCGGCGTCTGGCGTTGGGCCACGTTTCGTGGCTTGCGCGTTCGCTTGTTGCCGCACCGACTACCCGGGCCTCGATACAAGCTCTTGACGGTTCACAACTAGCGTCGCACGTTTGCGTGCGGTTCGCCGAAGCACTTTGTGCAGCGCTTATCGGCTCGAAGCCCACTGCCGCGGGCCCAAAAAGGTCTTCGTAGAGCGAACGTTGCGTGAGGCCCGGCGTTCCAGGACTCACACTCCAGCACTTGGTCTCCAGACTTCACTCCGATGCTTGCAGCACCGCCCTTTGAAAGCGCCATAGTCATCACCGACGACCCTGTGTTCGCCGCTCGCATATCGGCTCTGTTTGCGCGTCCTGGTCGGTACCTTCCGGTCCTAGACGGCCCACGAA
Source organism: Rubrivivax sp. (assembly GCA_044506225.1). GTDB lineage: Bacteria > Pseudomonadota > Gammaproteobacteria > Burkholderiales > Burkholderiaceae_C > JAKFDI01. The sequence continues at coordinate 19,575 of JBIQKU010000049.1, read as the reverse complement.
TGGACCGGCCCGACGCGGAAAACGAGGTGGTACGCCGACGCAATGCCATGGCGATGGTCTCTCCGCGCCGAGTGTTGATGGGAGCGTTGCCGGCAGCCGCGACTGAAGCAATGGGCCGGGGATGGAAGGGCCGCACCGTCTCCGACCTGTATGAGGAGCACGTCCAAGCGCTACGCGGGGTCGCCAAGCGTCCGACGACCGCCTTGCACTGGGGAACCGACAATCTTGGTGTCGGCCTGTACTTGGCACGTCGCGCACACCAAGAGCTTCAACTCGACCTGGATGAGTCGCCCAGTGTTAGCGTCGTCGAGGCGGGCAGTCACCTGCTCGTCGCTTGCGAACGCGGCGTCCCGATGGCAGAGGTGGTCGCCAGCAATCTCGCATTCGCATGCGGCGCCTCCCTGGCCATGTTTCCGGAACTTGGCGAAGGCGACCGCGAAGGTTGGCTGGAAGACCTGTATGCCCTTGGCGAAGGCGGCGACGTCACTGGACGCTTCGGCGAGATCGCTCAGCGTGCCCGCATGCATCTTCGCGAGATCGACTTCGCAAAGTACAAGGCATTGCTTTTCGTGACGGCCGGCTTCCCGTGGGGGATCGCAGTTCCGGAGGTCGCCACGACGCACATGTACCGCTACCCTGACTTCGGACGCGCCGTGGTGGAGGGGACGTGGGCCTCGCAGAAGGCAAGCCTTAGCGCACGGACCGCGTTACTCGTCGACCCACAGACCGTGGATGGCTCTGAGATTCCCGCCATCGAGCAAGCGCTGCTAAGAAATCGCACGCTGACTCACGTCGTCCGAGGACCAATGGCGACACAGCTGCGTGTCCAGCTTCTGCTTGACCTGGTGCCGCAGGACATCGTTGTACTGTCCAGCCACGCAGGCGACGCGCCAGGCCAACGCGTCACCTACGAATATCCAGACGCAGAAGGACGGAAGCGCAGGCTCGTCGTAGATCAGGCAATCGGCATCAGCTTCGACCCGGTCGAAGACAAGTACCGGGTCACAACCTACAACCGATTTCACTCGCTGGACGGCGTCGACTGGCGAGACAACGCCGGGAAGGCTGCCCTGCCCGTTGGCACAGCCATCGCGGCATGGTGCGAAATCGGCGGCCCCTCCGATCGCTCGGAGTATGTCGTCTCGAGCGAATCAATCGACCGCGTCGTTGGCTCCATGGCGATGAAGCTGTACGACGGCGTCTGGCTGTACGCAACACACGGCTTCGCACCGGAAACGGCGCCGCTCTTCGTCAACAACTCCTGCTGGTCGTGGCATGAGCTAAGCCTTCGTACGACATTCGCCGGTGCACGCGCCTACCTGGGTAGCTTGTTCCCAATCACGGACGCCGAAGCGCAAGAAGTCGGGCAGGCCATCTTCGGTCGCTACATCGGCCAAGAACTTCCCCAAGCACTCTGGAGGGCGCAACGCGAAATCTATGGCGCCTCGACACGCCGCCCGTACGTGATAGTCGGATTGCCCTACGTGGCTATCAAGCGCAACACCGTGAATTCGGTGGCGTATATGACAAACGCGCTGGTTGACGGGATAGCCCACTGGTCAGAGCGAGCCGAAAGTTCGCCGCACGCCGATGTTCGTCAGAGCGCCAAGCGGTTCGCGAGCTTCCTCTTCGACAACTTGGATAGATTCAGGCGAAACCTCCAGCGCAACCGCCGGTCCGGCATCTAGGTCGGCAGCGCAGCTGACACCGCCGGTCGTCGGCGGCGTTGAAGGTTTCCGATCGCGCACTTTGGCTTTCGGGAAGCTGACTGCCGTGAGAGACGGCTCATGGCCGGAAGCGGCCACATCGACGGACCCGATCGAACGACGGAGTTCAGTCTAGATCTGGCATTCAGCGCCTCCTCCGCGTAAGGCCACGATGCCCTGCGGTCACGACCTGCACGGCCCGGGCCGGGGCTATAGGCATGCACACGTTGGTGAAGGGCGCGCGGACTGGCGACGCCGTAAGGGCCGTGCTGCCCCTCGCCACCTATTCGCGAGCCCACCCCGCTCCGGGTTCGACGGGATCCACCATGTGGCGTCGGGATGCATTGCATGTGCATCTACGATCCAACGACCGCCGACCCGAACCAAAGTCATGACACGCACTTCAACCGCCGGTAAAACGCTCTCGTTCCACGCCCCTCTCGAGGACTGGGCGGAGGGCAGCTGCGCGATCAGGCCTGAGTGCCTCGGCTCGATGCGCAAGCCTGCCTGCGGCGGACGGCTCGCCTTTCATCCCGTTCGCGCACGGCCTGCGGCGCGTGAGCCGGCGCGATGACCGGCACGACGCCCTGCCGCCGCCACCGCTCGCCGGCATGGCGGCCCCCCGTGCTGTGCCCTGAGCGGCCTCAGCGCCCGCCGCCGCTCGCCACCAGCGCATGGCGCGCCTCGACAAACCCCTGCACCGCCCGCGCCAGCCGCTCGCATTCGGCGTCGCCCATGGGCAGCGACAGGTTCACCATGCCGCGGCGGGCGAGCCAGAGGCCTTGTTCGAGCATGTCGAAATAGAACAGGTCGCGCAGCGCGATCGAATCGCCGGCGAGGTCGCGCACGCTGCGCACGGGGCCGGCGTGCATATGCAGGTTCATCATCGAACCGAGGCCGGTGAACTGCATGGGGAATCGCGCGGCCTGTGCCACCTCGTTCAGGCGCTGGCGCAAGGCGTCGCCGCGTGCGTTCAGTGCGTGGGCGGTCTCGGGGGTGTAGACCTCGCGCAGGCCGGCCACGCCGGCGGCCAGGGTGAACACGTTGTTGTTGAAGGTGCCGGCATGGGCAAAGGCGCCGGGCCGGAAGGGGTCGAAATGCGCCATCAGTTCGGCGCGCCCGCCGAAGGCACCGAAGCTGAAGCCGCCGCCCAGGTATTTGCCGAGCGTGGTCATGTCGGGCGTGATGCCGCACACCGCCTGCAGGCCGCCGGGCGCGAGCCGCGAGGTCATCACCTCGTCGAAGATGAGCACCGCGCCGTGGGCGCTCGCCCAATCGCGCAGCATGCGCAGGAAGTCGTGGCTCGCCGGGATGCAGCCGCCCGAGCCCTGCATGGGCTCGACGATGAGCGTGCCGATCTGCGCGGCGTTGGCGTCCAGCAGCGCGCGGGTGCCGGCGATGTCGTTGTAGGGCGCGATGACGAAGTCGAAGGGCGCGAGCATGGCGCTCGGCGCCGGGCCGAAGGTGAACACGCCGCCGTGGTAGGCGCCCTCGAACACCACCACCTTGGGCCGCCCGGTGATGGCGCGCGCCGCGGTGATGGCATAGAGGTTGGCCTCGGTGCCCGAGTTGGTGAAGCGCAGCTGCTCGATGGACGCAAAGCGCTCGCACAGCAGCCGCGCGAACTCCTCCTCGAGGCGCACATGCCCGCCCATCACCCAGCCGCCGTCGAGCGCACGCTGCACCGCCTCGCGCAGCACCGGGTGCGAGTGGCCGTACAGCCCGGCGGTGTACTCGCCGAGGAAGTCGATGTAGCGCACACCGTCGAGCGAGGTGACGCTGCAGCCCTCGGCCTGCGCGAGCGTGATCGGAAACGGCTCGTTGAAGATGGAGCTGCGGGTGTTGCCGCCGGGCAGCACCTGCACCGCCTGGCGGTGTTGCGCCAGGCTCTGCGGATTCGCGGCGATGTAGCGCGCGCGGGCGGCGTCGAGCGCTTCGGCAATGGCGGGATGCGGGCTGTCGATGCTCACAGGCAGGCCTTTCGGTGTGAAGGGGAATGCGCTGCATCCCGCCGATCGCCGCACCCGCGCGGCCGCGGCTCAGTCGAGCTGCGGCGTGTAGCGGAACGCCGCGCTGCGCGAATGCGCGAACTCCAAGATACCCGCACCCGCCACCGGCGCGCCACCACCCGCGTCGCGGCGCACGAAGGCGGCGAGCCGGTCGGTGAGCGGCGTGGACAGGCTTCGCATGCGGCCCGCACGTTCGGCCAGGTTCAGGCGCTCGTGCTCGATGACGCCGCGCCCGCGCGGCTGGCCGTGCCAGCCGCCGTAGCCGGCGCAGGCCATGTAGCCGCCTTCGGAGACGGTGAGGTCGGCCTCCAGGTCGGCAACGCGGCCCGATTGGGTGCGCACGCGCAGGCGGCCGCGCACGAGTTCGAGGTCCGCGTCGAACTCGAGGTCGTGGCCCACGGCGACGATCTTGTCCAGCGAGCCGTCGCGGCCCATCCAGGCGCCGTCCAGCAGGGTCTGGCGGTTGGCGCGGTCGAGGTCGAGGTTGAAGCCGAGGCAGGCGTCCTCGAACTGCGCCTGCACCCACAGGTGCACGCCCTGGCGCGCCGCGGGCAGGCGCGTGCCGCGGGAGCGGTCGCGCTGGCCGGTCCAGCGGGCCACTTCATGGCGCTGGCCGTCGATCTCGATCCAGCCTTCGTGCCGGCCGGACTGGAAGCCGTGGTCGAAGGCCGCGGTGCGCCCGCGCCCGTCGTCCAGGTGCATGCGATCGGTGGCCCAGAACGCGGTGGTGGCCGTCCATTCGAGGTCGAAGGCCACGCCCGAGGGGTTGGCATCCAGGCGCACACGCCAGCGCTTCAGCGGCTCGATCATTTCCCAGGACAGCGGGCCCACGCCCGAGCCCGTGCCGGCGGCGAGTTCGTCCGACATGCGCAGGTTGATCTGCTCGTCGCGCGTCACGGCCAGCACATAGCCGTCGACCACGCCCTCCACCGGGTACACGCCCGCGCCCAACAGCACATAGGGGCTGGCGCTGCCGTCGTGCACGTTGAAGTAGAAGCGGTCGAACCAGCCGGGCTGGGCGTTCGCCGGGGCACTGGGCTGCAGGGCGTCGTGGGCCTGGAAGGGATGGGCAAGGGATGCGGTCATGTCGGCTTTCGTCAGGTGTGGCGAGGCGGGGGGCGAGGTCATCGGCCCCGTCGAGACGTGGGGCGGCAAGAAGCTGCGCACGGCCGCATAATAAACCGACGCGTCGGTCACTAATAACCTTGCGGCTTTCCGCGGATGGCGGACCGCGGCGCACTGTCGGCGCCCGGCCCGCCGGCGGTGAGTCATGGCGCCCGCTCACCGGTCGGCATCGAGCGCCTCATCGGGCCGGCGTGGCGAACGTCGAACGCGGCGACGAGGAGCCGCGCCACAGCCAGGCAGCGGTCAGCAGCAGCACGAGGGTTGCCGCCGCGTTGGCCCACGACAGCGCGTCCCAGCCGAACCGGCTCCCGGTGCCGAACGCGCGCACGAGCAGAGGGCCGGCGATCTGGCCGACGGCAAACGCGACCGTCATCCGTGCAACCAGAGGCGTCGGATTGGCGGGCGTCACATCGCGCGCCAGTTGCAGGCCCGCCATGGTGGCCACCATGAAGGTGCCGCCGACGAGCACTGCCGACGCAGCGAGCGACCACAGCGCCTGAGTGACCAGCGGCAGCGCGGTGCCCAGCGCCATCGTGCCCTGGGCCAGCGCCCACACCCGCCTGCGCGGCCAGGCACGCAGCCCGCGGGCGGCGCCGACAACGGACAGCGCGGCGGCCAGCCCGAACAGCGGCCATGTGAGGCCGAACACCAGCGGATCGGACACCTGCTGCCGCGCCATCGCCGGCAGGAAGGTCGCCGGCACGATGTAGCCGAAACCGAAGGCGCCGTAGCACAGCACCAGCGGCATGTGGCTTGGTGCCGCGCCGGCCGGAGGCGGCGATACCGAACCCGGCGACGGCGCCGCTGCCGTCGCATTGCCAGCGCGCAGCCGCAGCCCGACGAACAGCGCGCCCGCCGCGGCAAGCAGGCCGAGTTCCAGCCACAGCCACCGCGCCGGCTGCTGTCCGCCGAGCCAGGCGAGCACACCCGCGAGCGCAATGCCGAAACCGACACCGGTGTAGATCAAGGCGCCCAGGTACGAGCGCTGCCGACGTGCCAGTTCCGCCAGCCCCCAGCTGCTGATGCACACCAATGCCCAGGCGCTGAAGACGCCCGCCGCCCCGCGCAGCAAGGTGCCGAGCAACACCGTCCCTGCGCCGTCGACGATCGCCACCGCCAGCGTGGTGAATGCCACCCCGAGCAGCGCCAGCTTCAACCCACGCAGCGGATGGGCCGAGAACCGGGCCGCGGTGAGCGCCCCCAGCAGATAGCCGGCGTAGTTCGCCGCCGCCCATTCCGCACCCGACGCGGTGCTCAGCGTGCCGTCGCGCAGCATGAGCGGCAGCAGCGGCGTGAAGGCGAAACGGCCGATCCCCATGGCGACCGCCAGCGCGATGGCGCCGCTGACGACCACAAGCCAGGCAGCGGGGTCTGGGCGCGCGTGGGGAATCCCGGTCATGGGCCGTCGGACGCAGTGGCGAAGGCGGGCAGCTTATCGCCGGCCACGCCGTCGGGTTGCCGCGGACGCGACTGCCGTCACGTGGCCCGGTTGCCGCCGCGCTTCAGCACCGTGCGGCGGCCAGCAGCTCCGCGTGTGCTCGCCGAATGCGACGCGGCGCGTTCGCGGCATCGCGCCCGATGCCCATGCGACTGCGCAGCCCGGCGTGAAGCCCGCGCCGGCCTCTCAGGAGCGCCGCCAGCGATAGCCCGGCTGATCGATCGCCAGGCGGTCCAGCGTTGTGCGCCAGAGGTGGTCGCGCAGCGCCGCGTCCTGCATGTCGAGCGACCCGTCGGCAATGCGCCGGCACAGCGCCGCGCGGTCGGCCTCGAGGTCCGCGCCGGCACCTTCGCCCAGCAGGCCGCGCAGGCGCTGCGCCTCGGCCGCCGCGGCCTGCGCGTCCAGCGCCTGTTCGCGCTGCAGCATGCCCAGGAGGTTCAGGCCGACACGCAGCTCGAAGCGCTGGCGCCGGTCGGCCGTCTGCTGCGCCGCGCCGCGCAGCAGCTCGGCCAGGCCCTCGAGCAGTTCCGCCGATGTCGCCGTGTTGTTCATGCAGGCATCCCTTCGGGCGCGATCAGCGCCAGCAGATCGACCTCGGTCTCCGACACCCGCCGCGCCACCGCCAGCCGCTCGAGGCTGCGGTCGCTGCCGCTGCGCCAGGCCAGGCCCATGGCATCGCAGGCCACGCCCCACTTGAGCGTGCCCAGCACCTGCCAGTAGTGCACGCGCGCAGCATCCACCGCACGGCCGGACTCGGCCTCGTAGCCGGCGAACAGCTGCTCGCGCGTGCCGAGGCCGCCGGCCTCCAGCTCCACCCGGCCGAAGCGCCAGGCGTTGACGCAGAACCAGCCGAGGTCTTCCATCGGGTCGCCGAGGTGGGCCAGCTCCCAGTCCAGCACGGCCCGCACGCCCTCGGGGCCGAGCATGAGGTTGCCGTTGCGGAAGTCGCCATGCACCAGCACCGGCTCGCCTTGCGGCGGCGGCTCGTGTTCCGCCAGCCAGCGCAGCGCGAATTCGAACACCGGCCGCGACGTGCCGTTGGCGCGGTGCGCGGCTTCCCAGTGCGCACGCTCGCTCGCCGCGCCGCCCACGCGCAGCGTCGGCAGCTTGTCGGCCGGCAGTTGGTGGATGCGCGCCATCAGCGCGCCGCATTGCATGGCAAGCGTCGGGCGAACGCCTGCGAACGCCTCGTCGTTCAGGATGGCCTTGGGCGAGGACTCGCCTTCCACCCGCTGCATCAGGTAGCCGTCGCCCAGCCCGTCGTCCGGCTGCAGCAGGCCCACGGCGAGCGGCACCGGCACACCGGCGTCGGCGGCCAGGCGCAGCAGCGCGGCCTCGGCCGCCATGCCGGCGCTCCCGGCCTGGCCGGTTTCGCTCCACTGGCGGGTGCGGCGCAGGATGAGGCCGCGCAGGCCCGAGGGCAGCTGCGCATCGAAGGACCAGATCTCCTGGCTCGCCCCGCCGGAGATGGCGCGCAGCCCGCTCACCGCCTGTGCCGCGGGCCAGTGGCGGCGCAACGCGGCCAGCAGCGTGGCCTCGGTGGGGGGGCCTGCCGCCTCAGTAGCCGGCACGGATGCCCTCGAACACGCCGCCGGCGGCAGCGTCCTGGTGGTCCATGTACTCGGCCATGCCGTAGCCGACGCGGTCACCGAAGCGGTAGCGCGTCATGCATTCCATGATGCGCGACTTGTCGGTGCTGCCGTCGGGCAGACGCCGCCAGTGGCGGCAGGGCACGCTGTTGAGCGTCTCGCCTTCGATGGTGTGCTGCGCACCGCCGTCGTCATCGAAGCGGAGCGTGAAGCCCAGCGGGTACTGGCGCGCGTCGTAGCGGGTGTCCAGGCGGATGTTGGCCACATGCCGCAGGCGGCCGCTGCCGTCGTGCAGGTAGCCGGTCTCGAGAAAGCGGCCATCGGCCTGCTGCACGAGGATGAGGCAGATGGCCAGGTCGTCGCCGAAGCTGCAGGGGAACCAGCGGTACCACGGAATCGCCTGCCAGATGCGCGGCCCCCAGGAGTGGTCGCGCAGGCCGTGGCCGCGCATCGTCCAGCTCTGCGTGCCCACACGCACCGTGCCGTGCCCGCGCAGCGACTGGTCGAAATGCGCGCGCGCGAAATAGCGGCCCTCGCCTTCGTCGAAGGGCTCGCCATCGTCGCCCAGCAGCTCGCCGCCGTGGGCCGGCGCGATGGCCTCGAACTGCAGCTCGATCGCCGCCTCCACCCGCGACTCGGGCGTGAAGGCCTCGCGCGGGTTCTCCATCACGGCGCCGTCGGCCAGCAGGTGCACCGGGCCGGCGTAGCGCAGGCTGGAGCGCTGCATGGGCTCGTCGATGTCGAAGCGCAGGCCGGCGGCCTCGATCGCGTCGCGGCTCACCTGCTCGGGCTTGGCGAACATGAACGCCACCCGGCCGTCGGGCAGGTACAGGCACAGCGTCATCTCCGAGAAGCCCTGGTTCGCCCGCTGGCCGATGCGAAACCAGCCGCCCAGGCGCTGCGCGCCGTCGATCAGGTGCACATAGCGGCTTTCGTTGAAGAAGGGGTGGGCTTCGACCGGGTGGTTGAAGTCGTCCGCGGGCACCAGCGGGCGCACGGGGCGAAAGCGGCCGGAATAGTCCATCTCAGTCCTTGTTGGTGGGTGCCGGCGGGCGCAGGTGGGGGAAGTAGCGCATCACCACCTCGCCATCGAGCCGAAGCGCATGGCAGCCGCCCAGCGGCGAGCCGCGCGTGCGGCCGTTGGGCGTGGCGGTGTTGTCGAAGTTGTCCACGTCCGACCAGATGATCTGGAAGGCGGTGGTGGCCATCACCGGCAGCAGCTCGGTGAGGTGCGCACAGCCCTGGATGCCGCGGAACAGGCGCTTGACCTTCTGCGTGAAGCCAGCCTCGATGCGCGTGCCGATCAGCTGGCGATAGGCGGGCGCGATGTCGCCGCAGACCCGGTAGGGCATCTCCACCGATTTCGCCTGCACATCACGGATGACGAAGTCGCGGCCCACCGTCAGGCGCATCGTCATGTGGTGGATGGCTTCTTCGGGCGCCACGGTGCGTTCGGGCAGCACCAGTTCGGTCGGCTTGGTGTCGATCAGCCGGCCTTCGATGTCGAACAGGCCGTCGTCACGCTCGAAGCCGGTGCATTCGATGCGGCGAAGGTGGACGGGGCGGCGGGTGGGGGTGGTTGAGGACATGGCGACTTTGGGGGCGGGCCATTCACAGATCCGTTCGGGCTGATCCTTCGACAAGCTCAGGACAGGGTCCGCTTCGCGGATCGAAGCCCTTCTGGCATGCGCCCTTCGATACCTCAGGGCGAACGGGTTGGGGGTCGGTTGATGCTGCTTCACAAGTCCCGTTCGGGCTGAGGTATCGAAGCCCTTGCTCTCGCACGCCCTTCGATACCTCAGGGTGAACGGGTGGGTAGCACGGGCCCTTCGATACCTCAGGGCGAACGGGTGGCGGTGATGGGTCCGCATTCATACCCTCCCCCAACACCCGTTCGGGCTGAGCTTGTCGAAGCCCTGGTGCGGTGCTGAGCATCTGCAAGGGAGTGATCTGCTCACGGTCTGCTCAACAACGGCGCGGCTTCGACAGGCTCAGCTCCTTCGACGAGCTCAGGACCCACGGTGGCTTCGACAGGCTCAGCCCGAACGGGTCTTGGTTCTCGCGTGAGTCCGACAAGCTCAACCCCTTCGACAAGCTGAGGATCCGCGGGGGGCTTCGACAAGCTCAGCCCGAACGGGTCTTGTTTCCCCATCACTCATATCGCACTCAACAACGCCGCCGGCAAATGCCCCGTGCCGTTGAAGCTGACCAGCATGGGCTGCGCGCGCCAGGCGGTGAGTTCGGTGAAGGACGCATTGCGCACCTGGCTCACCAGCGGCAGGAAGTGGCTGTCGGGAAGCGCCAGCACTTCGCACAGAACCGCGGCGATGACGCCGGCGGAGGTCACGGCGAGCGTGCGCCGCGCGGGGCCGTCGCCGCGCTGGTCTTCCTGCAGCTGCCGGCGCACCCACGCGCCGACGCGGGCGCGGAATTCGGGCAGCGTGGGGCCGTTGGTCAGCACCAGTTCGCCGTCGGCCCAGGCGCCGATGCGGCGCAGCAGGCGCTGCAGGTCGGCACGGCGTGCGCCGCCGGCCTGCGGGTCGGCCTCCTCGGTGGGCGGGGCTTCGGCGGCCGCGGGTGCGCGTGTGGCCTCGAGCAGCATGACGCTGTCGGCGAACTCGTCCAGCTCGGGCGCGGCGCGGTGTTCCGGCTGCACGCCCCAGCCTTCGACGACGCCGCGTGCGGTGTCGCGGTGGCGTGCGCGCGGGCCGACGCACAGCAGCTCGAAATGCCGCCCGTGCGCCTGCACGAAACGGCCGGCCGCGCGTGCCTGCTCCATCCCCAGCGGCGACAGCACGTCGTAATGCGCCGCCCCGAAGGACGCCTGGCCGTGGCGCATCAGGGTCAGCATCTCAGCCTTCGGCGGCGGCCTGGTGCACCACGCCCGCGGCGATCAGTGCCTCGACCTCTTCGGCGCTGCGGCCGAGCTCGCGCAGCAGCGCGGCGGTGTCGGCGCCGACCTCGGGCGCGGGCGGCGGCAGCTCGCTCGCGGTGCGTTCGAAGCGCGGCGCGGGCGCGGGCTGCATCGCCCCGCCGCTTTCCACGAAGGTGCCGCGCGCGCGGTTGTGCGGATGCGCCGGCGCTTCGGTCATCGACAGCACCGGCGCGAAGCAGGCATCGCTGCCTTCGAGCAGGGCGCACCATTCGTCGCGCGAGCGGGTGCGGAACACCGCGGCGAGCTTGGCCTTGAGTTCGGGCCAGTCGGCCTCGTCCCACTGGCGCTGGAACTGCGGGTCGTCGATGCCCAGGCGCTGCAGCAGCTCGCGGTAGAACTGCGGCTCGATGGGGCCCAGCGCCACATGGCGGCCGTCCGCGCATTCGTAGGTGCCGTAGAAGGGCGCGGCGCCGTCGAGGAAGTTGCGCTCGCGCTCGTCGTGCCAGAAGCCCTTGGCCATGAGGCCGTATTGCGCCGCCATCAGCAGGGCCGCGCCGTCGCTCATGGCGGCATCCACCACCTGGCCGCGGCCGGACTGGCGCGCCTCGAACAGCGCCGACACCACGCCCAGGGCCAGCAGCATGCCGCCGCCGCCGTAGTCGCCCACGAGGTTGAGCGGCACGACGGGCGGTGCGTCCTTGGGGCCGATGGCATGCAGCGCGCCGGAGATGGCCACGTAGTTGATGTCGTGGCCCGCCGCCTGCGCGAGCGGCCCGCTCTGGCCCCAGCCGGTCATGCGGCCGTAGACCAGGCGCGGGTTGCGCGCGAGGCAGTGGTCGGGCCCGAGGCCCAGCTTCTCGGTCACGCCGGGGCGAAAGCCTTCGATCAGGATGTCGGCACCGGCAACCAGATCGAGCACCGTCTGCACGCCGCGCGGGTCCTTGGTGTTGATCGCGATCGAGGCGCGGCCGCGGTCGACGATGTTGTCGTTGCGCATCAGCGCCGCGAGGCCCGTGGGCTTGCCCGGCGGCGGAATGCGGTCCACCCGCAGCACGCGCGCGCCCATGTCGGCCAGCAGCATGCCGGCAAACGGCCCGGGGCCGATGCCGGCGAGTTCGATGACGGTAACGCCCTTGAGAGGTCCGGCCATGCTCAGGTTTCCATGTAGCGGCCGTTGCGCGCCGCGAGATCACGCAGCGCCTGCGGCACCGCGAAACGTTCGCCATGGCGCTTGGCCAGCGCGTCGCATTCCTGGACGAAGCGCGCCGCACCCACGGTGTCGATGTGGCTGATCGCCCCGCCGAGTGCCGCCGGGAAGCCCCAGCCGAGCAGCGAGCCCACGTCCGCATCGCGCGGGCTGACCACGCCTTCGGCCACGCAGCGCGCCGCCTCCAGCGATTGCGAATACATCAGCCGGCGCTGCACCTCGGCCACGTCGGGCTGCTCGGCGGCCAGCGGGTAGAGCTTGGCGAGCCCCGGCCACAGGCGCTTGTGGCCATCGGCCGGGTGGTCGTAGAAGCCCTTGCCCACCTTGCGCCCGAGCCGCCCTTCCTTCTCGACCATCGTGACCAGCACCTTGTCCTGCGGCTGTTCGCGGTAGGCGCTGCCCTGGTCGATGCGGCCCTGCTTCATGGCCTTGTAGAGCAGCTCGGCGGAGAACTCGTCGATGAGCGCGAGCGGCGGCATCGGCATGCCGGCCATGCGGCCCGCGTTCTCGATGAGGTGCGGGTTCACGCCTTCGGCCAGCATCGTCATCGCCTCGAAGGGGAACATGCCGAAGGCGCGGTTGGCGTAGAACGCCGGGCAGTCGTTGACGACGATGGGCGTCTTGCGGATGCGCTTGGCGAAGTCCAGCGCCTGGGCGATGGCGGCGTCGCCGGTGGCGCGAGCGCGGATCACTTCCACCAGCGGCATCTTCTCCACCGGCGAGAAGAAATGCAGGCCGACGAACTGCGCCGGGCGCGACGACACCTCGGCCAGGCCGGTGATGGGCAGCGTGGAGGTGTTGGAGGCGAAGAGCGCATCCGGCGACATCGCGGCCTCGGCACGGCGCGTGACCTCGGCCTTGACCGCGCGGTCCTCGAACACCGCCTCGATGACGATCTCGCAACCGGCAAGCGCCGCGTAGTCGGTGGTCGGCGTGATGAGCGCCAGCGTGCGATCGCGCCTGGCCGCATCCATGCGGCCCTTGGCCACCTGCGCATCCAGGATCTTCGCGCTGTAGCCCTTGCCCTTCTCGGCCGTTTCGAGGCTGGTGTCCAGCAGCACCACCTGCAGGCCGGCCATCGCGCTCACGTGGGCCAGGCCCGCGCCCATCATGCCGGCGCCGAGCACAGCCACGCGGGTGAACTCGCGCTTGGGCACACCCGCCGGCCGGTCCGCCAGACGGTTGGCCTCGCCCATCGAATAGAAGAGCGTGCGGATCATGTTCTTGGTCGGCGCCGACAGCGCCAGGCGCGCGAACTGGCGCTGCTCGATCTTCAGCGCGTTGTCCATGTCGACCTGGCAGCCGTCGTACACGCAGGCGAGGATGGCCTCGGGCGCGGGGTACAGGCCTTGCGTCTTGCCGAGCAGGCTGGCGCCGATGCCGAAGAAGAGCGCGGTCGGCCCCGGCGTCTGCGGCGTGCCGCCCGGGAACTTGAAGCCCTTGGCATCCCAGGGCTTGACGGTGGCCTGCGCACCATCGGCCAGCAGCCAGGCCTTGGCGCGTGCCAGCAGTTCGGCCGCCGGCACGACCTCGTCGACGATGCCGGCTTCCAGCGCCTTCTGCGGATTCACCTTGCGGCCTTCGAGCAGGTAAGGCAAGGCGTTCTGGATGCCGATCAGGCGCGGCAGGCGCTGCGTGCCACCGGCCGCGGGCAGCAGGCCCAGCGTGACCTCGGGCAGGCCGAGCTGGATCTTCGGGTCGTCGGCGACGATGCGGCGGTGGCAGGCCAGGCAGATCTCCAGCCCGCCGCCCAGCGCCGTGCCGTTGATGGCGGCGACGAACGGCTTGCCCGAGGTCTCCAGCCGGCGCAGCGTGCGGCTGAACGGGCCGGAGGCAGCCATGGATTCTTCGGCCGTGCGCAGCGTGCGGATCAGGTCGAGGTCGCCGCCGGCCACGAACTCGGGGCGCGAGGAGGTGACGATCACGCCCTTCACGGCCGCATCCGCGATCGCACGTTCCACGGCCGCGTCGAAGGCGGCGATGGAGGCATGGTTGAGCACGTTCATCGGGCGGTCGGCGACGTTCCAGGTGAGCGTCGCGATGCCGTCGGCGTCGGTCTTGTAGTCGATCATTTCCATTTCCTCAGACGCGTTCGATCACCATCACCGAGCCCATGCCGCCGCCCACGCACAGCGTGACCAGGCCGGTGGACAGGTTGCGACGCTCGAGCTCGTCGAGCAGGGTGCCGAGCAGCATGCCGCCGGTGGCGCCCAGCGGATGGCCCATGGCGATGGCGCCGCCGTTGACGTTGACCTTGTCGTGCGGCACGCCCAGCGCCTCCATGAAGCGCAGCACCACCGCCGCAAAGGCCTCATTGCATTCGAAGAGGTCGATGTCGCGCGCGGTCATGCGCGCGCGCTTGAGCGCCGCCTCGGCCGCGGGCGCCGGGCCGGTGAGCATGATGGTGGGCTCGCTGCCGATGGTGCCGAACGACAGCACACGTGCACGCGGCTTCACGCCGAGCCGATCGGCCATCTCGCGCGTGCCGATGAGCACCGCCGAGGCACCGTCGACGATGCCCGAGGAGTTGCCGGCGTGATGCACATGCTCGATGGCGCCGAGCTGCGGATAGCGCTGCAGCGCCATCGCGTCGAAGCCCATCTCCTCGCCCTGTGCAAGGAAGGAGGGTTCGAGCTGCGACAGGCTTTCCAGCGTGGTGTCGGCGCGGATGTGCTCGTCGCGCGCGAGGATCTCGATGCCGTTGATGTCGCGCACCGGCACGATGGAACGGTCGAAGCGGCCTTCGGCCCAGGCGGCGGCGGCGCGGCGCTGGCTTTCCACCGCGTAGGCGTCCACGTCCTGGCGGCTGTAGCCGTAGAGCGTGGCGATGAGGTCGGCCGACACGCCCTGCGGCACGATGCGATTGGGCAGCGTGATCTGCGGGTCGGTGATCCAGGGCCCGCCCGAGACGAACATCGGCACGCGCGACATGCTCTCCACGCCGCCGCCCACCACCAGCTCGGCCTGGCCCGATTTCACGAGCGCCGAGGCGAAGTTGCAGGCCTCGAGCCCCGAGCCGCAGAAACGGTTGATCTGCACGCCCGGCACGGCGTGGTCGTAGCCGGCGGCGAACACGGCCGCCTTGCCGATGTTGGAGGCCTGTTCCAGCGCCGGCTCGGCGCAGCCGAGGATGACGTCGTTGACCAGCGCGGTGTCCACGTGGTTGCGGTCGCGTATCTGCTGCAGCACCTGGGCGGCCAGGCGCGCAGGCGCCATTTCGTGCAACGCGCCGCTGGCGCGCCCACGTCCGCGCGGCGTGCGCACGGTGTCGAGAATGAAGGCGTCGGTCATGGGGTTCCTCTCATCAGATGTCTGCGTGGCGGTGCGGCGCGTGCTGTTTGGCGTCCGTCATCCGAGACCCGTTCGGGCTGAGCTTGTCGAAGCCCGGCATGCGCACCGAGGCACTTCGACAGGCTCAGTGCGAACGGGTCCGGGGTTGCCAGCGCTCGGGTGAACAACAACATCCGTTCGGGCGGAGCTTGTCGAAGCCGCGTGTTCGCCAGAACCCGTTCGGGCTGAGCTTGTCGAAGCCCGGCATGCGCACCGAGGCACTTCGACAGGCTCAGTGCGAACGGGTCCGGGGTTGCCAGCGCTCGGGTGAACAACAACATCCGTTCGGGCGGAGCTTGTCGAAGCCGCGTGTTCGCCAGAACCCGTTCGGGCTGAGCTTGTCGAAGCCCGGCATGCGCACCGAGGCACTTCGACAGGCTCAGTGCGAACGGGTGTGGGGGAGGGTTTGTTGGCGATGACGCGGTCATGTCCATGGCGCTAGCGCCCGGTGAACCGGGCTTTTCGCCGCTGCTGAAACGCCCGAATGCCCTCCTGCAGGTCCGCCGTCGCGAACACCTGCTGCAGGGCCTGCGCTTCCTGCGTGAGCATGCTGTCGAAGTCGCCCCCTTGCAGCAGCAGCTGCTTGGAGAGCCGGAACGCCTGCGTCGGCCCACTGGCGATGTCCTGCGCGAGCCGCTGCGCCGCCTCGGCCGCCGTGCCGTCCGGCACGGCGCGGTTGACCAGGCGCAGCGCCGCGGCCTCGCTGCCGCTCAGCAGCCGGCCGGTGTAGATCAGCTCCGAGGCCATGGCGAAGCCGACACGGCTCAGCAGGATGTGGTGGGTGCCGCTGTCGGGCACCATGCCGATATGGCGGAAGGGGCTGCCGAAGCGTGCGCCCTCCTCGGCCAGCACCATGTCGCAGCACAGCGCCAGGCCGAAGCCGAAGCCGAGCGCCGGCCCGGCCACCGCGGCGATGGTCGGCACGGGCAGCGTGCGCAGCTTGCGGCACAGCGGGCCCACGACCTCGGTGATGACGGCCATCGGATCGGCCGCCGCCGGGTCGATGGAGCTGACGTCCCAGCCGGCGGAGAACACCGGCCCGGCGCCACGCAGCACCACGGCGCGTGCGCCGGCGGCCAGCGCCGCATCGAGCTGTGCATCCAGCGCGTGCACGTTCTCGGCACGGAAGCTGTTCTTGGGTTGCGCAAGGTCGATCACGATCGTCGCGACCGCGTCGTCGAGTTGCAGCGTAAGGCCGGCGGCTGCGGTGCCGGGGTCTGGCGGTGTTCCCATGGCGCCCACTCTGGCCGCCGCCGCGGCGGCCGGTATCGTCGAATACGACGAATTCACCCGGTCAGAAGGTGTGAATGAATCCGGCGTGTCCGAGCAGGCCGTCAGAACGCGTCCGATCGAGGCGCAAAGCGCAGCCATAGCTGGGGCTATGGCGAGCATTTGCAACGACGAGCGGGCGTGTTCTGGCGGCATGAGCGGGCATGGCGGATTCGTTCACACCTTCTCACTCCACCCACACCGCCACTTCGGAGAGCGGGGCGCGTTCGGTGCGGAAACGGTTGGCCGGATGCGCTTCGTCGGCATAGCCGAAGGAGATGCCGCAGACGATGCGCCGGTCGGCGCCGATGCCCAAGTGCTCGCGCAGCACCTGCGGCTGCGAAGCGAGTGCCGCCTGCGCCACCGTGCCCACGCCGAGCGCGCAGGCGGCGAGCATGAAGTTGCTCACCCAGGCACCGCAGTCGATGGCGCCGTGCGTGCCCAGCGCCTCGTCGCTGCTGACGATGGCCAGGTGCGGCGCGCCGAACATGCGCATGTTCTCGTCGGCCTGCTGCTTGGAGGCGACACGGTCGCCCTTGGTGATGCCCACCGCCTCGTACAGGCCCCATCCGCAGGTGCGGCGGCGCTGCTGGTAGACGCCACGGTATTCGCGCGGCCAGTCGAGCTCGGGCGTGGCCGGCTCGTCGCGGCGCGCGTACATGGCCTCGCGCAGGCGCTCCAGGGCTTCGCCCTGCACCAGGTGCACCATCCACGGCTGGGCATTGCACCAGGAGGCGGTGCGCTGTGCCGCGGCGAGCATGCGCTCGATGTCCGCGCGCGGCACGGGGCGCGGCAGGAAGGCGCGGCAGCTGCTGCGGGCCTGCAGCAAGGTGTCAAAGGCGTCGAAGGTGCGTGCGGTGGTGCTCATGGCTCAGGCGGAATGGAAGGCGGCATCGCCCTCGGGCTCGTCCCACAGCGAGGTGGGATAGAAGCCGTGGAAGTCGTCGCTGATGCGGCTGAACGGCAGGTCCGACCAGTAGCCGTGGTCGCGCAGGTAGCTCATGTGGCGCGTACCGGCGGCGTCGAACTGCTGCAGCGTGGCGTCGGCGCTGCCGTCGAACTCGGTGGGCGGCACGCCCATGCGCTCGCACAGCGTCTTGTTGAAGGCCGGCGCGACCTTCAGCCAGCGGCCGTCGAGGTACAGCGCGGCATAGCCGTGGTGCAGGAAGATGTCGCGCCCGCCCATGCGGCGGCGCAGCCTCTCGGACGTGAAGTGGTTGGTGACGTCGCTCAGGCCGATGGCGCTCGGGATGCCGGCGCGCCGCGCACAGGCAGCGAACAGCACGGCCTTGGGAATGCAGAAGGCGCGCCCCTGGCGCACCACGGCGCTCGCGCGAAAGCCCGCCGGCGTCATGCGCACGGCGTAGGGGTCGTAGCGGATCTCGTCGCGCACGGCGTAGTACAGGCGCACGGCACGCTCGACCGGCGTGGCCGCGTCCTGGATCGCGCGGTCGGTGAAGGCGGCGACGGCCGCATGCTCGAAGTCCAGGCTGGGCGTGGGCTCGAGGTAGCGCGGGCCCGGCTCGGGCCAGCCGTAGGGCGTGAATTCGATCGCGCGGCGTGCGGCCATGGTCAGCGCCCCGGGAACACCGGCGGGCGACGCTCGAGGAAGGCGCGAACGCCTTCGGCGAACTCCGGCCGGTCGATGAGTGCGCGCTGGCGGTCGCGCACGTAGGCGAGCTGCTCGGCGAGCGTGTTCGTCGCGGCCACGTCGTGCAGCGCACGCGCCTCCAGCACCGCATGCGGCGGCATGGCGGCGAGCCTGGCGGCGACCTTCGCGGTTTCGTCGGCCAGCGCGGCATCATCCACGCAGCGCCAGACCAGGCCCCAGCGTTCGGCCTGCTCGGCGGCGAGGCGCTCGCCGAGCAGCGTGAGCGCGAGCGACCGGGCGCGGCCGACGGCCCGCTGCATGAACCAGGTGCAGCCCACATCCGGCACCAGGCCCAGCGCCGGGGCGAACGGCAGGTAGAAGTAGGAGGAGCGTGCGGCCACGATCACATCGGCCGCAAGCGCGATGCCCACGCCGCCGCCGGCCACCGCGCCGTGCATCGCGCACACCACCGGCACGGGCAGGGTGCGCAAGGCCTGGATGAAGACATTGCCGCGCTCGTCCATCAGCCGGGCGGTTTCTTCGCCGAGGCTGGGCTCGCCGGGTGTGCGGGGCTTGGCGAGCGCCGCGCCCATGGCCGGCAGGTCGGCCCCGGCACAGAAGCCGCGGCCGTTGGCGGCCAGCACCAGTACACGCACGCTGCGGTCCTCGCGCACCTGCTGCAGGGCGGCCAGGCAGCCGTCGAGCAGGGCTTCGGAGAGCGGGTTCATGCGCGCGCCGTCGTCCAGCGTGAGGGTGGCGATGCCGTTGGCGACGTGGTACTGCACGAGGGTCTGGCTCATCATTGCGCTCCTCGCTTGCGATGACTCATGCCTCTAAGCCCCAAGAAAACAACCCGTTCGCACTGAGCTTGTCGAAGTGCCTCACGCTCGCACCGGGCTCCGACAGGCTCAGCCCGAACGGGTTTTCTCGTGGACACGCTGGGCTTCGATACCTCAGCCCGAACGGGTTTTCTTGTGGGCACACTGGGCTTCGATACCTCAGCCCGAACGGGTTTTGTTGTGGGCCCAGGGGCTTCGACAGGCTCAGCCCGAACGGTTTTCGGTGCCCGAATGGCTTTCGGAGCCCGAACGGGCCGTTGTTCACAACCGCTTCGCCACCTCTTCCAGCATCACCTCGGTCGCCCCGCCGCCGATGGTGAGGATGCGCGCATCGCGCGCCATGCGCTCGATGGGCGTGCCGATGATGTAGCCCGTGCCGCCGTGCAGCTGCAGGCAGCCGTGCACCACCTCCTGCAATGTCTCGCAGGCATAGGCCTTGAGCATGGACACCTCGCGCACCGTGTCCTTGCCTTCGTCGATCATCTGCGCGCACTGGTACACCAGCGCACGCGCGGCGGCGGCCTTGCTGGCCAGCCAGGCGATCTTGTTGCGCACCACCTGCTGGTCCCACAGCGACTTGCCGAAGGCCTGGCGCTG
>JBIQKU010000048.1:0-20372 GCA_044506225.1 Rubrivivax sp. | reverse complement strand
ACGGCGACGAGTGGTACCAGGTGACACGCGGCGGCTCTGACGGTTCGGTCAACAACGGCAAGGCCGCACCGGGCAAGGTGATCGGCCCGGCCTTCACGGTCGAGGAAGTGCCCGACGTGGTCGAGGCGCTGATCGAGACCTACCGCGCACAGCGCAGCGGCAGCGAACGGTTCATCGACACCTACCGCCGCGTGGGCGTCGACCCGTTCAAGGCCGCCGCCAATGCGGCCCGCCACCAGGTGGAAGAAAAGGCGGTGACGGCATGACCGCTCGCTCCATCGAATTCATCACGCCGGCCAACGACGGCTGGAACCGCGCGCCCGAAGACCAGCCGGTCAAGCCGCAGGCGCGGGCCCTGCTCAGCTGGGCACAGTGGCTCCAGGTGCGCGAGCAATGGCCGCAGGGTGTGGCCGTCGGCGTCGTCTTCCCGAACGACGCCAACGTGAAGGAGTTGCTGCCTGACCTGCCCCGCCTGGCGCTGGTGGCCTTGCAGTTTCCGAAGTGGACCGACGGGCGCGCCTACAGCCAGGCGCGCCTCCTGCGCGTTCGCCATCGCTACGCCGGCCAGCTGCGCGCCATCGGCGACGTGATCCCCGACATGTCGCTGCAGCTGTACCGCACCGGCTTCGATGCGATCGCCCTGCGCCCCGGCGAGCGCATCGACACCGCGGTGCGCATGCTCAACCGCTTCCCCGCGTTCTACCAGGCCGATGCCTACGAGCCGCGCTTGCGCTTTGCGCGCGAGGCGTCTCCCGACCAAGCGGCATGAGCGCGATCGAGCTCTACGCCCGCGCCACCGAAGGCTTCGAGGCGCGTGTGGCGAACGCCTTGCAGGTGCTGCGCGACGCCGCCGCGGCGCATCCTGGCCGTGCCGTGCAATCCACCAGCCTCGGCGTCGAGGACATGGTGGTCACCGACCTGATCGCCCGCCACCAGGTGCCGATCGCACTCGCCACGCTGGACACCGGTATGCTGCACGCCGAGACGCTCGCGCTGATCGGTCGCATCGAGCAGCGCTACGGCCTGGCGGTCGAGGTGTTCCGCCCGGTGCAAGAGGCGGTGGTGCATTTCGTCAAGACCCACGGCGACGACGCGATGTACCGCAGCCTCGAGCTGCGCAAGGCCTGCTGCGGCATCCGCAAGATGGAGCCGCTGGCGCGCATGCTGGCCGGGCGCGATGCCTGGGTCACCGGGCTGCGCCGCGAGCAGTCCAACCACCGTGCCGACGTGCCCTTCACCGAGCGGGACGACAAGGGCCGCACCAAGGTGAACCCGCTGGCCGACTGGACCTGGGCCGACGTCTGGCACTACATCCGCCAGCACGACGTGCCCTACAACCCGCTGCACGACGCCTTCATGCCCAGCATCGGTTGCGCGCCCTGCACGCGTGCCATCGCGGTCGGCGAGGACTTCCGCGCCGGGCGCTGGTGGTGGGAGAGCGAGGACGCCAAGGAATGCGGCCTGCACGTGAAGGACGCGCCGGCCGTCTCGATGATCGGAGCCCACGGATGAATGCCCCGCTGAAGATCGACCAGCTCCTGCCCGAGCTGGATTCCCGCCACCTCGACGCGCTGGAGGAGGAAGCCATCTTCATCCTGCGCGAGGTGGCCGGCGCCTTCGAGCGCCCGGCGCTGCTGTTCTCCAGCGGCAAGGACTCCTGCGTGGTGCTGCACCTGGCCGAGAAGGCGTTCAAGAAGAAGGTCTCGGCCCCCGGCGAGCGCCCGCGCTTCGAGGGCCGCCTGCCCTTCCCGCTGCTGCACGTGGACACCGGCCACAACTTCCCCGAGGTGATCGAGTTCCGCGACCGCCGCATCGCCGAGATGGGCGAGCGGCTGGTCGTCGGCCACCTGGAAGACTCGATCAAGCGCGGCACGGTGCGGCTGTCGCATCCGCTGGAGTCGCGCAACGGCCACCAGACGGTGACGCTGCTCGAAGCCATCGAGGACCACCGCTTCGACTGCCTGATGGGCGGCGCGCGGCGCGACGAGGAGAAGGCGCGCGCCAAGGAGCGCATCTTCAGCCACCGCGACAGCTTCGGCCAATGGCAGCCCAAGGAGCAGCGTCCCGAGCTGTGGAGCCTGTTCAACACCCGCATCAAGCCGGGCGAGCATTTCCGCGCCTTCCCGATCAGCAACTGGACCGAGCTGGACGTGTGGCTGTACATCGCGCGAGAAAACATCCCGCTGCCCGACCTGTACTTCACGCACCAGCGCCAGGTGATCCGCCGCAAGGGCCTGCTGGTGCCGTTCACCGACGTGACGCCGCCGGCCGCCGGCGAGACGATCGAAACCGCCCAGGTGCGCTTTCGCACCGTGGGCGACATGACCTGCACCTGCCCGGTGGAAAGCGATGCCGCCAACCCGGTGGACATCGTCGCCGAGACGCTGCAGGTGACGGTGAGCGAACGCGGTGCCACCCGCATGGACGACCGCACCTCCGAGGCCTCGATGGAGCGCCGCAAGAAGGAAGGCTATTTCTGATGAGCGCCCTGCCCTCCACTGCCCAAGACACGCCTGAGAACAACGCACTGGCCCACCAGGCGCTGCGCTTTCTCACCGCCGGCAGCGTCGACGACGGCAAGAGCACGCTGATCGGCCGCCTGCTGTTCGACAGCCGCGCCATCCTCGCCGACCAGATCGATGCGCTGGAAAAGCGTGCCGCCGGCGCGCCGGTGGACCTGTCGCTGCTCACCGACGGCCTGGAAGCCGAGCGCGAGCAGGGCATCACCATCGATGTCGCCTACCGCTACTTCGCCACCAAGCGGCGCAAGTTCATCATTGCCGACGCACCCGGCCATGAGCAGTACACGCGCAACATGGTCACCGCCGCCGCCGGCAGCGACGCCGCCGTGGTGCTGGTCGACATCACCAAGCTCGACCTGACGCAGGAGCCGGTGCGGCTGCTCGCGCAGACGCGGCGCCATTCGCTGCTGGCGCATCTGCTGCGCGTTCCCGGCATCGTGTTCGCGGTCAACAAGCTCGATGCCATCGAAGTCGGCACCCAGGCCGCGTTCGAGGCCGTCTCGCGCGCGCTGCATGCGTTCGCGGACCAGGCACGCATCGAGGTGAAGGGGATCGTTCCGGTGTCGGCCCTGCGCGGCGACAACGTCGCCACGCCGTCGGCCAACTGGCCCTGGTACGAGGGTCCGACGCTGCTGCAACTGCTGGAGTCGCTGCCCGTCACCGACGAGCGCCATGACGGCAGCCTGCTCGTCCCCGTGCAGTACGTGGCCCGCGAAAGCGGCGACGGCGCCGGCCATCTGCCGCGAGTGCTGTGGGGCCGCATCGCGCATGGCCGCGTGCAGGCCGGCGACCGGGTGCAGATCCTGCCGAGCGGCGAAACCGCCACCGTCGCCGAAGTGCGCCGTGCCGGCTCACCGGTCGAGGCCTGCGAACCCGGCCAGTCGGCCGGCGTGGTTCTGGACCGGCAGCTCGATGTCTCGCGCGGCGACTGGATCACCACGCCCGACTCCGCGAAGCCGGTGCAGGAGTTCAGCGCCACGCTGGCCTGGCTCGACACGGAGCCGGCCATCGTCGGGCGAAAGTACTGGGTGAGGCACGGCCACCGCTGGGTGCAGGCGCGCATCACGGCCATCGAAAGCCGGCTCGACATCCACACCCTGCAGCGCACGGATGCACACGAACTCGGCGTCAACGACATCGGCCGCGTGAGCGTGCAGACGCAGGCCGCCCTGCCGCTGGAGAGCTACGCCGCCAACCGCGTGGGCGGGGCGCTCATCGTCGTCGACCCGGCGTCCAACCGCACCAGCGGCGCGCTGCTGGTGGGCGAGACCGCCTGAGCCGCGGCACGCGCATGGGCCGCGTCTACTTCGTCGGAGCCGGGCCGGGCGCGGCCGATCTCATCACCGTGCGGGGCGCGCGCGTGCTGGGCGAAGCCGGCGTCGTGCTGGCCGATGCGCTGGCCGATCCGGCGCTGCGCGCGCTGGCACCCCAGGCGGCGTGGATCGACGTGGGCAAGCGCGGTTTTGCGGACAGCACCCGCCAGGCCACCATCAACGCACTGCTTGTCGAGCATGCACGCAAGGCGGCAATCGTGGTGCGGCTCAAGGGCGGCGACCCGAGCGTCTTCGGCCGCCTCGAGGAAGAGCTGGAGGCACTGGCTGCAGCCGGCATCGATTGCGAGGTGGTGCCCGGTGTGACCGCGGCCCTGGCCGCCGCCGCCGCGGTGCGGCGCCCGCTCACGCGGCGCGGCAGCGGCCGCAGCGTCAGCTTCGCGACCGCCATGACGCGCACCGGCGCCCTGCATGCGGTGCGCAGTGCCGATACCGAGGTGTTCTACATGGCGAGCCGCCAGCTCGGCGTGCTCGGGCAGCAGCTCGCCGAAGTGGGCTGGGAGCCGCACACGCCGGTGAGCGTGGTGTCGCGCGCCGGCTGGCCCGACCAGTTGCACAGCGAGCACACCGTGGCCACGCTGGCCGACGCGGGCGTACTGCACGCCGGCCGGCCCACCGTGGTGGCCGTGGGCGCCGGCGCCGCGCCTGCGACCACCGCGCCGCAGGTCGCAGCGCTTGACCTGCATCAAGAGCCCGTGAAAACCCTAGCGTCCTAAAATCGAAGCCTCGCTTCGCGAGCCGAACAGCCTTTCCAACCACGACCCCAGAGCCCCGCGTCATGACCCACGTCGTCACCGAATCGTGCATCCGCTGCAAGTACACCGACTGTGTGGACGTGTGCCCCGTCGACTGCTTCCGCGAAGGCCCGAACTTCCTGAGCATCGACCCGGACGAGTGCATCGACTGCGCGGTCTGCATCCCCGAGTGCCCGGTGAACGCCATCATGCCGGAGGAGGATGTGCCGGGCGACCAGCAGCACATGATCGAGCTGAACGCCGAGCTGTCCAAGAACTGGCCCAGCATCACCAAGCGCAAGGCCGCGCTGCCCGATGCCGAGGAATGGAAGGACCGCACGGACAAGCTGTCCGAGCTGATCAAGTAAGCCCCGCGCGCGTCGCCAGCCCGCGCGGCGCGCGCCCACCCAAGACCACCGCATGGAACCCAAGGCCGACGCCGCCATCTCCACCACGGCGCAATCGCACGATGGCCCGATCGAGACCGACGCGGTCATCGTCGGCGCCGGCCCCGTGGGCCTGTTCCAGGTGTTCGAGCTGGGCCTGCTCGAGATCAAGGCCCACATCATCGATTCGCTCGCCTACCCCGGCGGCCAGTGCATCGAGCTCTATCCCGACAAGCCCATCTACGACATCCCGGCCGTGCCGGTGTGCACCGGCCGCGAGCTCACCGACAACCTGCTCAAGCAGATCGAGCCTTTCGGCGCGACCTTCCACCTCGGCCAGGAAGTGACGGTGGTCCAGAAGCAGGCCGACGGCCGCTTCTACGTCGAGACCGCCAAGGGCACGCGCTTCCTCACCAAGACGGTGTTCATCGCCGGCGGCGTCGGCTCCTTCCAGCCGCGCACGCTCAAGGTGGAGGGCCTGGAAAAACACCTCGACCGCCAGCTCTTCTACCGCGTGAAGAACCCGGCCCGGTTCGCCGGGAAGAACCTCGTGATCGTGGGCGGCGGCGACAGCGCGCTGGACTGGACGCTCAACTTCGTGCAGGACGGCCCCCACAAGGCCGAGAGCGTCATCCTTCTGCACCGCCGCGACGGCTTCAAGGCAGCGCCCGCCAGCGTCGCACGCATGAGGGAGCTGTGCGACGCCTACGAGATGCAGTTCCTCGTCGGCCAGATCACCGGCATCGACGAAGTCGACGGCCGCCTCAGCCATGTGAAGGTCACCGGCAGCGACGGCGTCACGCGCCTCGTGCCGCTGGACATGCTGCTGGTGTTCTTCGGCCTGAGCCCCAAGCTCGGCCCCATCGCCGAATGGGGGCTGAACCTGGACCGCAAGCAGATCACGGTCGACACGGAGAAGTTCGAGACCAGCATCCCCGGCATCTTTGCCGTGGGCGACGTGAACACCTACCCGGGCAAGAAGAAGCTCATTCTTTCGGGCTTCCACGAGGCGGCGCTCGCGGCCTTCGGCGCCGCGCCCTACATCTTTCCGGACAAGCGCATCCACCTGCAGTACACCACCACCAGCCCGAAGCTGCACAAGGCGCTGGGGGTGGAGTCGCCGACCTTCGACGACTGAGGCGCGCTGCGGCACCGCGCGTCTCTCGCGCAGCCGCGCCTCTTGCCGGCTATGCGGCGGCCGGCTGCCCCATGGCCGGCACATCCATCCCCCGCCCGGCCAGGCGCTCGAACTCCACCGGATCGTGGGCGCACAGCACGCTCGCCGCCTGGCCCTGCGCGCGTCGCAGGTCGCGCAATCGGTGCTGGTTGTGCAGCCGCAGCCGCCGGTCCTTTTCCATCAGCGTCTGGTACATGCGCAGCCCCGGCGTGCACCAGGGCTTGTCCAGGTCCATCTCGCCGTGATGAAAGTAGGCGTCGCCCGTCTGCAGCAGCCAGCGGCCCTGCGTCTGTATCGCCACGCCGGCATGGCCGTAGGTGTGGCCGGGCAAAGGCACGAGCAGCAGTTCGGGCGGCAGGCCGGCCAGGCTGCGCACGCAATCGAAGCCGAACCACGCTTCGCCCGCCTGCGGCTGGTAGACGCGCCAGCGGGAGCGGCTCGACCACTGCTGCGGCCGAAAGCGCTGCCGGTCCAGCCAGGTGCGCTGCGCGGCGGCATGGTCGCGCTCCTGCTGCAGCATGTGGACCTGCGCGGCGGGAAAGTCGTCCAGCCCGCCGGCGTGGTCGAAGTCGAGATGCGTGAGCACGATGTGCCGCACATCGCTGGCCTGAAAGCCCAGGCGCTCGATCTGCCGGACAGCGGTCATCTCCTCGCGGAAGTCGGGACTCAGCATGGTGAGAAAGAAGCCGCTCAGCCGCGAGCGCGGATGGCGCACGTCCTGCAAGCCGAAACCCGTGTCCACCAGCACCAGACCGCCCGGTGTTTCGACCAGCAGGCAATGGCAGCACAGCCGCCCGCGCGCCAGCGGCGTGGGCGTGCGCCCGTCCATCAGGCGCCCGCCCAGCGGGCAGGACGACACACAGTTCAGGTGATGAATCCGCATGGTGGAGGGGGCTGCAGGCGGCGGCGAAGCGACTGGCGGTTCACGCGGCAATCGAGGTTCCCTCCACAGACACACGCGACACCTTCAGCCGCCGCAGCACACCCGGCCGGTCCCCGCGGCCGCCGCCCTCGCCGTCCTTGAAGGACAGCGGATAGACCTGATCGATGACCGCGCGCCGCCACCACTCGCTTGTGCCTGCGCGGACCCGAAGGTATCGCCGACGCACAGGACGTAAATCGATCCGCAGCGTTTGCACCGCCCGCCCCCCCCCGCGAGGCGCGGCCGCGTGCGGTGCCTGAGCCTGCCGCAAGACGCGGGCTCCAGCAGCGCGCGGGCCTCGCGCTTGCCCGCTTCACCACGGCACTTCGACCGACGAACCTTGGAGATCTTCGATGAGCACGAAATCGCTTTTACGCATGGGCCTCGGCGGCCTCATCTGCACCGCGGCTGCGTTTGCCATGGCGCAGTCCGGCAGCACCGGCGGCACCTCGGGCAGCAGTACGGGCGTGACGGGCGCGGGCTCGGGCAGCACCACCCAGTCCGGCGAATCGCGCAGCGGCAGCACCGGCAGTGCCGCGCGCGGCGCGCAGGGCGCGTCCGATGCGGCGAGCAGCCCGCATCGGGGCAGCGGTGGCGTCATCGGCGGCAGCGGACCACGCAACGGCGCGATGGGTGGCAGCACGCCGCGCAGCGGCTCGACCGGTGGCGCCGCCGGCGGGCGCAGCGGGCCGACGGACGGCGGCAGCAGCGGCGGCACGACCGGCGGCGGCGCATCGATGGAGCGCGGCACGGGCAGCGGCACCGGCACCGGCGGCACCACCGGCGGAAGTGCGGCGGGCGGCGGCAACAGCGGCTCGGGCGCGGGCGGCAGCGGCAGCACCGGCGGCGGCACCCGATAGGCCCCACACGGCCGCGCGCGCGGGCCGGCGGCCCGTGCGCCGCTTCAGTTCACCCGCTGGCTCAGAAGCCAGGTCGCGCCTCGCCGTTCGCGGGCGCGACCGGCTGGTCGATCCAGCGCTCGAGCCAGTCGACGGTGCGCCGCACCGCGTCGACGCGGTGTTCAGGCTTGCCGCTCTCGAAGCAGTGATGGCTGCCGCCGGGGTACAGCACCATCTCGGCAGGCGTGTCGCCAGCGCGCATGAGCGTGACGAACAACTCCTCCGACTGGCAGCGCGGGCAGCGCTCGTCCTCGGCACCCTGCAGGAAGAGCGTGGGCGTGCGCGCCTTCTCCACGTAGCGCATCGGCGACAGCTTGGTGCTCGTGTCGCGGTTCAAGCTCGGCGAGCCGCACATCGCGTACGGATCGGCGTAGTAGCCGCTGTCGGACGTGCCGTAGTGCGTTTCCAGATTGCCCACCGGCGCCAGCACCACCGCCGCGCGAAAGCGCTCGCTGTGGCCGATGGCCCAGGCCGAGAGGTAGCCGCCGTAGGACTTGCCGGCGATCGCCACGCGGTCGTCGGCCAGGCCCTCGCGCTGCAGGGTTTCGACGGCGGCCACATGCTGCGGAAAATCGAGCTCGCCCCAGCGCCCGCGCAGACGCGCGCTGAACTCGCGGCCGTAGCTGCTCGAGCACCGGGTTGAGCGCCAGCACGCGCCAGCCGCGTGCGCACAGCACCGGCCAGTAGGCACGCGACGACAGGCTCAGCAAGGCATAGCTCGCCGGCCCGCCATGCACGTCGACCAGCAGCGGCGCAGCGCCCTGCGTGTGCGCTGCTTCCACCAGCCAGCCGTCGATGCGCTCCCGGCCGCCCTTGCCGTCGGGCACCTCGAAGCTGCGCAGTTGCGCGCGCAACGGTGTGCGCTCGTCGAACCAGCGATTGAAGCTGCTGAGCGCGCGCTCTTGCGCGCCTTGCCAGTCGCTGCAATACAAGGTGTCGGGCTGCGTCGCCGACAGGGCGCAGTAGACGAGCCGATCGTGCGTCGCGCTGAGCGCGCTCACCTGGCGTTCGCCGGTGACGATGCGCCGCAGTTTGCCGCCGGGCACCTCCACGGCCACCACTTCCTGCATGCCGCGGGACGCCATGATGAAGGCGAGCTGCGTGCCGTCGGCGGACCACACCATGGTCTCGAGCGCCACCACTTCGACGGATTCGTCGCCGAGCGCGCGCACCTCGCCCTCCGGCATGTCCATGCACCACAGCCGCATCTGCGCGTCGCCCGGCTCGACATTGCCGGTGAAGACGAGGTAGCGCCCGTCGGGCGACCAGGCGGGTGACTGCGCCGTCGGCTGGTCGAAGCTCAGCCGCCGGTTGCCTGTGCCGTCGGCGCCGATCAGCCAGATGTCGGTGCAGTGCGCCTCGCGACCCTCACGGCTTCGCGCATAGGCGATGTGCCGGCCATCGGGCGACCAGGCCGCGCTCTGAACATCGAAGTCGCCGTCGGTGAGCTGCCGGGCGTCGCCGCTGCTGGCATCGATGACGAAGAGGTGGAATTCGCGCGCGAGTGCGTAGCCGCTGCCGTCCCGCTTGTACGGCAGCCGCCAGGCGAGCTGCGGGGCATCGGCGGCACGCTGGACCTCGCCCTGCGGCCGGCCGCCCCGGTCATCGGGGTCCACATCGATGCTGGCGATGGCCAGCAGCTGTCCGCCTTGTGGATGCCAGGCCATCGTCATCAGGCCATTGGGCAGGCGGCTGAGCTGCCGGGCTTCGCCACCGTCGCCGGGCATCAGGTGAATCTGCTCGAGCCCGCCCTCGCGTGTGGAGATGAACGCGAGCCGCGAGCCGTCGGGTGACCAGCGCGGACAGGTGTCGCGCGCCGTGCCAAGGGTCAGCCGGCGCGGGGGCGTGCTGTCGTCCAGCGCAAAGCCCCAGATGGCCGAGCGCTGTCGGCATCGATGTACGAGACCACCGCGGCGGCCACGCCGTGGGCTGGCACGCAATGGACCTCAGGGATCTGTTCGTGCAACAACAGATCGTCGACCCGGAACGCCTCGGTCATCGCTCGCATCCCTCGGAAGGCGCCGCGTCGCAGGCGCGCTCGCCGCGCGCCTGCGACACCGAATGCGCCGGGTCCTTGCCCGGCATCGCGCTTCAGCGTTGCTGGTCGCGGTTCTGGTTCTGGTTTTCGTTCTGGTTCTGGTTCTGGTTCTGATTGCGGTTCTGCTCCTGCTGCTGCTGGCGGTTCTGGCCCTGGTTCTGCGCGTGCTGGTTCTGATCCTGGTTCTGGTTCTGGTTCTGGTTCTGGTTCTGGTTCTGGTTCTGTTCGTTGCGGTTCTGCTGTGTCATGACGATCTCCGGTATGTGCTCGCCGGCACGATTGCCGGGGCGGAGCACCCGGTGCAATCACCGTGCCGCTTGCACTGCCCGCTCCAGCGATCTCGGCGCATGGCCGGGCTTCGTGAGGGCTGCGCAGCGGCTTGGTCATTGCGCGGCGACACCACGCTTCGCGCGCAGAAAGCACGCGCCCGGCCGGCCCTTGCGGCAAGCGCGACCGGTGCTCAGGCGGTGCCTGTGCGACGTGCCGGCCCGAGCGTGCGGCCGGCCAGCGGCTGGCTTGTCAAGGGGCACGGGGATTGCCACGCCATGGCATCCCCCGCCTTCTGGAGTTCACATGGAAAGCCGTGCCAAGTTCATGGGCCATTCGATCCACCAGATGCTCATCGTCTTTCCGCTCGGCCTGCTGGCCACGGCGGTCGCTTTTGATGTGCTGTGGCTCATCATCGGCGGCGCGACCCTGCCCACGGTCGCCTACTGGCTGATCGCCGCTGGCCTCATCGGCGGTGTGGTGGCCGCCCCCTTCGGCACCGTCGACTGGCTCGCGATTCCGCGCGGCACACGCGCCAAGCGCGTCGGCGCGATGCATGGCGGCGGCAATGTGCTGGTGCTGCTGCTGTTTCTCGGCAGCTGGCTGCTGCGACGCGAGACGCCTGTCGAGCCGCCCATCGCTGCCTTGCTGCTGTCCTTCGCCGGCGTTGCGCTTTCGCTGGTCACGGCCTGGCTGGGCGGCGAGCTGGTGAGCCGGCTGGGCGTCGGTGTATCGCCGGACGCCCACCTCGATGCGCCGAATTCGCTGTCCGATCGGCACGCCACCCGCGCGGCGCGCGATGTCAAGGCGTGAGCGCACCCGCCGCGCGGCGTTCGCCGTCGGCGCCGCGCTCGCCGCATGGGCCGCGGTGGCGCAGCAGGTGCCCGGCGACGACAAGACGCTGAAGACCCAGACGCTGGAGGCGGGCGCGCGGCTGCTGCAGGGCAATTCGCCGCTGTCGGGCATGGACGTGTACCTGGTCGGCTTCCATCCGATGAAGGACGACCCCGAGTCGCAGATGGAAGCCCACCACTTCTGTCACCAGGTGAACCAGGACTTCGCGCAGTGCGCGCTGTTCGACGGCAACACCGCGAACGCCCGGCTGACCGGCATCGAATACATCATTTCCGAACGTCTCTTCGCCACCCTGCCCGAGGCGGAGCGCCGCTACTGGCATCCGCACAACGGCGAGATCCTCTCCGGCCAGCTCGTCGCCCCCGGCATTCCTGCAGTGGCCGAGCACGCGCTGATGAAGGACAAGATGAACAGCTACGGCAAGACCTGGCATGTGTGGCACACCGGCATGCCGGGCCACGAGGGCGATGCGCTGCCGCTAGGTCCGGCGCAACTGGCCTGGTCGTTCAGCCGTGACGGCGAAGTGAAGCCCGAACTCGTGCAGCAGCGCGACGCCCGCCTCGGCGTGAACACAGAAGAAACGCGCAAGGCGCGCGAGGATCTGCGCCCGCTCGCAAAACCGCAGTTCGGCGTGGATGCGCTCAAGGGCGCCTTCGCGCGGCCGACGACCGAGATCCCCGGCGTGGCCGAGCGGTCCAGGTAATCGCGCCGCGGGCGCGCCTCGACCCGGCGCAGCGCCGACACGGGCGGCCATACTCGCTCGCCATGGCCACCTCTTCCGGCGCCGACGGCGCGTCCCATCCGCCAGCTGCGCGTGTCGACCCGGCCTTGATCGTCATCGCCGCCGGGGTCTGCGCGGCCTTGCACATCGGCAAGCTGCCGCCGGCGATCACCGATCTGCGCGAGGCGCTCGGCATGACGCTGGTGCAGGCGGGCTTCCTGCTGTCGCTGGTGCAACTGGCCGGCATGGGCTGCGGCCTGGCCTTCGGCGTGCTGGCCGATGGGCTCGGGCTGCGGCGCAGCATGGTGCTCGGGCTCATCGTGCTGGCCGCGGCCAGCGCCGTCGGCGGCGTGGCGCAGAGCGTCTGGATGCTCATGGTGCTGCGGGCCGTCGAAGGCGTCGGCTTTCTGCTGGTCGTGCTGCCGGCGCCCGGGCTGGTGCGGCGGCTGGTGGCGCCGCAGCGCGTGAGCGTCGTGCTCGGGTGGTGGGGCGCCTACATGCCGCTGGCCACTGCGCTGGCGCTGCTGATCGGGCCGCTCTTCATCGATGTGCTGGGCTGGCGGGCCTGGTGGTGGGCGCTGGCGGTGTTGTCGCTCGCGATGGCGAGCGTGCTGCTGCGGCGCGTGCCGGCCGATCACGCGCCGCAAGCGGCTGCACAGGCGCACTGGATGCAGCGGCTGGGCGAGACGCTCACCCGGCCCGGCCCCTGGCTGGTGGCGCTCACCTTCGCGGCGTATTCGGGGCAGTGGATCGCGGTCATCGGATTCCTGCCGACCATCTACATGGAGGCCGGCGTCTCGGACGCCGCCACCGGCGTGCTCACGGCGCTGGCCGCAGCGGTCAACATGCTCGGCAACATCGGCGCCGGACGTCTCCTGCACCGCGGCATCCCGCCCGGCCGCCTGCTGGCCATCGGCTTCGTCACGATGGCGCTCGCCTGCGTCGCCACCTTCGCCGGCGCCGACGGCGCCGGGCTGCCCGCCTGGGCGCGTTTCCTGGCCGTGCTGCTGTTCTCGAGCGTCGGCGGCCTGATTCCGGCCACGCTGTTCGCACTGGCCGTGCGCGTGGCGCCGAGCGAGGGCACGTTGTCCACGACCATCGGCTGGGTCCAGCAGTGGGCCGCGCTCGGCCAGTTCCTCGGCCCGCCGCTGGTGGCGTGGGTGGCGAGCCTGACGGGCGGGTGGCAGCTCACCTGGACAGTGACCGGGGCGTGCTCGGTCCTCGGGCTGCTACTTGCGGGCGCGCTGGCGCGCATGTGCCCGCCTGCCGCGCCTGCCGCAGCAAACAGGCCGTGACTCGTGCTCGACGGTGTGCCACAGCCGGCCAATAGAAAAGCCGCAAGGAAAAGCCGCAAGCCCCTTTCAGGAACTTGCGGCTTTGGTTTTGGCTCCCCGACCTGGGCTCGAACCAGGGACCTACGGATTAACAGTCCGGCGCTCTACCGACTGAGCTATCGAGGAATTGAGCCGCAGATTATAGCCTGAGGATTTGCAAGCGCTACAAGCGGGCTTCGAGCGACAGGCGGAAGGTGCGCGGCGCGAGCGGATACAGGTAGACGTGCTCGAACTGGTAGGGCGATTCACGCCAGGCGCGCTTGTCGGTCACGTTGTCGATGCCGGCACGCCAGGTCAGTTCGGCCGCGCCCGCCTTGTGGCGATGGATCAGCCCGAGGTCCAGGCGGGTCCATGACGGGATGCGCAGGTTGCCGTCCGTGGGCAGCAGGGTGCGGTTGCCTTCGTGCACCAGCGCGCCGGTCAGGCGCAGGCCGGGCACGGCCGCCACGCGGTACGCGGCATGCAGCTTCAGGGTCTGCTCGGGCACGTTGGGCGGGCGCCGGCCGTTGAGCGCGGGATCGGTCGTGCCGCGCTGTTCGGCGTCCAGCCACATGGCGCTGGCCGACAGCGTCCAGGCGTCGTGCCGCCAGCTTGCGCCCGCCTCGAGGCCGCGGTGCACCGCCTCGCCGTCGATCACCTGGCGGCAGCTGCCGGGCGTGCTGTCGTCATCGCAGTTCGCGCCCACGGCGCGGCTGAGCGGACGGCTGATGTCGAACCACGCAAGGTGCCAGCCGAGTGTGGGCGTGTCGGACTTGATGCCGATCTCCATCTGCCGGCTCTTCAAGGCCGGCAGCGCCTCGCCGGCATTCGCGTAGCGCGCGCGGTTGGGCGCGACGTCGGATTCGATGCCCTGCCCCCAGCTCGCATACACCATGTGCTGCGGCGTGAACGCATGGCTCAACGCGAGCCAGGGCGTGGTCACCGATTGCGAATAGTCGGTCGGCCGCGAGCCGTTGGTGCGCACGCTCTCGCGCTCGAGGCGCGTGTGCCGCAGCCCTGCCCAGAGCCGCCAGCGCTCGCTGAGCTGCACGGCGTCGCGCACATACAGCTCGGTGGAGCGGTCGGTGCGCAGGGTGTTCTCGTCGCTCAGCGTGGGGTCTGCCGGAAGGACGGCCGTGCCATCCGTCGGACCGCTGCCGACATAGTTGTAGGCCTGCCGCGGCGGGCGGTTCAGCAAGCGGGTGAACAACACGCCGGTGGCGAGGCTGTGCTGGATGGCGCCGGTCGCAAGCCGCCCTTCGAGCTCGAACTTCAACGCGTCGCTGCGGCGCCGCTCGTTCTCGGTGCGGTAGTCGTAGAAGTCCGCCGTACCGTCGCTGCAGAAGCGGTCGTAATTGCCTTCGGCATCGCAGCCGAGCGGAAACGCCATGCGGTCGTCCATGCGCAGGCGCTGCGTCATGCCGTGTGCGGTGAACTGCCAGTCGCGGTCGATGCGATGGCGCAGCCGCAGGGAGGCGGTGTCACCTTCG
Organism: Rubrivivax sp.; assembly: GCA_044506225.1. Taxonomy (GTDB): domain Bacteria; phylum Pseudomonadota; class Gammaproteobacteria; order Burkholderiales; family Burkholderiaceae_C; genus JAKFDI01. The sequence goes on along the minus strand of JBIQKU010000048.1, from coordinate 5,717 downwards.
AGCACCACCGGCTGCGACCACGGCTGGTTGTTCAGGTTGATGCGCGGGTTCACCGGCGCGGGCAGCGTGTTGCCGTGCAGGCTGAAGCCGGCCTGGCTTGCCTGGCTCTGGCGGCTGGTCTCGAGCTCGGCCTCGAGCAGCGTGTCGGGCGAAAGCCGCCAGTCACCGGCGAGCGCGAAGAGGTGGCGCCGGCCCTGCGAGTTCTGCAGTGGCGGGTCCAGGTGCTCGATGCCGGCGTTCAGCCGCAGGCCGAAGGCGCGGTCCGTGCCGAAGCGGTCGCCCAGGTCGACGGCGGCGCCGAAGGTGTGGCTGCTGCGCAGGCCGAGGCTGGCCGCGCGCACCCGGCCTTCGGGCCGCTTGACGACCAGGTTCACCAGCCCGCCGGGCGCGCTGGTGCCGGCCTGGATGCCGCTCGTGCCGCGCAGCAGTTCGATCGCGTCCTTGTTCTCCAGGCCGATCGCGGTCTCGGCATTGATGGGCAGGCCGTCGCGGCGGTAGTTGAAGCGGTTGTCGAGCGTGAAGCCGCGCACGTTGAGGTACTGCCAGTAGCCGTTGGCGTTGTAGGCGTCGCTCGCCGACGCGTCCAGCGAGGTCAGCGCGCCGAGCGAGGTGGCGCCCATGTCGGCCAGCGTGTCGCTGTCGTGCACGCTGGCCTGGAAGGGCGAGCGCGACAGCGGCGCATCGCCGAAGCCGGCCACGCCCGCCGCCGGCGAGCGCGGCGCGGTGACGGTGACCGGCGCCAGCGTGGCGGTCTGCGCGCAGACCTGGGATGCGGCCAGCCATGCGGCGGCCGCCAGAGGGGAAAGAAGAAAAGTGCGGTGGGATGCCATCGTGTTGCTCGTGAAGCGATGGCAGGTCGGCGACACCGGGCCGTGGATGGCGTCGGTGTGTGCTTCCCTGCGCGAGGATTACCTCAATCAGGTTCGAAGGGACTCTCTCAGTCGAACGTGCGGGCACGTTCAACACCCCCAGCGAGTGCCGCGCGGGATGCGCGGCAAGGCGGATTATCGGCGACAAGAAAAAAGGAGCGGCCGCCCGGCGCCCCATGCCCGCCGGCTATGGGCGACCTGCTTTCCGGCGCGCCGCCGCCACGCGCGCGGGCGTAGCCTTCAAAGGCCCGAAACCCACTCGCCAAGCGCCCTCGCCATGCACGCCTGCGCCACCACCCCGCTGCCCCATGTGTTCGACCGCAGTTCCGCGCGCGACCGGGCCGCATCGCCACGCACGGCAGCCCGCGTCGCCGGTGCCCGCAGCGCCACGGCGGCGCGTTCGGTCACGGTCATCGGCGCCGGCATCGTGGGCGCTGCGGCGGCCTATGTGCTGGCGCGTGCCGGGCATCGCGTCACGCTTCTCGAAGAACGCGGCGCGCCGGGCGAGCTCACGAGCTTCGCCAACGGCGCACAGCTGAGCTACAGCTATGTGGAACCGTTTGCCACGCCGGCCACGCTGCGCAAGCTGCCGGCCATGGTGTTCGATGCGCGATCGGCGCTGAAGCTGCGCCTCACGGGTGAATGGCAGCAGCTCGCCTGGGGCTTGCGCTTTCTGCGTGCGGCGCATCCGGCGCAGGTGCGGCGGGCGACGCGTGCGCTGCTGCAGCTGTCCTTCCTCAGCCGCGACGAGCTCGATGCCGCCTGCACGGCGGACGACCTGCGCTTCGACCATGCCGTGCCCGGCAAGCTGGTGCTGCTGGACACGCCGGCCGCACTCGCCCAGGCGCAGCCGCAGGTGGCGCTGCAACGCGGCCTGGGCTGCGAGCAGCAGGTGCTGGATGCGGACGAATGCCTGGCGCTCGAACCGGCGCTGGCCGCCTGCCGCGCGCGCATCGTCGGCGGCGTGTGGACGCCCGGCGAGGCGGTCGGCGACGCCTGGCGGCTTGCCGGCGAGCTGGTGGAGCGCGTGCGCCGCATGGGCGGCACCGTGCGCTACCGCACACGCATCACCGGCTTTCGTGTCGAGGGACGACGCATCGTCGCGCTGCGCAGCGAAGGCGGCGAGGAACTGCCCGCCGGCGATACGGTCGTGCTCGCCAACGGCGGCGAGGCCGCGGCGCTCGCGCGCACGCTGGGCCTGCGGCTTCCGCTCTACCCGATCAAAGGCTACAGCATCACGCTGCCGGTGGCCGATGCGGCGCAGGCACCGCGCGTGAGCATCACCGACCTCGGGCGCAAGACGGTGTATGCACCGTTGCCCGGCAAGCTGCGTGTGGCCGGCATGGCCGAGCTGGTCGGTGCGGACCGCCGCATCGACGACGCCCGCATCGCGCAGCTGCGCGCCGCCACGCGCGAGACGTTTCCCGGTGCCTGCGACCACGCGGCCGACCCCATGGCCTGGGCCGGCCTGCGCCCGGCCACGCCCACCTCCATGCCGCTGATCGGACCGACGCGCTACGACAACCTGCTGCTCGATGTCGGCCATGGCGCGCTCGGCTTCACGCTGGCCATGGGCAGCGCCCGATTGCTGGCGCGCTGCCTCGCAGGCGAGACAAGCGCCGCCGCCGCCTTCGCCTACGCCGGCTGAGCGCTGGGCCCGGCAGGCGCGTCGGCCAGCGCCGCACGGCAGGCGGCGATGAAGTGGCCGGCCGCGGCCGACTGCGCGCCCGATTGCAGGCTCATCGCCCGCAGCGCGATGGCGCCGCGCGGCTCGATGGTCAGCACATGGAGCGCCGGCTCGAAACGTGCCGCGCTCAGGCTGTCGACCACCGCCACGCCGAAGCCGCGGGCGGCGAGCTGCAAGGCCATCTGGTGCGTCTTCACGACCAGCGGCGGCGCGGCCGGCCAGCCGAACTGCTCGGCATAGCTCGCCATCAGCCGGCCCACCGGGTCACCGCCGGCCAGTGCGATCACCGGCATGGTGGCGAGCGCCGCGGCATCGAGCGTCCGGGCCTTGCCGTACTTGCCGAGTAGCTCGGGCCGCGCGGCGCACACCAGGTGCAGGCTGGCCAGGTCCTCCTGCACCAGCGCCGGATGGCTGCGTGGATCGAAGGCGATGGCGAGGTCCAGCTCGCGCAGCAGCAGCCATTGCTCGAGCTCCTGGTGATGGCCCGTCGAAAACTCCAGGCGCAAATCGGGATGCTGCGTGCGCATCGCGGCACAGGCGTCGGGCATCAGCAGCGACATCGCCGGCACGGTGCCCACGCGCAGGCTCGGCTGCGGCCGCCCGCGCAGGCTGGCCGCGGTGCGGCGCACCTCGTCGAAGCCCGCGGCGGCGCTGCGGATGGCGGGGGCGAGCTGCATCAGCTCCTGCGTCGCATGCAGGCGCCCGCGCTGGCGGCGGAACAGCGCAAAGCCGACGCTCGCCTCGGCCTGCTGCAGCAGCTTGGTGGCCGAAGGCTGCGCGATGTGCAGCAGGCGCGCGGCGCCGCTCAGGCTGCCGGTCTGCAGCAGCGCGTTGATGAGCTCGATGTGGCGCAGCTTCATGGCGATGGCGGGGAATGCAAGGTGGTCGTGCCCGCGCGGGCCGCGCCAATGTAGCGCCTGGGCGTGCACCGGCAGCGCGCACGATGCGTGTGACCCAATGCACGCGAGCCGCCACTTTGTCATGGGCATGGCCGGTGTGTCCTTTGTTAAGGTCGCGCCCCGCGGCGTTCGGCAGGGCTCTCGTCCTGCATCGCATGCCGCTTCGGCGAACGCCCTTGTTGCGGCGTTCGTGCCTGCAGCCGCAGGGCGTGTCGTGGATCGCACCGGTCCCGTCGCCGCGGTTGGCGCGCCGGCGCGGCGCGCATCGCTTTGCTTCGCAAAGCGCACAGTCGACAGCGCACCCTTCGCCCTCGAGGCCTCATCCCGAACGCACGGCGCGCTGCCGGCTTCGCCCCGACGTATCGCCCGACACCGGGCGTGTTCCCGCGCCGGATCCCGCCATGCCGCTTGCGGCCGTGTTCTTCACGCCCAGGCGCCTTCGCAGGCAGCGGCCACGCCGCCCGAGACCTTTTCACGACTCATCCGGAGAACCCATGAGAACCACCACCCTCACCGCCGCCGCGAGCCTCGCCCTGCTGGGCCTGGCCGGCGCCGCGCAGGCGCAATCGCACATCAACATCAACGGTTACATCGACGCGGGCGTCTACCGCAACTTCGACGACTCGAAGAACGTGGGCACCATCCAGCGCAGCAACCTCGCGTTCTCGGGCGAAGAAGACCTGGGCGGCGGGATGTCGGCGATCTTCCGCCTGAGCCATCGCTTCGAAGTGGGCAGCGGCGGCGTCGAAGAAGGCGGCAAGCCGTTCTGGCATGACGAAGCGACGGTGGGCCTGGCCGGCGACTTCGGCCGCCTGCGCCTGGGCCGTGCGCTGTCGGCGATCTGGAGCCAGGACTGGGCCTTCGACCCCTGGGGCAACTTCAACCGCATCGCCTCGCCGGCCTGGCAGTTCTGGCACTACTACGCGCCCACCGACCGTGTGAGCAACAGCGGCGGCCCGGAGTACGGCCGCGTCAACAGCGGCATCTTCTACGACTCGCCGTCCTTCGGCGGCTTCACGGTGCACCTGAGCGGCTCGCCGCAGCGCAGCGCAGCGCCGGAACGCGGGCACAGCCGCGCGGCCTCGCTGGTGTATTCGCAAGGCTCGGTCGGCGCGATGGTGGGCATCGAGCGCAACGGCAGCGGTGACCGCGATTTCTTCCTGGCGGGCAAGTACGGCATCGGCCAGCTGACGCTCACCGGCGCCTACAACGAAAGCAAGTGGCACGGCTCGACCGACGAAGCCGAGGTGATCACCGTGGGCGCGGCCTATGCCATGGGTGCGACCACGCTGAAGGCCGGTTATGGCCGCCTCGACCTGTCGTCCGGCTCGAAGACCGACTTCCTCGGCCTCGGCGCGGAATACGCGCTGTCCAAGCGCACGATGGTCTACGCGAGCCTGGGCCATCGCACCCCGGACAACGCGGATGACGACACGGCTTACGGCGTCGGCATCGCGCATTCGTTCTGAGGTCTGCGTGCGGATCGCGCCGGCGGTTCAGGCCGCCGGCGCCCGGCCTGAAGCACCCCCCAAACTTGACCCGGTCGACGGCCAAAAGCTAGACTGTTACCCCTTTTAACGGCCGAGACGTCATGTCGGCCGCCCTCGCACTACTCGCGGATCCACGCGGTCCCGTCGCGGTGCAGGGATTCAATGCCGGGCCTTTGCCCGGCGCATGGCCGGTCTTCCGGCCCCCATTGCCACGTCACGCTCGTCCGGGCGGCCCCCTCGACCAGGCCCGCTGCTCCGCGAACGATGCGCCCGCCGGGCACTGGTGTCGTCTTCCATGTCGTCTTCAGTGTTCACGGGGCAGCCCTCGAGGGTCGCCACGTTGCCGTGCGTTCCCTCGGGCTGATCGGCCTGGCTGTCGTCGCCTTCGTGGGCGGCGCGTGTCCCACCTCCACACCAAGGAGCGCACCCCATGGCAGAAGGAATCCTCGTCGACCATGTGTTCAAGGTCTTCGGCGATGACCCCGAGCCGGCCCTGGCGCTGGCCCGGGAAGGCGTGAGCAAGGAAGAGATCCTCGCGCGCACCGGGCATTCCATCGGCGTCTTCGACGCCAGCTTCGAGATCAGGCCCGGCGAGATTTTCGTCATCATGGGCCTGTCGGGCTCGGGCAAGTCCACGCTCGTGCGGCTGCTCAACCGCCTGATCGAGCCGACCGCCGGGCGCATCGTCATCAACGGCGAGAACATCAACGAACACACGGACGCCGAGCTGCGCGCGCTGCGCCGCAAGGACATCAGCATGGTGTTCCAGTCC
>JBIQKU010000280.1:0-2983 GCA_044506225.1 Rubrivivax sp. | reverse complement strand
GTCCATCAGCACGCCGATGGAGCCGACGATGCTCGCCTTGTCGGTGTAGATCTCGTCGGCCGCCACCGCGATGTAGTAGGCACCGGAGGCGCACACGTCCTCCACCACGGCGTACACCTTCTTGTTGTGCAAGGCCTTGAGCCGCCGGATCTCGTCGTTGACGATGCCGGCCTGCACAGGGCTGCCGCCCGGCGAGTTGATGCGCAGCACCACCGCCTGGGCGCCGGCGTCGCTGAAGGCGCTCTCGAGCGCGCCCACCAGGTTCTCGGCGCTCGCCTCGGCATCGGCCGCGATCGTGCCGCGCACTTCCACGAGCGCCGTGTGCGGCCCGCTGGGCGCGACCGCGGTGCTGCGCACGGCGAACAGCGCCACCAGCAGCAGCACGAACAGCAGCAGCCACAGCAGGCGGAAGGCGATGCGCCAGCGGCGCTCGCTGCGGCGCTCGCGCAGGTAGTCGCGGGCAAACTGGGCGAGCACGGGGTCGGCGGGCAGCGCCGCGGCGCCGGCCGCGGACAGCGGCGCGGACGGTTCCGTCGAGAGGTCGTCTTGGGGGGTCATCGGGGGTCTCGGCTGTGGCCGGGCGCCTCACGCGCGGGGCCGGATGCGTCAGTCAGAGCGTGCCGGAAGAAGATCCGCGGAAGGATACCAATACACCTGTCCGTCACGCTCCTCGACCTGCAAGGCGGTGAGCGCGCCGCGCCCGCAGGGCCCGGCCACGCAGCGCCCGGTCTGCGGCTGGTAGGCCGCGCCGTGGATGGAACACAGGATGAACTCGCGCCGGCTGTCCAGGAATTCGCCGGGCTGCCAGTCCATTTCGGTGGGCACGTGCTGGCAGCGGTTGAGGTAGCCCACCACCCGCGAATCGAAGCGCAGCACGAAGGCGCGCGCCGGCTCGCCGAAGTACAGCACGTCGAAGACGAAGGCCGTGCCGCGTTCGGCCAGCGCCTCGGAGGCACACAAGTGCCGGGCCGCGACCGGCGTGTCGCGCTCAGGCATGGCGGGTCAGCCAGTCGTGCAGGTCGGCCATGGAATGCGCCACGTGCAAGGGCCCGAAGGCACCGAAGGCCTCGGGCGTGTGGGCGCCGTAGCTCACCGCGACGCTGGCCGTGCCGGCGCTTTGCGCCATCTGCAGGTCGTGCGTGGTGTCGCCCACCATGAGCGTGCGTTCGGGTTCGACGCCGAATTCGCGCATCAACTCGAACAGCATCATGGGATTGGGCTTGGAGGCGGTCTCGTCCGCAGTGCGCGAACCGTTGAACATGCCTTGCAGCTGCGCGGTCCGCAGCGCCTCGTCGAGCCCGCGGCGCGACTTGCCGGTGGCCACCGCCAGCCAGTGATTGCGCGCCTTCAGGCTGTCCAGCATGTCGAGCGTGCCGTCGAACAGCACGATGTCGTGCTGGCGCGCGAAATAGTGGTGGCGGTAGCGCTGGCCGAGTTCCGGGTAGCGCTCGGGCGGCAGGTCGGGCGCGGCATGGGCCAGCGCCTCCATCAGCCCCATGCCGATGACGTAGCTGGCATCCCGGTCGCTCGGCACGGCGATGCCGAGGTCGCGGCAGGCAGCCTGGATGCACTGGGCAATGAGCGCGGTCGAGTCGAACAGGGTGCCGTCCCAGTCGAAGGCGATGAGATCGAAGCGGCGGGTGCGGGTCATGGCGTCAGGCAGTGGCGGCAAGGGCCTCGACAAAGGCCGCGCAGTCCTCGGGCAATGGTGAAGCCAGGGTGATCACCTCGCCGGTGGCGGGGTGCTCGAAGCGCAGCTCGCGCGCGTGCAGGAACATGCGAGCGAATTTCAGTCCTGCCGGATGGCGTCCGGCGGCGAGCGCCTTGTTGGCGCCGAAGTCGCCGTATTTCTCGTCGCCCACGATGGCGTGGCCGGCATCGGCCAGGTGCACACGGATCTGGTGGGTGCGCCCGGTCTTGATGGTCACGTCGAGCAAGGTGTAGCCGGGCAGGCGGCGCGCCACCTTCACGAGGGTGATCGAGCGCCGGCCTTCGGCATGCGTGCTGTCCACGCTGCGCACGCGGCGCTCGCCTTCGGCGGTGAGGAACTTGTGCAGCGGCACGTCGATGACCTTCTTGGACGCCGGCCACTCGCCCGCCACCAGCGCGGCGTAGGTCTTGCCGGTCTCGCGCTGCCGGAACTGGTCCTGCAACGCGGTCAGCGCCGAGCGGCGCTTGGCCACCAGCAGCAGGCCGGAGGTCTCGCGGTCCAGCCGGTGCACCAGCTCGAGAAAACGCGCCTGCGGCCGGGCACGGCGCAATTGCTCGATGACGCCGAAGCTCACGCCGCTGCCGCCGTGCACCGCCACGCCGGCGGGCTTGTCCACGGCGATCAGGTGATCGTCCTCGAACACGATGGGGAATTCGCGCGGCGGCACCGCAGCCGTGTCCTTGGGCGGTGCGGTGCGCACAGGCGGCACACGCACCTCGTCGCCCAGCGCAAGGCGCGTGTCGGCCGCGGCGCGGCCCTTGTTGACGCGCACCTCGCCCGACCGGATGACGCGGTAGACATGCGTCTTCGGCACGCCCTTGAGCAGGCGCAGCAGGAAGTTGTCCAGGCGCTGCCCTTCGGAAGCTTCGTCCACCGTGACGCGGGTCACGCTGTGCGAAACCCCCGGTGCCGGCGGGGCCGCGGCGGCGGCCGTCGGCGTCCGCGTTTTGCCCCCTATAATCCGATGCACTACGTTTTCGCCGTAAGTATTTGATTTTCCTGAGTTTACTCGGGCCAATCAGCCAAGTACCGAGAGCGACGTGGCGGCCGGCACCCAGGTGGCGGCCACAAAAGGTGATGCAACGCGTGCGGTGTGCGGCGGGTTCGTTCCCCAAGTGAACGGGCAGCCAGCCAGCCGGACGCGGCAGAGCAAACGTCAATAAGAACCGCCGGGTGCCATCGGGGCTCCGGAACAACAAAGGTTTCAGGCAGGAGACGGCCGCCACGGTGCATGAATCCCGGCGCCCACCGCTTCCGCCCGCGTCCAGCGAA
>JBIQKU010000279.1:0-2991 GCA_044506225.1 Rubrivivax sp. | reverse complement strand
GTGTCGAGCACGATCATCAGCACGCCCAGGCACAGCACGATGAGTGCCCACCAGCGCTTGCGATGGTCGACGGAAGGCGTCATGGTGCCTCCGCCGATGCGTGCGGTGGCATCACCTCGCGGTGCGAGTCGGTGATCAGCATCCACATCACGCCGAAGCGGTCGGTCAGGGTGCCGAAGCTCGAGGCGAAGAAGGTCTTTGCAAGCGGCATCTGCACGCTGCCGCCTTGCGCGAGGGCATCGAACAGGCGCGCGGTCTCGGCGTCGCTCGGTGTGCTCAACGTGAGCGTGATGCCCTGGAAGCTGCCCGCGCCGCCGCAGCCGCCGTCGGCAGCCATCAGCTCGGTGTCGCCGATGCGGAACGCGCTGTGCAACACCTTGTTCTCGGTCTCGGGCGTGACCATGCCGGGCGGCGGCTCGGGCATGTCCTTGTAGCGCATGAGATGCGTGACCTCGGCGCCGAGGGTCTCGCGATAGAACGCGAGCGCCTCTTCGCAGCGCCCGTCGAAGGACAGATAGGCTTGGACTTGCATGGGTGTCTCCTGAAGAGAACGGTGGCCGAACGCCGCCGCCGTGCGCAGAACGCCACGGTAGCCGCTGCATGGCGGTGCGGCGATGACGCGGGAGGTGATGAATCGTTCGGCGCAGGCGCTCAGTGTGCGACGGCGATCCGTGCCGGGTTGTTGTAAGTTGTGTACGCCGTCCACAAAACGATAGCAAAGACAATGGACGCTGTCCACATCAAGCAGAGAAGGGAATGACGAAGACGAACGCCACTCCGCCGCCGCGCAGCACCTATCGCCACGGCGACCTGCGGCGTGCCTTGCTGGAGGCCGGCATCGCGCTGGCCCGCGACGGCGGGCCCGACGCGGTGGTGCTGCGCGAGGCCACGCGCCGCGCCGGCGTCGTGCCCAATGCCGCCTACCGCCATTTCGCGAGCCGGCACGACCTGCTGCAGGCGGTGCGGGCCTTCGCCCTGTCGTCGCTGGCGCGGGCGATGGAGGCGCAGCTCGCGGCGCTGCCGTCGGGCGGGCGCGCCGGCGATGTCGCGCGCGCCAGCCTGCGCGCGGTGGGCAGCGGCTACCTGCAGTTCGCGCTGGCCGAGACGGGGCTGTTTCGCACCGCGTTCTCGGTGCCCGACACGGTCGAGGGCGACGACGATCCGGCCAAGGCGGGCGACAGCGGACTCAACCCCTTCCAGCTGCTGGGCGCGGCGCTGGATCGCATGGTGCAGGCCAGGCTGCTCCCGCCGGCGCGCCGCCCGGGCGCGGAATACCTCGCCTGGTCGGCGGTGCACGGCATGGCGCTGCTCCTGATCGACGGCCCGCTGCGCGGGCTGCCGTCCGAGCAGGTGCGCTCGCTTGGCCAGCGCCTGCTGGTCATGGTCGAGAAGGGGCTGTAGCGTGCGCCGCGGCGTGGCCGTCGCCCTGCTGGCGGTCGTCGTCGCGGCCGCGTTCGTCGTGGGCGCATCGCTGTGGCGCAGCCTGCCCAGCCTCGATGGCCGCACGGTCACGAGCGCGATGCGCGACACCGCCCACACCGCGCTCGGCCGTGCCGTGCAGCCGCTCGTCGCGGCCCACCCCGGCCAGGCCGGCATCGTGCCGCTGGCCGGCGGGCGCGATGCCTTCGCCGCCCGCGCGCTGCTGGCCGAGACCGCCGAGAAGACGCTGGATCTGCAGTACTACATCTGGCACGGCGACCTCTCGGGCACGCTGCTGTTCGAGGCCTTGCACCGCGCCGCCGACCGCGGCGTGCGCGTGCGCCTGCTGCTGGATGACAACAACACCGGCGGGCTCGATGCCGTGCTGGCGGGGCTCGACGCGCATGCGCAGATCGAGGTGCGCCTGTTCAATCCCTTCATGCATCGCCGCTGGCGCGCGCTCGGCTACCTCACCGACTTTCCGCGGCTGAACCGGCGCATGCACAACAAGTCCTTCATCGTCGACAACCAGGTGAGCATCGTCGGCGGGCGCAACATCGGCGACGAGTACTTCGGCGCGGCGCAGGAGCTGCTGTTCGTCGACCTCGACGTGATGGCCATCGGCCCGGTGGTCGACGAACTGTCGCGCGACTTCGACCGCTACTGGGCAAGCGCCTCCGCCTATCCCGCCGCGCGCGTGCTGCCCGCACCCGCCGCGGCCGAGCTCTCGGCCCTGGCCGACACGGCCGCACGCATCGAGCGTGACCCGGCCGCACGCGACTACATGCAAGCGGTGCGCACGCTGCCCTTCGTGCGCTCGCTGCTGGCCGGCAGCCTGCCCATCGTCTGGGCACCGGTGCATCTGGTGAGCGACGACCCGGCCAAAGGCCTCGGCCGGGCGCCGCCCGAAAGCCTGCTGCCGCAGCGCTTCGCCGAGACGCTGGGCGAGCCGCAGTACACGCTGGACCTCGTCTCACCGTACTTCGTGCCCACCGAGGACGGCGTCGACTACTTCGGCGGCCTCGCGCGCCGCGGCGTGGCCGTGCGCATCTTCACCAACTCGCTGGCCGCGACCGACGTGGCCGCCGTGCACGCCGGCTACGCCAAGCGCCGGCGCGCACTGCTCGAAGCCGGCGTCGAGCTCTACGAGATGAAGCCCCACGCCACCATCGTCGAAGCCCGCGACCGCGGCCTGCCGGGCAGCTCCGGCGCCAGCTTGCACGCCAAGACCTTCTCCGTCGACCACGCCCGCGTCTTCGTCGGCTCCTTCAACGTCGACCCGCGCTCCGCCCGCCTCAACACCGAAATGGGCCTGGTCATCGACAGCCCCGCCCTGGCCGAACAGATCGCCGACGCACTCGGACGCGTGGTTCCCCAGGCGGCGTACCAGCTGCGGCTGGGGGAGGGCGGGGGGCTGCAGTGGGTGGAACGCGAAGGCGACGCGGTCCGGGTGCACGACGAGGAGCCGGGGGCGAGTGTGTGGCGAAGGCTGATGGTGGCGGTGCTGGCGGTGTTGCCGATCGAGTGGTTGTTGTAGGCGGGAAGCGTGAGGACGCGTTCGCGCTGAACGCG
>JBIQKU010000047.1:0-20563 GCA_044506225.1 Rubrivivax sp. | reverse complement strand
TGATCTCCTCCATGGCGATCATGTGCGCGAGGTAGCCCATGTTCGCGCCGCCGTATTCCTCGGGCACGGTGATGCCCAGCACGCCGACCTCGCCCATCTTGCGCCACAGGTCCATGGGGAACTGGTCGCTTGCGTCGATCTCGGCCGCACGGGGCGCGATCTCGGCCTCGGCGAAGGCGCGCACCGCGTCGCGCAGGGCGTCGACGTCCTCGCCGAGCTGGTGGTCGAGGCCGGGAAGTGTGCTCATGGGGTCTCCTGCGGGCGGGCTCGGTGGATCAGTGGGCGCTCGAACGACGCCCAATTGACGTATACGTCAATCTTAGCGGGCCGCGCCGCCCGCTCCGACCCGACGGGTCAGCGGCTGCCGCGGCGCGAGCGCGCGGCGTTGAGCAGCCGCAGGGCTTCCTTCTCGTGCGCGCGCACCTCGTCGAGCGTCGCATGCAGGTCCGTGAACTGCTGCTCGAGCTGCGCGCGATGCGCCGCCAGCACCTCGAGGAACTTGCGCAGTTGCGCCTGGGTGTCGCGCGGGGATTCGTACATGTCGACGAGGTCTTTCACCTCGGCGAGCGTCAGCCCCAGGCGCTTGCCGCGCAGCGTGAGCTTGAGCCGGGTGCGGTCGCGCGCGGTGTAGACGCGGCTGCGCCCGCGCCGCTGCGGCGACAGCAGGCCGCAGTCTTCGTAGAAGCGGATGGCGCGGGTGGTGAGGTCGAACTCGCGTGCGAGTTCGCCGATCGTGTAGGTGGTGGCAGCGGCTGCGGTGGGCGACACGGACGCGACAGCGGCGGCAGACGTGGACACGTAGACTGGATCGATTTCGTAGCTGACCCAAGTGTACGGTCGCGAAGGATACGGATGAATCTGCTCGAACATCAGCTCGACTATCCGCACGGCGACACCTTGCCGGCCGTGGGCACCACGCTCGAGGTGGCGCCTGGCGTGCGCTGGCTGCGCATGGGGCTGCCGTTCGCGCTCGACCACATCAACCTGTGGCTGCTGCGCGATCGCATGGACGGCCGCGACGGCTGGACCATCGTCGACTGCGGCATCTCGAGCGACGCCACACGCGATGCCTGGGAGCAGGTGTTCGCGCACGAGCTCGGCGGCCTGCCGGTGCTGCGCGTGATCGTCACGCACATGCACCCGGACCATGTGGGTCTCGCCGACTGGCTGACCCGCCGCTGGTCCGACGATGCGCACGAATGCCGGCTGTGGATGAGCGGCACCGACTACAACGCCGCGCGCATCAACAGCACGCCTGGCGTCAAGGCCGCCGTGCTGTCACCGCAGTTCGCGCAGCGCCACGGCATCAGCGACGCCGAGATGCTGCGCCAGCTCGGCACGCGTGGCGGCCACTACGCGCAGCTGGTGCCCGCCGTGCCCGAGCGCTTCCAGCGCCTCATCGACGGCGACGTGCTGCACATCGGCGAGCACGCCTGGACCTGCCACGTGGGCTACGGCCATGCGCCGGAGCACATGTCGCTGCACTGCCCCGCGCTCGGCGTGCTGATCTCCGGCGACATGGTGCTGCCGCGCATCTCCACGCACATCGGCGTGTACGAGATGGAGCCCGAGGGCAATCCGCTGCAGCGCTACCTCGCCTCCATCGAGCACATGCGCACCCTGCCGGCCGACACGCTGGTGCTGCCCTCGCACGGCCGGCCGTTCCGCGGCCTGCACACGCGTATCGACCAGCTGAAGACCCACCACGAGGAACGCTTCGCCGAGGTGATGCAGGCCTGCGCCGAAGCGCCGAAAAGCGCTGCCGACCTGCTGGACCTGCTGTTCAAGCGCAAGCTCGACCTGCACCAGACCGGCTTCGCCATGGGCGAATCGCTCGCCCACCTGCATGCGCTGTGGCATGCCGGGCGGCTCACGCGTGCGCTCGACGCGCAGGGCGTGTACCGCTTCACGCCGGCGTAGGCCCTCTCCAGGCCCTCCTCAGGCCGGCTCGCGCGAGAACAGCACCAGCGGCTGCGCCGGTGCCTCGGGGTGCGCGATGACGCGCGCGCGCAGGCCGTACACCGCCGCCAGGTGGGCGGGGGTCAGCACGTCGGCCGGCGTGCCGGTGGCCACCGTGCGGCCATCGGCCAGCAGCAGCAGGCGGTCGCACCAGGCGGCGGCGAGGTTGACGTCGTGCAGCACCACCAGCACCGCCACGCCTTCGTCGCGCGCGAGCGCACCGACCGCACGCAGCAGGGCGATCTGGTGGCGCGGGTCGAGGCTGGCGGTGGGCTCGTCAGGAACAGCACGCGGTACTCGCGCGCAGCGGCGCCGCTGCGCGCCGCCAGCAGCTGCACCAGGGTGCGCGCGAACTGCACACGCTGCTGTTCCCCGCCCGACAGCGCACCGTAGCGCCGCGCGCCCAGGCCGCGCACATCGGCGAGCGCCAGGGCGCGCGCGACCAGCGCATCCACCGCCTGCGGCGTGAGTTCGGGGAAGGGGTAGCTGCCCATTTCCACCACCACGCGCACCGCGAGCTCGAAGGCGAGCGAGGGCGATTGCGGCAGCACCGCGCGGCGACGCGCCAGCGCCGGCGAAGCCCACTGCTGCAGCGGCTGGCCGTCCAGGGTGAGACGGCCGCCGGCCGGGCGCAGTTCGCCCGCGAGCGTGGCGAGCAGCGAGGTCTTGCCCGCGCCGTTGGCACCGAGCACGCCCAGCACCTCGCCGGCGCGCAGGCCGAGCGAGACGTCCGACAGCACGGTGCGTCCGCCGCGCTCGCAGCACAGGCCTTCCGCAATCAGCATCAGCGCAGCCCCCGGCGCGCCAGCAGCCACAGCAGGAACGGCCCGCCGACCAGGCTGGTGACGATGCCGATGGGCAGCTCGGCCGGGATCACCACCAGGCGCGCCAGCCAGTCGGCCAGCGTCAGCGCGATGGCGCCGCCCACCACGGTGAGGGGCAGCAGCCAGCGGTGGTCGGCGCCCATCGTCAGGCGCACGAGATGGGGCACGACCAGGCCGACGAAGACGATGGTGCCGCTCACCGCCACCAGCGGCCCGACCAGCAGCGCGCTCAGCACGATCAGCCGCCGGCGCAGCGGCTCGAGCGCATAGCCCAGGTGCAGCGCCTCGCGCTCGCCCAGCAGCAGCGCGTTCATCGCGCGCCAGTCGCGCAGCAGCAGCGCGCACATCAGCGCCACCCACGGCGAGATCCACGCCAGCATCTCCCAGCTCGCGCCGGCGAGGCTGCCCATGTTCCAGAAGGTCAGCGTGCGCAGCTGGGTGTCGTTGGCCTGGGTGGTGAACAGGCCGATGACGCTGGCACACACCGCGTTGATCGCGATGCCCGCGAGCAGCACGCCGGCGACGCCCGGCTGGTGGCGCCCGAGTCGGTAGGCGAGCAGGGTCGCCGCCAGGCTGCCGACAAAGGCGGCCGGCGCGATGGTCCACAGGCCCTGGGCGTTGAGCACGATGGCCGCCACCGCCCCGAGCGCCCCGCCCAGCGAGATGCCGATCAGCCCCGGCTCGGCGAGCGGGTTGCGGAACAGCGCCTGCATGGCCGCGCCCGACACCGCCAGCCCTGCGCCGACGACCATGGCGAACACGAGCCGCGGCAGCCGCACGTCGAGCAGCACGGCGCGCCACAGCGCGGCCTCGCCTTCGTCCGGCGCCGACAGCAGCAAGCCCTGGATGCGCAGCATCGGGATGGACACTGCGCCGCTGCCCGCCGACACCAGCGCCAGCGCCAGCAGCGCGAGCAGCAGCACGGCCAGCGCCCGGGCCGGCGTGAGGCGTGCGCGCAGCACCGGCGTGGGCTGGATGAGCGGGGCGGCAGGCATCAGGGTCGGGCGTTCATGAGCCCGGCACGCAGCTGGCGCAGTGCCTCGGGCAGGCGCGGGCCGAAGCCGACGAGCAGCAGGTCGTCCATGACCAGCACCCGCCCCGCCTGGGCGGCCGGCACGACCGCCATGCCCGGCTGCGCGACGAAGCGCTCCAGGCCACCGCTGGCCGCGACGGACAAGGTGGTGGTGACGACGACATCCGGCTTCAGTGCGACCGCGGCCTCGGCCGAGATCGGCTGGTAGCCGCGCATGCCCGCGAGCACATTGGTTGCGCCGACCAGGCGGATCATGGCGTCGGCCGCGGTGTCGCGCCCGGCGCCTTCGAGCTTGCCGGCGCGGCTGCTGACCAGCAGCACGCGCACGCCGGTGTCGGCCTCGCCGAGGCGTTGGATCTGCGCGCGGATGTCGCAGCTCAGCGCCTGCGCCTGCGCCTCGCGGCCGAGGGCAGCCCCGGCGCCGTCGATGCGCTGCACCAGCGCCTCCACCGTCGGCGACGCGGGCAGCATCACCACCCGGAAGCCGAGGCTGCGCAGCTGCGCGAGCGCATGCGGTGGCCCGGCATGGTCGGAGGCCAGCACCAGGTCGGGCCGCAGGCTGGCCACGCCCTCGACCGAAAAGCCACGGTAGTAGCCCACCCGCGGCAGCCGCGTCGCGGCGTCGGGGTAGATGCTGGAATCGTCGGCGCCGACCAGCCGGTCGCCGGCGCCCAGGGCGTAGACGATTTCGGTCACCGTGCCGCCGAGGCTGACGACCCGGGTGGCGGCCGGCGCGGCCCGCACCCGCCCGGCCGCGGCCCCCGCCGCACACAGCAGCAGTAGCAGCGCCTGGCGCCGGCGCGTCCTCATGCCGCGAGCGGCTGTGGGCACAGCGACAGCATCAGCTCGCGCCAGGCCGGCACTTCGGGGCGGCCCGGCTTGCGCTCGCCGAAGAACTGCACGACGAGTTCGCCGCCGACATAGGCCTCGAGCGAGGTCACCCAGCCATCGCTCGTGGGCTTGTTGACCACCCAGCAGGAAGTGATGGCCTCGGTGTCCAGGTGCAGGTTGAACTTCGGGTCCAGCACGTTGAACCAGCGCCCGGTGCGCACGAGCTTCTGCACCGGCCCGGAATGGATCTGCACGATGCCGCGGTTGCCCACGAAGCACATGATGGACAGGCCGCTGGCCGCGGCCGACTGCAGCACCTGCTCGATCACCGCCTTGGCCACCGGCTGCGCCAGGTCGGCACCGCCGGCACGCAGCGCGCCCAGGCGCGAGACCTTGAACTTGCGCAGCATGGGGAAGAAGTCGTGCGTGTCCTGCATCGCGAGCCAATGGGCGCGCAGGCCGGCCGGGTCGGCGGCTTCCTCGGATTCGCTCACCGGCGCGACCGGCTCGAGCCGCGGCGGCGTCTTGGCCGGCTGCACATGGCGCGCGACGAAGGCGTCCCAGGCCGCGCCGTCGGTGGCCTCGGTGCGGTAGATCTTGTGCACCGCCTGGCCGGCCTAGTCGAAGAACTGCAGGCTGCGCCGGCCGTTCTCGGTCACGGCGTAGAAGAAGCGCCAGCAGCCGAAGAACAGCCGCAGGTCGATGTCCGGCCCGAGCACCAGGCCGACATGCTGGCCGTCGGCCTGGATGTCCAGGTAGGCACCGTGGCGCTCGTGCACGCACCAGTCGTTGCGCGACAGCGCCATCACCTCGCCGAGAGCGCCCAGCCCGCTGAACAGGGACTGGGCGGTGCCGCCGAGCTGCCGCGACTCGACGCCGCAGTCCGCGGCCACCAGTTCGGCTTCGCTGACGCCCAGGCGTTCAGCGCGCTCGCGCATGCGCAGCTTGGGTTGTTCGGCGACGAGCGCGTCATGGCGCGCACGCAGGGCGGAGAAAAGAGGATCGGTCATGGCTTGCTTCCCGGCTGGCGGATGCGGATCGGTCGCGGCGGCATTCAGTTCGACGGCTGCAGGTCGTACTCCACCGTCCAGGTCTGCTGCCCGGTGTAGGGCGGCGTGGCAGCGGCGTAGGTGATGCTGGCCAGGCGCAGGCGGGCGTAGCCGCTGCCTTCGCCGGTGCGGATCAGCGCGGCCTGGTCCGGGTTGGCCGACAGCATGTGCTGCGACAGGCCCGCGGGTGCGACGGCGCTTGTGGGGTAGTAGGTGTACCAGCCGAAGTTCATCGGCTGCGGGTAGGCGCCGGTGTAGGCCGGGTTCAGCGGCGAGCTGGTGCTGTCGGTCTTCCAGTCGTCGGCATCGCCCGGCACGGCGATGTCCGCGGCGGTCAGGGCCGCGAGCGTGTCGGCGGGGTTGGTGGTGGCGGTGAACTTCGCCGCGACGGGTGTGCCATCGGCGGCGTAGAAGCCGTCGGGCGTCTTGCCGACGAAGCCGGCCACGTCGCCGCTGCCCGACTCGCCCCCGTTGAGCTTGATGTGGTAGCGGTTGAAGGCGATGTGCCAGGTGCCGCTCTCGCTGCTCACCGCGCGTGCGGCGAGGTCGTAGTAGACCCAGCCGGCGCTGGCGTCCACGCTCGCTTCGTGCACCGTGCCGGGCGCGGCGCGGTCGACCCAGCGGAAGCTCGGATGGCCCGAGGCCGTGCCGGTGGCGCCGCCGTAGTAGCCGGTGACCTGCAGGGCGTACACCGGGCTCGCCGGCGTGCCGACCGCGTCGGCCGAGTCGCTGTCGCTGGTGATCAGGAAGACGCGGAAGTTCGGGTACAGGCTGTGGTCGCCGGCGGCACCGGTCACGCCGTACTCGAAGGCCGCCGACTGGATGCTGTTGCTGCCGGTGAACACGCTGTCCACCGAGTCGGCGAAAAACACATTGGCCGGGATGGTGTTGCCGCTGACCGGATCGGTCGTGCCGTTTTGCCAGGCCTTGAGTTCGTCCCAGGTGTGGTCCAGCGGGCCGGCGAAGGCGCCGCCCTTGCCGCTGCCGTCGGCGCTGCTGGTGCCGCTGTTGGTCCACAGCGTCGCGCTGCGACCGCCGCTCCTGACCTTGAGGTCCCAGGCGCTGCCCGTGCAGCCCGCGACCTCGGCCGCCGCGTCGAAGTCGTAGCAGACCTCGCCACCCGCCGCAGGCAGCGCGAAGGTCCAGGCGCCCGACTCGGTGAACTGGTTGTCGCCGTCCGGCGGCGGCGTCTCGTCACCACCCCCGCCGCCGCCACCGCAGGCGGCCAGCAGCAGGGTCAGGGCGGTCAGGGCGGCGGCGCCCTGGGGGCGGATGGCGCGCTGGGAAGGCTTCATGTCGGGTCTCCGAAGGTTCTGGGTGGGAAGTGAAGGGATCAGCGGCCGTCGCCGAAGCGGTAGCGCAGCCCGAGGTACACGTAGCGGCCCGACAGCGGCCCGAAGTCGTTCGGGTCGGCGAAGTCGCGCTGGCGGTCGGTGAGGTTGTTGATGCCGGCAAAGGCCGTGAGGCCGTGGCCCAGCGACTGGTTGAGCGACACGTCCAGCGCCGCCCAGGACGGCGATCGTGCCTGGCTGGCCGAGTCCACCAGCTCGCTGCTCTGGTAGCGCCCACGCAGCGCGAGCGTCGTGCCCTCGCGCGGCTGCCAGTCGAGGCCGATGCGCGCGATGTCGCGCGGGCGGCGCGTGAGTTCGCCGCCGAGGTCCAGGTCGCGCGTTCGCGTGTAGGTGTAGGCCGCGCTCAGCGCGAGCGTGGGCGTGGCCTGCCAGTTCAGCGCCGTCTCCAGGCCGCTGGTGCGCGCGCGCGCGACGTTGCGGTAGGTGTAGGTGGCGATACCGTTGACCGTCGACACGTTGTTCATGTCGGTCTGGATCAGGTCGTCCACGTCGTTGTAGAACGCGTTGACCTCGATGCTCAGCGTGTTGCGCAGGCTGAGCGTGCCGCCGAGCTGGAAGCTGTCGGACGACTCCGGCTCGAGCCGCGGATTGCCGACCACCATGTAGCCGAGAGCGCTGTGGTCGAAGCGGAAATGCCGCTCCTTGAGGTTCGGCACGCGATAGCCCTGGCCGTAGGCGGCGCGCAGCACGCCGTTCCAGCGCTCGCCGCGCAGCAGATGTGCCTTGAGCGCGGCCTTGGGCGCGACATGGCCGCCGAAGTCCGAGTCGTCCTGCCAGCGCAGGCCCAGCAGCAGCTCCCAGGTGTCGTCGAACAGGATGTCGTTCTGCACGAACAGCTCGCGGCTGCTGCGCTTGGCCGAGCCGTTGCCTTCGAGCTCGGCCACGCCGTCGACGGTCTGCATCAGGCGCTCTTCGTGCAGGTCGGCGCCGAACTGCCACAGCTGGCGGCGCCAGGCCGGCAGGTCGACCTGCGCCGTGAGGTGGCGGGTGCGCTGGTCGGCGAGGCGGTCGCCGACCTGGGCGCTGTTGGAGAAGGCGCGCGAGTGGCTGTCGTAGCGCTCGTCCACGCCCTTGACCTGCGCGCGCAGGCCGTTGCCGAAGGTCCACTGCCCGCCGGCGCCGAGGCGGTCGCGGGTGATGGCCTCGAACTTGCGCTGCGGCACGTTGTTGGGCGGCACGTAGTAGAGGTAGCGCTGCTCGTCGTCCTCGGTGTAGCGGCCGGCGTCGAGCCAGAACTCGCCCACCCGGGACGGCAGCCAGGCCATGCGCGCGGCGATCTGCCGGCGCTGCACCGCGTCGCCCTGGCGCGACCAGGCGGCGGGGTCGACGCCGAAGCCGTCGTCCTTGAGCGTGTCGCCCGTCAGCCGCAGGCGCAGCGTCTCGCTGCCCCCTTCGAGGCGCACGCGTGCATGGCGGCTGGCCGGGTGGCCCGAGCCGCCGGAGGCGTTCTGGCTGCCGCGGCTGCCGGCATCGAGCGCCGCCGCGCCCGAGAACCCCGGCTCGATGCGGCGCGTGATGACGTTGATCACCCCGCCCATCGCCGAGCTGCCGTACTGCGCGGAGGTGGCGCCCTTGACCACCTCGATGTGGTCGATGTCGCCGATCAGGTACTGGCTCAGGTCGACCGTCGACCCGGTGCTGGCGGTGATGGGCAGGCCGTCGATCAGCACCAGCACCTGGTCGCTGGTCAGCCCCTGCAGCGAGACCTCGTAGCCGGACTTGCCGCGCACCTCGCGCATCTGCAGGCCGGGCACGTTCTCCAGCGCCTGCTTCAGCGTGCGCGCGTGGGTGCGCGCGATCTCCTCGCGCGTGACGAGCTCGGTGCGCACCGGCGTGTCCTCGACGGTCTTCTCGGTGCGCGTGGCGGTGACGACCACCGGCGACAGCGTGGTCGCCGCCTCCTGCGCGCGCGCCGGCTGCGCCGCCAGCACGACGGGCAGGGCCGACACCGCGCCCGTGCCGATCCAGGCGGCCCACCGGCAGGTCAGCGCACGCAGCGCAGGCGGGAAAAAGTGCACGGTGGTTGCCAATCGTCAAACATTGTTCAAAACACAAATGATAATGATTCTTATTTACTTGAGCAACCGGGGCGACCCGGGCGCGGCAGCGCAGGCCGCGCGCGGCGGGCGGCAGGGAGAGGCAGCAGTCCGCGGGGACGGCCGTCCCGGCATGCCGCGAAGGCGGCGCGTGAAGGGTTCGCGCGGGCGCCGGCGGGTGCGGCGCCGGGCTCAGCCGAACCTCAGTCGAACACCGGCAGCACGTCGTCGCGGAGCGCGCCGCGGGCCTGCTCGTAGTCGGGCATCACCGAGCGCACCACGTCCCAGAAGCGCGGGCTGTGGTTCATCTCGCGCAGGTGCGCCAGTTCGTGCGCCACGACGTAGTCGATGGTCGCCATGCCGAAATGCACGAGCCGCCAGCTCAGCCGGATCGATCCGTCGGCGCTCGCGCTGCCCCATCGCGTCTGCGCCGACGACAGCGCAAGCCGCTTGGGCCGCACGCCGAGCTGAAGCGCGAAATGCGCGCAGCGTTCCTCGAACACCCGGCGGGCCTGGCGTTGCAGCCAGCTCTGCACCGCGTCGCGGATCTGCACGGGCGCGGCACTCTGCGGCAGGCCCAGGTGCAGCGTGAGCCGCGGCACGCCGGGCAAGGCGGTGGCGTCGGTGTTGAGGATGGCGCCAGTCACACGCGGGTCCAGCACGACGATCACGCTTTCGCCCAGGAACGGAATCGACACGCCGTCGCGCCAGTCCACCCGCGCCGCTTGCCGGCGCTGCACGCGCTGCTGCTGCTCGGCCAGCTTGCGCAGGATCCATGCGGCCTTCTCGTGTAGCGCCGCCTCGATGTCGGCCACGCTCACCCAGCGCGGCGCATTCACCGCCAGCCCTTCGGTGCCGACGATGAAGCCGATGCTGCGCCGTCGCACGCGCCGCAGCGCATAGGCGACGCGCTGCCCTTGCAGGGCGATCTCGCGCGAGGCCTGCGGATGGCGAAAGATGGCCGCCTGGGGCGGCGGCGGTGCGGGGGCGGGCGGCGCGCTGGGCGCGCATGGCGCCGCCGCCTCGTCGTCGTCGAAGAGCGCGAACTGCGCAGGCGGCTGGACGGCGGGCGGCGGCATGGGCAGAACGTTCAGGCGGGCGCCGGCGCGGGATAGGCCTCGGGATCGAGTCGCCGCATCTCGGCTTCGATCCAGGTCTCGACCTCGCGCAGCAGATCGTCGGGCTCGCGGCCCGCGCTGTCGATCAGCGGGCCGACGGACACGTCGATGGTGCCCGGGCGCAGCAGAAAGGACTTGCGTGGCCAGCAACGCGCCGAGGTCACCGCGATCGGCAGCACCGCCGCACCGGTGGCGACCGCCAGCCGCGTGCCGCCGGCCTTGTAGACGCCCTGGCTGCCGCGCGGCGTGCGCGTGCCCTCCGGAAACATGATCACCCAGTTGCCCTGCGCCATGTAGCGCCGGCCCTGCTCGGCCACCCGGCTCCACGCCTGCGCACGGCGGCTGCGGTCGATGTGGATCATGTCCAGCCGCGCCATCGCCCAGCCGAAGAAGGGAATGAACAACAGCTCGCGCTTGAACACATAGCACAGCGGGCGCGGCATCAGCGTGGTGAACGCGAAGGTCTCCCAGGTCGACTGGTGCTTGGGCAGCACCACCACCGCGCCGGAGCGCTCGGCGTAGCGCAGGTTCTCCAGCCCGTGCATGCGATGGCGCACGCCGCAGATCACGCGCGCGCCCCAGATCGCCAACCGGAGCCAGCCGATGGTGAACCAGTACAGCCGGCTGCCGCGGATGAAGATGGAGGCGATCAGCACCGCCACCGCATACGGCATGACGGTGAGCGCCAGGAAAAGAAGGTAGAGGAGCGAGCGGATCGCAGGCAGCAGGGGAGGCATCAGGCGGTGCGGCCGAAGGCGCTGCGCGGCGGCGGGGCGTCGTCGACGATCAGCGAAGCCGCGAACGCGGCGAGGTCGGCATGCATCTGCGTGCCCGGCACCTGCGCGACGATGGCGGCGACCTGCGCGTCATCGAGCGCGGCGCACTTGCCGGTCTTCACCAGGTGCGTCGGGCAGCCGAGGGCGGCCCCTGCCTGCAGGTCACGCAATGAATCGCCCACCACCGGCACCTTGGACAGGTCCAGGCCGTAACGCATGCCGATCTGCTGCACCAGCCCGGGCCGCGGCTTGCGGCAGTCGCAGCCGTCGTCGGGCGCATGCGGGCAGAAGAACACCGCGTCCACGCGCCCGCCGTGCGCGGCGAGCAGCTGGTTGAACTTGGCGTGCATGGCGTTCAGGGCCGCCATGTCGAACAGCCCACGTCCCAGGCCCGACTGGTTGGTCGCCACCACCACATGCCACCCGGCATGGTTGAGCCGCGCGATGGCTTCGAGCGCACCCGGAATCGGCACCCATTCCTCGGCCGACTTGACGTAGTCGTCACGGTCCTCGTTGATGGTGCCGTCGCGGTCGAGGATGATGAGCTTCATGCGTTCGCCTCGGCGGCCCGCCGCCTGGCCCACTGGATCATCGCGTCCACCGGATGCTGTGCCGCGTCGAGGAGCCGGATGCGTTGTTCGAGGGTTTGCGCGTCGATCATTCGCTCCTCGAGCAGGATGCGTACGAAGTCCGCATCCTTGTCGCGCGCCGCGGCGCATTTCGAGACGGCGAGGTCGTGAATGTCGGGGCAGATCGCCGTGACGTCCCCGATGTAGTGAAGGGTAGCGCGGCTCATCCAGTCTGCCGGCATGATGGCCGTGTCGGGGCTGACGCCATCGGCGTAATAGCCGAAGGTTTCGTCGAAGCTGGACAACGCGCCGATCGCACCGTCGATCAGGTCCGCACGCTCCGGATTCAGCGCCGGGTAGAGGTCGACCTCTCGCGAGGCCAGCAAGGATTCGGGTGCATCCGGACAGGGCAGCAGGATGGCCTGACTGCCGACCACGACAATGGAGTTTTCCTGGGCGATCGCAGCCGCTGCCCGCAACACATGCTCGAGCTGCGAACGGTTCATTCGCCGCGTGCGCGCCGCAGCAATTCGGCGCGTTCGGCCTGCGTGAACAGGACCGAGATCGGAGACACGCTGCGCAGTACGGCGGCGTGTTCGCCATCGGCGCACACGGCCCGTTCGACCGCGTCGACGCCGGCATCGAGCAGCGATTGCCATTCGTCCCAATAGGGGTCGGAGCGTGTCGCCCCCGAGCGCTCACGCCAGCGCGCAAGCAGGGCCGAGACATCGGCAAGCCGTGCGGGTTCCGCACGCAGGCGCTGCACTGCGACGCGGTGCGCCGCGGCGAGGAAGCGCTCGATCTGCTGCTGCCGATTCATGGCCGGATTATCGAATCAAGCGCTCGTGCAGCGTCAAACGGCAAGCCTCGACAAGTCCGCGACCCGGTTCATCGCCGCATGCAGCTGCGCGAGCAGCGCCAGGCGGTTGTTGCGCAGGGCCGGGTCCTCCGCGTTGACCATGACGGCGTCGAAGAACGCATCCACCGGCTGTTTCAGCGCCGCGAGCGCCGACAGCGAGGCGGCGTAGTCGCCACGCTCGAAGGCGGCGTCGGCCGCGGGCTGCACTTCCTTCAGCGCGGCGGCCAGCGCCTGTTCGGCGGGCTCCTGCAGCAGGGCCGCATTCACCAGCGAGCCGCTGCCGTGCTCGGACTTCTTGAGGATGTTGCCGACGCGCTTGTTCGCAGCGGCGAGTGCGCCGGCCTCAGGCAGCGAGACAAAGCTGCGCACCGCGGCCAGGCGGCGCGGCAGTTCGGCCCAGTGCGCCGGCCGCGCCTCGACCGCGGCCTCCACCTCCTGCGCGTGGTAGCCGGTGTCACGCAGATAACCGACCAGCCGCTCCTGCAGGAAGACGCCGAGTTCGGCCCGCGCCTGGCCGTGGCCGGCGGGGAAGGCGGCGAAGGCATCGCCGACGAGCTGCGGCACCTCGAGCGGCAGCTCGCGCTCGATCAGCATGCGGACCACGCCCAGCGCATGGCGGCGCAGCGCGAACGGGTCCTTGTCGCCGGTGGGTACCTGGCCGATGCCGAAGAGGCCGGCCAGTGTTTCGAGCTTGTCGGCCAGCGCCACGGTAATGCCGGTCAGGCTGCGCGGCAGCACGTCCCCGGCGAAGCGCGGCTTGTAGTGGTCCTCGATCGCCTCGGCGATCTCGGCCGGCAGGCCGTCGTGCCGGGCGTAGTAGGCGCCCATCGTGCCTTGCAGCTCGGGGAACTCGCCCACCATGTCGGTGAGCAGGTCGGCCTTGGCGAGGGTGGCGGCCTGGTCGGCATTCGCCGCGAGCGACGCACCGCCCAGCCGCTGGCCGATGGCTTGTGCGATCGCGCGCACCCGCGCCACCCGCTCGCCCTGGGTGCCGAGCTTGCCGTGGTAGACCACCTTGTCCAGGCCCGCCACGCGCGAGTCCAGCGTCTTCTTGCGGTCCTGGTCGAAGAAGAACTTGGCGTCGGCCAGGCGCGGGCGCACCACCCGCTCGTTGCCTTCGATCACCCGGCTCGCGTCGGCCGGGCTGATGTTGCTCACGACCAGGAACTTGTGGGTCAGCGTGCCGGCGCCGTCCAGCAGCGGGAAGTACTTCTGGTTGGCCTTCATCGTGAGGATGAGGCATTCGCTGGGCACTTCCAGGAACTCCGGCTCGAAGCGGCACAGCAGCACGTTGGGCCGCTCGACCAGCGCCGTCACCTCGTCGAGCAGCGCGGCGTCCTCGATGGGCGCGAGGCCCTCGCGGCCGGCGGCCGCGTGGAGCTGGCGCACGATCTCGGCATGGCGCGCGCCGAAGCTCGCGATCACCGCACCCTGCTCCTGCAGCTGGCGCGCGTAGTGGTCGGCGTCCTGCAGCACCACCGGGTCCATCGGCGCCTCGAAGCGGTGGCCCTGCGTCTCGCGCCCCGCCCGCAGGCCGAGCGCGGTGACGTTCACCACGTCGGCGCCGTGCAGCGCCACCAGCCGGTGCGCCGGGCGCACGAAGTTCACGCTGGTCCAGCCGTCGGCGAGCTGGTACTGCATCACCTTCGGGATCGGCAGCCGGGCGATGGCCTCGTCCAGCGCCTTCTGCAGGCCGTCGGCCAGCATCGCGCCGTGGGCGACGCTGTCGAGGAACAGCGCCTCGGCCTTGCCGTCGACCTGCCGGCGCAGGCCGGGCACGGCCGACGCATCGGCGCCGAGCGCCGCCAGCTTCTTGAGCAGCGCCGGCGTCGGCTGGCCGTCGGCGGTGAGCGCCACCGCCACCGGCATCAGCTTGTGCGACACCGCCTTGTCCTCGGCCTGCGCCCGCACCGCGCTCACGTGCGCGGCCAGCCGCCGCGGCGAGGCGAAGGGCGTGACCGCCGAATGTCCGGTCGCGAGCCCTTGCGCCTTCAACCCTTCGAACAGGCCATGGGCGAAAGCCTCGCCCAGCTTCTTCAGCGCCTTGGGCGGCAGTTCCTCGACGAAGAGTTCGACCAGCAGGTTCTTGGTCATGGTCAGGCCGCCTTCTTCTGCAGCTTGGCGGTCAGCTGGGCCGTGGTCTCTTCCGCCCAGGCCTTGGGCGCCATCGGGAAGCCCAGCCGCATGCGGCTGTCCAGGTAGCTCTGGGCCACGCTGCGCGCCAGGTTGCGGATGCGCCCGATGTAGGCCGCCCGCTCGGTCACGCTGATGGCGCCGCGCGCATCCAGCAGGTTGAAGCTGTGCGCGGCCTTGAGCACCTGCTCGTAGGCCGGCAGCGCGAGCTGCTGCGCCATCAGGTGCTGCGCCTGCTTCTCGTGGCTGGCGAAGGCGCCGAGCAGGAAGTCGACGTCGCTGTGCTCGAAGTTGTAGGTGCTCTGCTCGACCTCGTTCTGGTGGTAGACGTCGCCGTAGCTGAGCGTGTCGGTCCACTTCAGGTCGTAGACGCTGTCCACGCCTTGCAGGTACATCGCCAGGCGCTCCAGGCCGTAGGTGATCTCGCCGGTGATGGGCTTGCACTCGATGCCGCCCACCTGCTGGAAGTAGGTGAACTGCGTCACCTCCATGCCGTTGAGCCACACCTCCCAGCCCAGGCCCCAGGCGCCGAGCGTGGGGTTCTCCCAGTCGTCCTCGACGAAGCGGATGTCGTTGCTCTTCAGGTCGAAGCCCAGCGCCTCCAGCGAGCCGAGGTAGAGGTCCAGGATGTCGGCCGGCGCGGGCTTGAGCACCACCTGGTACTGGTAATAGTGCTGCAGGCGGTTCGGGTTTTCGCCGTAGCGGCCGTCCTTGGGGCGGCGGCTCGGCTGCACATAGGCCGCCTTCCAGGGCTCGGGGCCGATGGCGCGCAGAAAGGTCGCGGTGTGGCTGGTGCCGGCGCCGACTTCCATGTCGTAGGGCTGCAGTAAGGCGCAGCCTTGCCGGTCCCAATAGTCTTGCAGGCGCAGGATGATTTGCTGGAAGGTCAGCATGGGCGTGATGGGTGCGAAGGCCCGAGGCGCCAAGCGCCTGCGGGCGAAGCCGATGATTCTAGGCGGCGGGTCCGCGCGGGCGCCGGCTGCGCAGCAGCAGCGGCAGGCCCGCACCGAGCACCCACAGCGGCCACAGGCCGAAGGCGGCCGCCCAGCGGGCAAACGGTGTCAGCCCCTCGCGGCCTTCGACCTCGGCCTGCAGCACGCCACGGGTGTAGCCGGGCAGGCTGGCCTGCACGACGCCGCGATGGTCGATCACCGCCGTCGCGCCGGTGTTGGTCGCGCGCAGCATCGGCCGCTCGAACTCCAGCGCGCGCATGCGTGAGATGTTCAGGTGCTGGGGCACGGCCACCGTGTCGCCGAACCAGCCGATGTTGCTGAGGTTCACGAGCACGGTCGGGGCGCTCTCCGCACCGCCGAAGCCCGCGGCGATCTCCTCGCCGAACAGGTCCTCGTAGCAGATGTTGGGCGCCACGCGCTGCGCATCGACCACAAAGGGCGGCGCACCGACAGGCCCGCGGGCGAAGTCGCCGAGCGGGATGTTCATCATCTGCGTGAACCAGCGAAAGCCGGGCGGAATGAACTCGCCGAAGGGCACGAGGTGGTGCTTGTCGTAGCGGTATTCGGCGCCGCCGGGGGCGATGCCCACCGCCGAGTTGGTGTAGCCGCTGTCGTAGTCGCCCAGCGGCATGCCGAAGAGGTGGTACGAGTCCTCGGCCGCGAATCGCTGTTTCAGCGCCGGCCAGAAACCGGGCGGCAGCTGCTGCGGAAAGAAGGGCAACGCCGTCTCCGGTGCCACCACCAGGCGGCTGTCGGCGGCCAGCAGCTGGTTCACATGCCACTCGAGCGCCGCCGCCTGGTGCTCGGAGGCGAACTTTTCTTCCTGCGGGATGTTGCCCTGCAGCAGGCTGACCGACAGGGTCCCGGTCGAGCTCGTGAACACCGGCTGCGGCGCAAGCGCGAGGGCGCCCGGCACCAGCGCCGCGACGCCGGTCGCGCCGGCCAGCGCACGCTGGCCCGCCCTGGCCGCCAGCCCCACCGCGGCCGACAGCGCCGCCGCGACGAAGCCGATGCCGTAGACGCCCACCCAGGGCGCAAGCGCCGAAAGCGGCGCGTCGAGCTGCGCATAGCCCGAGGCCACCCACGGAAAACCGGTGAAGATCACCGCCCGCGCCAGTTCGGCGAGCAGCCACAGCGCCGCGAACATCAGCGCGTCGCGCCCCACGCGGCCGCTGCGCCAGCGCGCGAACCCAGCCATGGCGGCGGCGAGATACATGGAAAGCGCGGCCGCGAGCAGCGCGACCGCCAGCACCGCCATCCACGCCGGCAGCCCGCCGTAGCGGTGCAGGCTGACGAAAAGCCACCAGGTACCTGCTGCCAGCCAGGCCGTGCCGAACGCCCAGCCGAACACGGCGGCCCGCGCCGGCGAGGCCTGCGCCACGCGCCCGGCCAGCAAGGCCACCGCCAGCATCTGCAGGGGCCACCAGGCGGTGTGCACGTAGGCCAGGGTGTGCAGCGCGCCCGCCGCGGCCAGCACGGCCAGGTCCAGCGCCAGCGCCGCTCGCCGGGGCCGCGCCTCGCGGGGCGCCCCGGCCATCAGTCGGCGGCGTCCTCGCCCTCGGACTCGGGCGCCGGCGTCACCTTGAACCACTTGACGGCGCCGCCGCGGGTGAGCATCACGTTGAAGAGCAGCCCGCCGGCCACCACCGATTCGCCGCGCCGCGGCACCCGGCCGAGCTCATGCGCGATCAAGCCGCCGATGGTGTCGAACTCGTCCGCCGGGAAGTGTTCGTCGAAGGCTTCGTTGACCGCCGCGATCGTGGCATCGCCCGCCACCCGGCGACTGCCGTCGGCCAGGGTGTAGATGCTGGTGTCGTTGGCCTTTTCGTCGAACTCGTCCTCGATCTCGCCGACGATCTCCTCGAGCACGTCCTCGATGGTGATCAGCCCCGCGGTGTTGCCGAACTCGTCGATGACGATGGCCAGGTGATTGCGGTTGGAGCGAAAGTCGCGCAGCAGCTCGTTGAGCCCCTTGGACTCGGGCACGAACACCGCTGGGCGCAGCAGCGTCCGCAGGTTCAGCCCCGGCGAGCGTTGCAGCTTGAGCAGGTCTTTCGCCATCAGGATGCCGATGACGTTGTCGCGCTGGCCCTCGTAGACCGGAAAGCGGGAATGGGCGGTGCTGATGACGATGCGCAGCAGTTCCTCGTACGGCGCGTCGATGTCCAGCTGGTCCATGCGGGGCGCCGCCACCATCGCGTCGCCGGCCGTGAGGTCGGCCATGCGGATCACGCCCTCGAGCATCATGCGCGACTCGGGCTCGATCAGCTCGCGCCGCTCCGCCTCGGCGAGGGATTCGATCAGGTCGTCCTTGGAATCGGGGGTGGGCGAGACGAGTTCGACGAGGCGCTGGAACAGGTTGCGCTTGTCGGCGGGCGGCGCGGGCCGCTCGCCCGGCCGGGATCGGCCACTTGTGTGAGGTTCTGACACGGTTCGCCAGGGCGATGGAACGCAGGAAGGGGCAGCTTAACCCGAACGCCCGGGCCGCCCCGCGGCGGCGCCCGGCGCCGGCCGGCCGCGTCCGCGGCGCGGCTTGACAGATGTGCTAGCTTGCGATGTTGCGCGGCGGCCCCATATGTCCGCATTCGCGCCGACACGCTCCGGCCGCCCGGCGCGGCGGCCCCCAACCCACGGATTCGTCATGGCACAGGCACAAGGTCTCATTCCCGCAACCATCCTCACCGGCTTCCTCGGCTCCGGCAAGACCACCCTGCTCAAGCGCGTGCTCACCGAGGCGCACGGCCAGAAGATCGCCGTCATCGAGAACGAGTTCGGCGACGAGAACATCGACAACGAGATCCTGGTGCAGGACTCGAAGGAGCAGATCATCCAGCTCAACAACGGCTGCGTGTGCTGCACCATCCGCGAGGACCTGCGCACCACGCTGTCCGACCTGGCGGCGAAGCGGCGCAAGGGCGAGCTCGACTTCGACCGCGTGGTGATCGAGACCACGGGCCTGGCCGACCCCGGCCCGGTGGCGCAGACCTTCTTCATGGACGACGAGATCGCCGAGAGCTACCTGCTCGACTCCATCCTGACCCTGGTGGACGCCAAGCACGGCGACCAGCAGCTCGATTCGCGCCAGGAGGCGCGCCGGCAGGTGGGCTTCGCCGACCAGATCTTCATCAGCAAGGCCGACCTGGTGGACGAGCCGGCCGTCGACGCCCTGGCCCACCGCGTCAAGCACATGAACCCGCGCGCCCCGCAGCGCCGGGTCAACTTCGGCGACGTGGCGATCTCCGAGGTGTTCGACCTCAAGGGCTTCAACCTCAACGCCAAGCTCGACATCGACCCCGAGTTCCTGAAGGCCGACGCGCACGACCACGGCCATGCGCACCACGACCATGACCACGATCACGAACATGGCGAACACTGCGACCACCCGCACCACCACCATCACGACGACGACGTGAAGTCCTTCGTCTTCCGCTCGGACCGGCCCTTCAACGCCGCCAAGCTCGAGGACTTCCTCGGCTCGGTGGTGCAGGTCTACGGCCCCAAGCTGCTGCGCTACAAGGGCGTGCTCCACATGAAGGGCACCGACCGCAAGGTGATCTTCCAGGGCGTGCACCAGCTCATGGGCAGCGACCTCGGCCCGAAATGGATGCCGGGCGAGAAGAAGGGCAGCAAGATGGTGTTCATCGGCCTGGACCTGCCACGCGACGTGTTCATGCAGGGCCTGGAACAGTGCCTCGCATGAGCCGCTCGCACCGGTTTTGACGCCTTGTTCGCGCCCCGTGCGCGAACGCTTGGCGCCCCCCGGCGCCGCCAGGACAACGTGGCTACAATCCGCCGCGCCCAAATCCGCCCCGGCAGCCTAACCGCCGGGGATCGTGCGGGGTAACCCGCCGCTTCAGGAGAGCGACGTGAGCAAGATCCCGGCCAAGAAAGCCCCGACGAAGAAGCCCGCCACCGAGGCGGCGACGCCGGCCAAACCGGCGGTAAAGGGTGCAGCGAAGGCGGCCGTCAAGCCCGCCGCGAAGGCCGCGCCCAAGGCCGCCGCCAAGACCGCGGACAAGCCGCAGGCGGCGCCGAAGACCGCCGCGAAGCCGGCGACCAAGCCCGCCGCTCCCGCCAAGACCAAGCCGGTTGCGGCGACCACGCCCGAGCCTGTCACGGCCGAAGCCATCGCGGCCGGCAACGACGAAAACACCGCAGTGGCCACAGCAACCCCTGTGGTCAAATCCCGCGCCTCGCGCAGCACCCGCGCCGCGCCTCCCGCCCCGCCCGCAGCACCCCTGCCGCCGGCGACTTCCCGATTTGCCGACCGGTTCGCACCGCCCCGGCCACCGACTCGACAGATGAACAACCTGGCAGTAGATACCCCCAAGCCGGCCCACAAGCCGGATCCCAAGCTCGCCAACGCCTGGAAGACCAAGGCCGGCCGTGACCTCAGCGAAGCCGAACTGCTGGCCATGCCCGAGAGCGAGTACATGAACGACAAGCAGCTCGAGTTTTTCCGCGAGCGGCTGCGCATGCTCAAGGACGACCTGCTGTCCAACGCCGACGAGACGACGGAGCATCTGCGCGAGGACACCTCCATCGTGCCCGACCCGGCCGACCGCGCCACCATCGAGGAGGAACACGCCCTCGAACTGCGCACCCGCGACCGCGAGCGCAAGCTGCTCAAGAAGATCTCCCAGTCGATCGCCCGCATCGACGCGGGCGATTACGGTTTCTGTGACGAAACAGGCGAACCCATCGGGCTCGGCCGCTTGATCGCACGACCCACGGCTACACTGTCCCTCGAAGCGCAGCAGCGGCGGGAGATGAAGCAGAAGATGTTCGGCGACTGACGCCGCCGCGCTGACTCGACGGCCGACTCGTCCGACGGGCGTTCACCCCGGGGCCGCGGATCGGCCGCTGCGCGGCCTTCGCATCGGCTCGCTGACGCGGCCTTCCTCCACATGTCGGACCCCAAAGACACGACTAGTTTCTTCCGCAAGGTCGTCAAGTTCGTGGCCAACCCGGCCACCGAATGGAGCGACCTGGAGCCGACGACCACAGGCACGCGCGAAACCGAGTTCGCCAAGTCCGAACTCAAGGCCATGATCGAGCGCAAGCGGCGCAA
>JBIQKU010000046.1:0-20707 GCA_044506225.1 Rubrivivax sp. | reverse complement strand
GGAACTGGCTTTGCGCCAGCAGGCGCAGCGCCGGCAACGAATCCGGCTGCTTGTGGACGAGCGCCTGCAGCCGCTTGTCGGCCATGGCCACGTCGCCCGACTGCAGTTCGGCCGATGCGGCGAGCAGCACCGTGGGCGCGTGGTCGGGAGCGGCCGAGAGCACCTTGAGGGCGGCGGCATGGCTGGCCTCCGCACGTCCTTCACGGGCGAGCAGCAGCGCATCGAGATAGACCGCCCAGAACTGGTTCGGCGCCTCCTTGCGCAGCCGGTCACGGATCGCCGCCGCCTCGGCGAACTTTCCGGCGCTGATCAGCGCTTCGCCATACTCGCCGGTCAATCCGCGGTGCCAGGGCACCGCTTCGTGCGCCGCGCGAATCAAGCCGAGCGCACGCGGCCCGTCGCCGCCGGCGGCGGCAATGCGGCTGGCGGCGCGCAGCACCCACCACGGCGCGCCGCCATCCAGGGGCACCTGCCCGATCTGTTCGATGGCCTCGGGCAACTTGCCGCCGGCGAGCAGCAGTTGCGCGCGCGCGAGCGCGGCCGCAGGCGTGTCGGCCACGGCCTCGAGCTGTGCCTGCGCCAGCGGGATGCGCCGCAGCGCGACCGCGGCGAGCGCCACCGTGGCGCGCAGCGTGCTGTCGGCCTCGGGGTTGGCAAGCTTGCGGTCTTCGAACTCGCGCACGAGTTTTTCGTGCTCGCCGCGGTCGAGCATCATCAGCGCGATGCGCGGCACCAGCACGTTCTCGTCGCCACCGCTGGCCACCGCCCGCACGAGCTGCTGTTCGGCGCCGGCGATGTCGTTCACCCGCTCCAACGCGTCGGCCAGCAGCACGCGGGCCTCGGCCGATTCGGGCTGCGCCTGCACCGCGTTCTTGAACTCGATGACGGCCCCCGGGTAGTCGCCCTTGGCGAGCAGCTCGCGCCCCGAGGCGGCCGGGTCGCCCTGGCTGCAGGCGGACAGCAGGCCGAGCAGGACGCCGCCGATCCAGGCGGTGCGTCCAGGCCGGGCACGGGCAGGTGTCGAGAGGTGCAGGAGCTGGTGCATGGGAACCTCGGTGGCGGCGGCCGGCTATTCTGGGTTTTCGTGCCTCGGAAGGCGCCCCCCGACCGCGTGGCGGGACCGCTGTGGACACCGGGCGCGTGAGCTTCTTCGCGCCGGCGGACGCATCCGAGCGGCCAGCCAATGGCAAAGGGCCGGCAGAGCCGGCCCTTCGTCTCAGGACGGAATCGATCAGGCCTGCTTGCGACGGCGGGCGCCGTACAGCGCAAGCAGCGCCGTGCCGGCCAGCAGTGCGCTGGCGGGTTCCGGCACGTCGGTCGGGGGCGGGGTCACGGCACCGAAGCCGTCGAGGTAGACGTAGCCCAGGTGCGCGGTCGGGTCGCAGTCGGTCGCGAGCACGGTCAGCCGGAAGTCATGGCCCAGGCGGCCGGCGTCGATCGTGAGCTGCTCGATCTGCCAATCGGGCGTGTAGTAGTACACCCCCTGCTGGCTGAATCGGTTGTCGCCGCCGGCGCTGGTGAACTCGGCGCTGTAGATGCGCGAGATGACCGTTTCATTCGCCGTCAGGTCGACCAGTTCGATCTTCATGCCCGCGGCCTGTTCGGCGCTGTGGGCGCCTTCCAGCACGGCCTTCCAGGCGAAGAAGATGTTGGCGTCGGTGTAGTTGTTCACCGTCTGGCTGATGACGGACAGGTAGCCGCCATCCGTCGTGTCTTCCACGCGGTAGGACCAATTGCCCGAGTAGACCGTCGTGCCGAGCGCGGCACCGATGACCGGATCCACGGTACCCGCGCCGACGATCGCCGAGCGGCCCGTGGCGCCGTTCAGGTAGTTGCCCGGAACGAGGTTCGTCAGGTCGGCGTTGCGCGTCGCCGTGCCCACGGTCCAGCCGTCCGTGTTGCCGTTCTCGAAACCGCCGTTGACGAAGCCCGCGGCATGCGAGGCGGACGCCAGGGCCAAGGCCCCGAGCGCGCCCACTGCCCATTTCTGAATTTCCATGTCTTGCCCCTTCCTGGGTCGAGTGAATGTCATGTGACGACTACTGCCGGCGCCCTCCTAGCAAGGACAAGGCCACATTCACAAACCCTTGATTTGCAAGACGTTTTTCTATGGAGATCGGGAAATTCGGTAACCGGCTGTCAACCGATTCGACAGCGAAAACTCAAGGGCACAAGGCCGCGATCACCTCGGCCGGCGCCTGCACCAGCTCGATCAGCACACCTTCGCCACCCACCGGAAACTGCTCGTTCCCCTTGGGGTGGATGAAGCAGATGTCGTGGCCGGCCGCGCCCTTGCGGATGCCACCGGGTGCAAAGCGCACGCCGTGCGCCGTCATCCATTCGACGGCCTTGGGCAGGTCGTCCACCCACAGCCCCACATGGTTCAGAGGCGTGGTGTGCACCGCCGGCTTGCCGTTCGGGTCGATGGGCTGCATCAGGTCGACCTCCACGGCATGCGGGCCGTGGCCGAGCGCGCAGATGTCCTCGTCGACGTTCTCTCGCTCGGAGACGAAGGTGCTCTTGACCTCGAGCCCAAGCACATCCACCCACAGCGACTTCAGGCGCTCCTTGCTGGTCCCGCCGATGGCGATCTGCTGGATGCCCAGGATGCGAAAGGGCTTGTCGCGGTGCTGCGTCATGGCGGGCCTCACTCGAAACGAAGAATCGGCTGGTCGACCGCCAGGCTCTCGCCCTTGTTCGCCAGCACCTCGGCCACCACCGCATCACGCGTGGCGAGCATGATGTTCTCCATCTTCATCGCCTCGATCACGGCCAGCCGCTCGCCGGCCTGCACCTGCTGACCGACTTCGACCACCACATCGGCGAGCAGGCCGGGCATGGGCGAGAGCAGGAATTTGCTCGTGTCGGGCGGCGCCTTGTAGGGCATCAGCTTCGCGAGCTCCGCGGCGCGCGGCGACAGCACCATGGCCTGGATGGCCCGGCCGTTGTGCGCGATGCGCAGCCATACGCCGTCGCGCTCGATCTGTGCGGTGAAGGGCTGGCCGTTGCAGGTGCCGGTGGCGCGGATCTGGCCGAAGCGCCAGTCCTTGGCGATCTCGTAGCGCTGTCCGCCGACGTCCACGACCATGGAGCCGTTCATCTTCAGCTCCACCGCATGGTGGATGTTGCGGCCCTGCTCGCCCTTGACCACCACCTCGAACGCATCGCGCACGCGCACGCCATGACCGGGCAGCTGACCGCTGATGCCGGCGGCGCGCTCGAGAAAGCGACGGTTGGCCACCGCCGCCAGGGCCACGAGGAACAGCGGGTCGTCGTGGGGCACGTCCTCGGCCTTGAAGCCGTCGCGGTAGTGCTCGGCGATGAAGCCGGTGTTGAACTCGCCCGAGACGAACTTCGGGTGCGCGAGCAGCGCCGCCTGGAAGGGGATGTTGCTCGAGATGCCGCGGATGACGAAGCCGTTGAGCGCCTCGCGCATCTTCGCGATCGCATCCGCGCGGTCGCGGCCGTGCACGATGAGCTTGGCGATCATCGAGTCGTAGTACATCGGGATCTCGCCGCCTTCGTAGACGCCCGTGTCCACCCGCACGCCGCCGCCTTCGGGCACCGGGCCGGCCGCTTCCATGGTGGCCGCCGGCGGGCTGTAGCGCACCAGGCGGCCCGTCGAGGGCAGGAAGCCGCGGAACGGATCCTCCGCATTGATGCGGCATTCGATGGCCCAGCCGCGCATCGGGATCTGCTCTTGCGTGAAGGGCAGCTTCTCGCCGGCGGCCACGCGGATCATCAGCTCCACCAGGTCCAGCCCGGTGATGCATTCGGTGACCGGGTGCTCCACCTGCAGCCGGGTGTTCATCTCCAGGAAGTAGAAGCTCTGGTCCCGGCCGACGACGAATTCCACCGTGCCCGCGCTCTGGTACTTCACCGCCTTCGCGAGAGCGACGGCCTGCTCGCCCATGGCCTTACGCGTCGCGTCGCTGATGAAGGGCGACGGCGCCTCCTCGATCACCTTCTGGTGGCGGCGCTGGATGGAGCATTCGCGCTCGTGCAGGTAGACGATGTTGCCGTGCGCATCGCCCAGCACCTGGATCTCGATGTGGCGCGGCTCCTCGACGAATTTCTCGATGAACACCCGGTCGTCGCCGAAGCTGTTCTTGGCCTCGTTGCGGCAGGAGGCAAAGCCTTCGTGCGCCTGCTTGTCGTCGTAGGCCACGCGCAGGCCCTTGCCGCCGCCGCCCGCCGATGCCTTGATCATCACCGGGTAGCCGATGTCGCGCGCGATCTTCACCGCCTGCTCGGGCGTGTCGATGGCGTCATTCCAGCCGGGAATGGTGTTGACCTTGGCTTCGTTCGCCAGCTTCTTGGAGGCGATCTTGTCGCCCATGGCCGCGATCGAATGGTGCTTGGGGCCGATGAAGACCAGCCCTTCGTCTTCCACCCGCTTGGCGAAGGCTTCGTTCTCCGACAGAAAGCCGTAGCCGGGGTGGATGGCCTCGGCGCCGGTCTGCTTGCAGGCGGCAATGATCTTGTCGGCCACGAGGTAGGACTCGCGGCTCGGCGGCGCGCCGATGCACACCGATTCGTCGGCGAGCGCCACATGGCGCGCATCGCGGTCGGCCTCGGAGTAGACGGCCACGGTGGCGATGCCGAGCTTCCTGGCGGTCTGGATGACGCGGCAGGCGATTTCGCCGCGGTTGGCAATCAGGATCTTCTTGAACATTTCTTCGGTCTCCCGCACCGTGCGCTGTTCGGGCCTTCCACACACCGTTCGTGCTGAGCCTGTCGAAGCATGAACGGTGTGCGCGCGGCCCTTCGACAAGCTCAGGGCGAACGGTGAGTGGTGGTCTGGTGCGTGAGGGGCTTCGACAAGCTCAGCCCGAACGGTTCTCTTTACTCGCCGCCCGGCCTCACAACGGAATGTTCCCGTGCTTGCGCCACGGGTTCTCGACCTTCTTGTCGCGCAGCATCGCGAGCGACCGGCAGATGCGCTTGCGCGTCTCGTGCGGCTGGATCACGTCGTCGATGAAGCCGCGTGCGCCCGCCACGAAGGGGTTCGCGAAACGCGCCTTGTATTCGGCCTCGCGCGCGGCCAGCTTGGCGGGGTCGTTCTTGTCCTCGCGGAAGATGATCTCCACCGCGCCCTTGGCGCCCATCACCGCGATCTCGGCGTTGGGCCAGGCGAAGTTCACGTCGCCGCGCAGGTGCTTGGAGCTCATCACGTCGTAGGCGCCGCCGTAGGCCTTGCGCGTGATCACCGTCACCTTGGGCACCGTGCACTCCGCATAGGCGAACAGCAGCTTGGCGCCGTGCTTGATGATGCCGCCGTACTCCTGGCTGGTGCCCGGCATGAAGCCCGGCACGTCGACGAAGGTGATGACCGGGATGTTGAACGCATCGCAGAAGCGCACGAAGCGCGCCGCCTTGATGCTGCTCTTGATGTCCAGGCAGCCGGCGAGCACCAGCGGGTTGTTGGCGACGATGCCCACCGTCTGGCCTTCCATGCGCGCGAAGCCGATGACGATGTTGCGCGCGTAGTCGGGCTGCAGCTCGAAGAAGTCGCCGTCGTCCACCACCTTGAGGATGAGTTCGGTGATGTCGTAGGGCTTGTTCGGGTTCTCCGGCACCAGCGTGTCCAGCGAGTAGTCCATGCGGTCGGCCGGGTCGCCGGTGTTGCGCACGGGCGGCTTCTCGCGGTTGGACAGCGGCAGGAAGTTGAAGAAGCGCCGCAGCATGATGATGGCCTCGACGTCGTTCTCGAACGCCAGGTCGGCCACGCCGCTCTTGGTGGTGTGCGTGACCGCGCCGCCGAGTTCCTCGGACGTGACCGACTCGTGCGTCACCGTCTTCACCACGTCCGGCCCGGTGACGAACATGTAGGAGCTGTCGCGCACCATGAAGATGAAGTCGGTCATCGCGGGCGAATACACGGCGCCGCCGGCGCACGGGCCCATGATGAGGCTGATCTGCGGCACCACGCCCGAGGCCAGCACATTGCGCTGGAACACCTCGGCATAGCCGCCGAGCGAGGCCACGCCTTCCTGGATGCGCGCGCCGCCCGAGTCGTTCAGGCCGATCACCGGGGCGCCGACCTTCATCGCCTGATCCATCACCTTGCAGATCTTCTCGGCATGCGCCTCGGAGAGCGCGCCGCCGAAGACGGTGAAGTCCTGGCTGAAGACGAAGACCAGGCGGCCGTTGATCATGCCGTAGCCGGTGACCACGCCGTCACCCGGCGGCGTGTTCGCTGCCATGCCGAAGTCGTGGCAGCGGTGCTCCACGAACATGTCCCATTCCTCGAAGGTGCCTTCGTCGAACAGCAGGTCGAGCCGTTCGCGCGCGGTGAGCTTGCCCTTGGCGTGCTGCGCGTCGATGCGCTTCTGGCCGCCGCCCAGCCGCGCGGCGTCGCGCTTGGCTTCGAGCTGTTCGATGATGTCGTGCATGGTTCTTGGTCTTTCGTCGTGATCAGTCCATCAGGTCGAGCAGGCGGCGCGCGGCCACCGAGGCGGCCAGCGTGCCGGCTTCGACTTCGGCGCTGGTGCGGGCCAGCGCCTCCTTCACCTGCGGGTCGGCGCGGAAGCGCGCCTTCAGGCCGGCCTCGATGCGTTCCCACATCCAGGCGCGGCTCTGCTGGCGGCGGCGCGCGGCGAACCGGCCGCTGCCCTGCTGCAGCGCCCGGAAGCGGGTGACGGCCTGCCAGAACTCGTCCAGGCCCTGCGCCTTCAGGGCGGACAGCTCCAGCACCTGCGGCTGCCAGAGCGTGTCGTCGTGCGCGGCATGGGCCGGGTTGCCGTGCTGGCCGAACAGGCGCAGCGCGGAGGTGATCTGCGCGCGGGCGCGGCGGGCGGCGTCGGGGTCGAGGTCGGCCTTGTTGACGAGCACCAGGTCGGCGAGCTCCATCACGCCCTTCTTGATGGCCTGCAGGTCGTCGCCGGCATTGGGCAGCTGCAGCAGCACGAACATGTCGGTCATCGCCGCCACGGCGGTCTCGCTCTGGCCGACGCCGACGGTCTCGACGATGACGACGTCGTAGCCGGCGGCCTCGAGCACCAGCATGGCCTCGCGCGTCTTCTCGGCCACGCCGCCGAGCGTGCCGCTGGAGGGGCTGGGGCGGATGTAGGCGTGCTCGTGGACGGAGAGCTGCGCCATGCGCGTCTTGTCGCCGAGGATGGAGCCGCCGGAGACGGTGGACGAGGGGTCGATGGCGAGCACGGCGACGCGGTGGCCTTGCGCGATGAGGTGCAGGCCGAGGGCTTCGATGAAGGTGGACTTGCCGACGCCGGGGACGCCGGAGATGCCCAGGCGCAGGGAATGGCCGGTGTGGGGGACGAGGGCGGTGAGGAGCTCGTCGGCCTGGGCGCGGTGGTCGGGGCGGGTGGATTCGAGGAGGGTGATGGATTTGGCGATGGCGCGGCGGCGGGGGGCGGGTTGGGCCGAGAGGATGGTTTGGGCGAGCCCTTCGACAAGCTCAGGGCGAACGGGGGGTGGGGTGCGATCGGTGTGCCCCACCCCAACCCGTTCGGGCTGAGCTTGTCGAAGCCCTTGTTTTCCATTCACCGGCCCTTCGACAGGCTCAGGGCGAACGGGCGGTGTTGTGCGATCGCTCCGCCCCACCCCATCCCGTTCGGGCTGAGCTTGTCGAAGCCCTTGCCTTCCATTCACGGGCCCTTCGACAGGCTCAGGGCGAACGGGCGGTGTCGTGCGATTGCTCCGCCCCACCCCATCCCGTTCGGGCTGAGCTTGTCGAAGCCCTTGCTGCACATCAACCGGTCCATCGACAGGCTCAGGCCCTTCGACAAGCTCAGGGCGAACGGAGGTTGGCGTGGCGGCGCCTGAGCCAAGGGGGTGCTCCGTCCGGTTCCGGGCCAGGTCGCTGATGCGCGCCCAATCCCCCGCAATCAAAGCCTCCTTCTTCGCCCTCCCCCACCCCTTGATCCGCCGCTCCGCCTCCAGCGCCTCGGCGCGGGAGGCCGTCTCCTGCGACCACACCAGCCGCACCGGCCGGCGTTCGTGGGTGTAGCCGGGGAGCTCGCCGGCCTGGTGCTGCGCCACGCGCAACTCCAGCTCGTCCGTGTGGCCGACGTAGTACGTCCCGTCGGCGCAGGCCAGCATGTAGACGAAAAAGGGTTTCAAGGTCGAAGCGGCTCGAAATCAACCGGCCTCAGCCGAGCGCCTTGCGGATCTGCTCGAGCACATCCTTGGCACTCGCGGGAATCGGCGTGCCCGGCCCGTAGATGCCCTTCACGCCGGCTTCCATCAGGAAGTCATAGTCCTGCGCCGGCACCACGCCGCCGACGAACACCACGATGTCCTCGGCGCCCTGTTTCTTGAGCTCCGCAAGAATCGCCGGCACCAGCGTCTTGTGGCCCGCGGCGAGCGTGGACACGCCCACCGCGTGCACATCGTTCTCCACCGCCTGGCGCGCGCATTCCTCGGGCGTCTGGAACAGCGGGCCGATGTCGACGTCGAAGCCGAGGTCGGCATAGGCCGTGGCCACGACCTTGGCGCCGCGGTCGTGGCCGTCCTGGCCGAGCTTGGCGATCATCACGCGCGGGCGGCGGCCCTGTTCCTCGGCGAATGCGGCGATCTCGCCGCGAAGCTTCTCCCAGCCTTCGGCCGAGTCATAGGCTGCTGCATACACGCCGGTCACCTTCTGGATGTCGGCGCGGTGGCGCCCGAAGACCTTCTCGAGCGCATCGCTCACCTCGCCCACCGTGGCGCGCGCGCGGATGGCCTCGATGCTGAGCGCGAGCAGGTTGCCGTCGCCCTTGTCGGCGGCCGCAGTCAGCGCGGCCAGCGCCGCCTGCACCCGCGCCGCGTCGCGCCCGGCCTTGATGCGGTTCAGCCGCGCGATCTGCGATTCGCGCACCGCCACGTTGTCGACCTCGCGCACCTCGATCGGGTCTTCCTTGTCGAGGCGGTACTTGTTGACGCCCACGATCACGTCGCGCCCGCTGTCGATGCGCGCCTGCTTCTCGGCCGCGCTGGCCTCGATCTTGAGCTTGGCCCAGCCGCTGTCGACGGCCTTCGTCATGCCGCCCATGGCCTCCACTTCCTCGATGAGGGCCCAGGCCTTGTCGGCCATCTGCTGCGTGAGCGACTCCATCAGGTAGCTGCCCGCCCAGGGGTCGACGACATTGGTGATGTGCGTCTCCTCCTGCACGATGAGCTGGGTGTTGCGCGCGATGCGCGACGAGGTGTCGGTCGGCAGCGCGATGGCCTCGTCGAACGAGTTGGTGTGCAGCGACTGCGTGCCGCCGAACACCGCCGCCATGGCCTCGATGGTGGTGCGCACCACGTTGTTGTACGGGTCCTGCTCGGTCAGGCTCCAGCCGCTGGTCTGGCAGTGGGTGCGCAGCATCAGGCTCTTGGGGTGCTTGGCGCCGAAGCCGCTCATGATGCGATGCCACAGCAGCCGCGCGGCGCGCATCTTCGCGATCTCGAGATAGAAGTTCATGCCGATGGCCCAGAAGAAGCTGAGCCGCCCGGCGAACGCATCCACATCCAGCCCGCGCGCGAGCGCCGTCTTCACGTACTCCTTGCCGTCGGCCAGCGTGAATGCGAGTTCCAGCGCCTGGTTCGCACCCGCCTCCTGCATGTGGTAGCCGGAGATCGAGATCGAGTTGAACTTCGGCATGTGCTTGGCCGTGTACTCGATGATGTCGGCCACGATGCGCATGGACGGCTCGGGCGGATAGATGTAGGTGTTGCGGACCATGAACTCCTTGAGGATGTCGTTCTGGATGGTCCCGGACAGCTTGTCCTGCGACACGCCCTGCTCCTCGGCAGCCACCACGTAGCCCGCGAGCACCGGCAGCACCGCGCCGTTCATGGTCATGGACACGCTCACCCTGTCCAGCGGAATGCCGTCGAACAGGATCTTCATGTCCTCCACCGAGTCGATGGCCACGCCCGCCTTGCCCACGTCGCCGGTGACGCGCGGATGGTCGCTGTCGTAGCCGCGGTGGGTGGCGAGGTCGAAGGCCACGCTCACGCCCTGGCCGCCGGCCGCGAGCGCCTGGCGGTAGAAGGCATTGGACTCCTCGGCGGTGGAAAAGCCCGCGTACTGGCGGATGGTCCAGGGCCGCACGGCGTACATCGTCGGCTGCGGGCCGCGCACGAAGGGCGGGAAGCCGGGCAAGGTGTCGGTGTGCCGCAGGCTGGCGGTGTCGGCCGCGGTGTACAGCGGCTTGACGGCAATGCCTTCAGGCGTGGTCCAGGTCAGCGCCTCCAGCTGGCCGCCGGGTGCCGATTTGCTGGCGGCCTGCTGCCAGGCGGGCAGTGCCGAGGAGTCGGGAAACTTGGAGTCGGACATGAGTGGTTCCAGCGGGACGGACGGTTGCGCAAACGGGAACGAAGGACGGCGGAAGGTCTGGTTGGCGGAGCGATCGAACAGACCGGACCGATCGCACGACCGATCGCACGACCGATCGCAAGCCATCGGGTCCGGCACCGCCAACCGCGGGCTTGGCCTGATTGCGCCGCCGCCGCCCGCTGGGCCATAATTCAAAATTGAATTATATGTATGGAGCGCCGGTTTTCGTCCAGCGCGACATGCATCCGGGCCGACGTGTCGAGGGCGATGCATCGGCACCCGGCTCGGCGCCTCCTCATCGTCAGAGGCACACCGCATACCCTCCCGCCCGGCGGATCTTCCGAATGGCAAGCGACACGACCTCCACCCCGATCCGGCCGGCCGCGGCCGGCGCGAGCCTGTCCGAAGGCGCGCTCTACGAGCGGGTGGCGGTGCGGCTGCGTGAGCGCATCGTGGCGCACCTGCTGGCCCCCGGGAGCTGGATCGACGAGCAGGCGCTGGCCGCGGAATTCGGCATCAGCCGCACGCCGCTGCGCGAGGCGCTGAAGGTGCTGGCCTCCGAAGGCCTCGTGACGATGAAGCTGCGCCGCGGCGCCTACGTCACCGAGGTGTCGGACCGCGACCTCGCCGAGGTCTACCACCTGCTCGCCCTGCTCGAGAGCGATGCCGCCGCCCACGTGGCCGAGCACGCGAGCGATGCGCAGATCGCCGAGCTCGATGCGCTGCACCAGGCGCTGGAAGCCACGGTGCACGAGCGCGATGCCTTCTTCGCCGCCAACGAGCGGTTCCACATGCGGCTGCTGGAGATCGCCGGCAACCGCTGGCGCAACCAGACCGTGGCCGACCTGCGCAAGGTGATGAAGCTCTATCGCCATCATTCGCTGTTCAAGCAGGGCCGGCTCGAAGCCTCGCTGCAGGAGCATCGCGACATCATGGCGGCGCTGCGCATGCGCAATGCCGAGCGGGTGCAGGCGCTGATGCGCACCCATCTCGCGCACGGGCGCGAGGCCGCCGGCCGTTGAATGCCGCCGATCGCTTCCCGAGGACTTCGCCGGATGACGACCTACCGCATCGAGCACAACAAGGCGCATTCGCGCTTCGAGGCCACCGTCGAAGGCCAGCTCTGCGTGGCCGAGTACGAACTGCACGACGACGTGATGCACATGGTGCACACGGTGGTGCCTCCGGCAGTGGGCGGGCGCGGCATCGCGGCCGCCCTGGTGGCCGCGGCCGTGGAACACGCGAAGGCGCAGGGTCTGCGCATCAAGCCGGTGTGCACCTACGTGCGGGCCTACATGCAGCGGCACCCGGAAACCCAGGCGCTGCAGGCATGACGAACAGCGACGCCGCGGCCGCCGAGGCCGTGCTCGATTTCTGGTTCGGCCGCCCGGGCACGCCGGAGCATGGCCGGGCACGGCCCGAGTGGTTTGTGAAGAACCCGTCGTTCGACGACGAGATCCGCCGCCGCTTCGGCCCGCTCATCGAGCAGGCCTGCGCCGGGGCCTTGCGCGACTGGATGGACACGCCGGCCACGGCGCTTGCCCGCATCCTGCTGCTCGACCAGTTCACGCGCAATGTGTGGCGCG
Source organism: Rubrivivax sp. (assembly GCA_044506225.1). GTDB lineage: Bacteria > Pseudomonadota > Gammaproteobacteria > Burkholderiales > Burkholderiaceae_C > JAKFDI01. The sequence goes on along the minus strand of JBIQKU010000046.1, from coordinate 8,854 downwards.
ACACGCCGCGTGCCTTCTGCGGCGACACCCTGGCGCTCGAAGCCGCACAGCAGCTCGTGGCCGACGGCCGCGACCGGCAGCTGCCGCCCCTGCAGCGCGCCTTCGTCTACCTGCCCTACGAACACGCGGAAGACCTGCGCCTGCAGGACGACGCGGTGCGCTTGTTCACCGAACTGGCCGCCGAGGCCAGCGGCATCGACGAGATGCTGCGCTATGCCCACCTGCACCGCGACGTCATCGCGCGGTTCGGCCGCTTTCCGCACCGCAACGCCATCCTCGGGCGGGCTTCCACGGAAGAGGAACTGGCATTTCTGCAGCAACCGGGCTCGCGGTTCTAAGGCCCGCAGACCCTCACCCCCTCCCTCTCCCGCGCAGCGGGAGAGGGAGGCGGCCGGGCGGCGTTGCAAGCCCGCCGCGCTCCGCGAAACACCGTCTGCCCCTCTCCCGCTTGCGGGAGAGGGCCGGGGTGAAGGTGTCAGCGCAGGCCCGGCGCCACCGCCCGCTCAGGCCGCCTTCTTCGTCCCTTCGGCGTCCTGCAGCATGCGCCACATGACCTTGCCGGACGCCGTCTTGGGCAGCGCCTCCACGAACTCCACCAGCCGCGGCACCTTGTAGGCGGCCATGTTCTCGCGCGCCCAGCCGATGATGTCCTCGGCCGTGGTCTTGCCGCGCGCGTCGCTGCGCAGCACCACCACCGCCTTCACCGTCTCGCCGCGGTAGTCGTCGTGGGCGGCGATGATGCATGCCTCCTGCACCGCCGGGTGCTTGTAGAGCAGCGCCTCCACCTCGGCCGGCCACACCTTGAAGCCGCTGGCGTTGATCATCCGCTTGAGGCGGTCGGTGATGAAGAAGTAGCCATCCTCGTCCATGCGGCCCAGGTCGCCGGTGCGGAAGAAGGGCTTGCCGTCGATCTCGATGAACGCCTTGCGCGTCGCCTCCGGGTGCTTCCAGTAGCCCTTGAAGACCATGGGCCCGTGGGTGACGATCTCGCCCGTCTCGCCGGGTGGCAGTTCGCGCAAGGTGTCGGGGTCGACGATGCGCGAATCCACGCCGAAGAACGGAATGCCCAGGCATTGCAGCTTGGCCGCTTCGGGTGGGTTGACGTGGCTGGGCGCTGCGGTCTCCGTCAGGCCGTAGCCTTCGGCGAAGGTCAGGCCATATTGCGCGCGCAGCCGCTCGGCCACCGCCTGCGGCATGGCCGCACCGCCGCCGCTGATGAACTTGAGGCTCGACATGTCGAAGCTCGCGTAGTTCGGGCTGCCGAAGAGGTCGATCACCATGGTGGGGATGCAGGTCCACATGGTCACGCCGTAGCGCGAGATCCAACGCCCGGCGAGTTCGCGGTCCCAGCGCGGCATCACCACCACGGTCGATCCGGAATGGATGGCGCCGTGCACGCCGTACATCAGCCCCGTGATGTGGAAGAAGGGCACGACGCCCAGCGCCACCGTCTCGGGCCCGGAATGCATGAAAGCGCCGGTGACGCTGTTGGCCATCAGCGTGCGGTGCGTGTGCATGCAGCCCTTGGGCAGGCCGGTGGTGCCCGAGGTGTAGGGCAGGAAGGCCATGTCGTCCGGCCGGGCGGTGTGCGGCCCGGGCACGAACCGCTGCGCCAGCACGTCGGCCCAGCGCAGCGCATTCGCCGGCAGCGGCGGGTCGCTGCGCAGCCAGGCCTCGATCGCCGGGGCCGGCCGGTCGGCCTCGTCCAGGTCGCCCTCGGGCATGGCGTCGGTGTAGCGGGTGGCGAGGATGTGGGTGAGCCGCTGCGCCTCGGGCAGCGCGGCGCTCGCCTCGGCGAGCGCGCCGGCCACGTCCACGGTGCAGATCGCCACGCGCGCGTCCGAATCGCTGATGTAGTGCTTGAGTTCCTCCGCCCGGTTCATCGGGTTCACCGGCACCACGACGGCGTTCGCCCGCAGGATGCCGTAGGCCGCCACCGCGAACTGCGGGCAGTTCTGCATGTCGAGCAGCACGCGGTCGCCCGTCTGCACGCCCACGCTCTGCAGCCAGCCGGCCACGGCCTCGGCCTGCGCGCGTGCCTGCGAAAAGCTCATCGACCGGCCGAAGAACCGGTACAGCGGCTTGTCCGGGAAGCGCGTGGCGCTGACCTCGAGGTTGAACCACAGCGATGTCTCGGGGATCGCGAGATCCCGGGGCAGGCGCTTGGGCCAGCATTTCTGTTGTACGGGAACCGCGGCATCGGTGGTCACTGGGCGCACTCCTGGGCTGATGGCAAAGATCGCCCAGCATGGCGCGCGCAGGCCGCCAAGGGAATCGGCAAAGATCCCACCCGGGTGGTGCGCGCTGCGCACGGCGGGTGTCGCCAAGGTGTCTCGCCGTGCGCTCAGCGGCGCCGGAACGGCGCGCGATACAGCCAGACCAGCCGCCCGTCCGGGCAACGGTGGCGGGCGGTGGGTCGAAGCATCGGCGCCTCGAAGGCGAGGCTCGCGAGCCAGGCGCCGGCCGGCAGCTCGCGCGCGGCCTTCTCCACCGCGCGCGCCATGCTCTCGGGGCGCTGGAAGAGGTAGACGAGCTGGTAGCCGGACCAGTCGGCCGCCCAGAGGTCGCCGCGGCACACCGCGGCGTAGCGGCAGCGCAGCGCGCACAGGGCCGCGAGCGGCCGGCTCCATTCGATGCCCTCGATGCGCGCGAGCGGGTAGGTCCGGTGCAGTTCGCGCAGACCGGCGCCGAGCCCGCAGCCGGCATCCAGCACCCGCGCCTGCTCGCGCAGCGGTGCCAGCCGGGCCAGCCCCTGGAGGGCGCCGCGCGGCGTTGGCAACAAGGGCGCATCGCCCCAGGTGCGCAAGGGGTAGATCGTCAGGAGCACCAGCAGCGGCAGCAGCCATGCCCAGCCCGGCAAGGCCGTGCCCACGCCTGCGCCGGCCAGCGTCAGCGGCACCCCGGCCGCGATGAAGATCCGTCGCCACGGCGTGCTGCCCGCCAGGCTGCCGAGCGCGCCGCATGCCAGGCTCACGCCGGCCGCCACCGGCAGCGGCACCTGCAACGCCTGCAGCAGGCCGAAGACGGCGAAGCATGCGCTCCACACCAGCAGGGCCGGCACCGGCCAGCGGAGCCAGCGCGCGGGCGAGCCGGCCGGGCCGCATTCGACGGCCGCACTGGCCACGGGTACCGGCGTGCTTCGCATCGGCGGAGGACCGGTCCCCGAGCGCGTCAGAAGTGGAAGGCGAGGCGCAGTCCGCCCCAGTGCCGGCCACCGACGCGGATCGGCGCCGACACTTCCTTCATCACGACGAACTCGCCACCGCCCATGTCGCGCCGGTAGGTCTGCAGCAGGAAGGGCCGCTGGTTGCGCGCCGAGGCGAGGCCCGTGCGGTCGTCGAAGATGCGGCGGTAGCGGCTGTTGGCCGTGTCCCACGCCAGGTCGCCGCGCTGCGGCTGGCAGTACTTGCGGTTGTGCGTGGCGACGTAGCCGTTGCGGTCGACGGCGATGCAGAACACCACCTTGTCGTTCAGCGTGAGCAGGCGCTCCTGCACCGCCGGGAACAGGTGGTCGGCCAGCGCCACGAAGCGCGTGGTGTGCTGCGGCGGATGGGTGCCGGCGATGGGCTGGTAATGCTCGTCGAACAGGTCGTCCATCGACGCGGCGCCGCTGCGCACGGCCTCTTCCAGCAGGGCAGAGACCTCGGCGGCGGCCTCGATGCAGGCGTTGATGGCGGGCGTGTCGTCGGTCTCCAGCCCGCACTGCGCGACGAGCTCGATCAGGCGCTCGGAGACCGAGAGGAAATGCTCGCTGCGCTTCATGGCGGCTTCGAGCGAGCGCGCGGTCTGCTGCATCCCGGCACCGATGGCTTCCATCTGCGCGTTCAGCGCGTCGCCGGCGGCGCGGCTCTCGTCGGCCGCCTGGGTGACGCTGCGCACGCCGCCCTCGACGTCGGCCAGGGCCTGCTGGAAGGCGCCCTGCCGGGCCGCCACGTCGTCGCGCTGGCTGATCTCGTGCGACAGCGCCTCGATGCGGCCGTCGAGCTCGGCCACGGTGCCCATGATGTCCCGGGACGAGGCGTCCACCCGGGCCGCGAGGTCCTTCACCGCGTCGGCCACGACGCCGAAGCCGCGCCCGGCCTCGCCGGCCCGCCCCGCCTCGACCGAGGCGTTGAAGGCGACCAGCCGCGTCTGCAGCGCAATCTGCGAGATGGTGCCCGCCGCGTCCAGCACCTGCCGCAGGCTGGCGACGATGCCGCCGACCTCGTGGCCGATGGCCAGCACCGCCTCGCGCGCCCGCTCGGTGGCCTGCAGGCCCTCGGCCGAAACCTGGCCGATGCCGTGCTGCGAGCGCGTGATCTCGCCCACGCGCTCGGCCAGCTCGCGCAGCGCCTGGGCCTGCAGCGCCGACTGGCGCGTGGTGTCCTCGATGATGCCGCGCACCTCCGCCGCCTCGCGCCCGATGGACGAGGCCTGGCCGGCGATGGAGCGCACGGCGGCGCTCAGGTCGGGCGCGGCAACGGGCGCGGGCGCCTCAGGTGTGGCGGGGACCTTGCTGCGAAATCGGTCGAACATGGACGCCTCCGAACACCTGTGTGCGCTTCACCGGCGTTTCAAGCAAACACCGCGGATCCGGCTTTGCCGGTCCGCCGGTGTTGCCCCCTCGAGGGGGCGCGCGAAGCGCGTAGGGGGTGGTCCATCAGTACTCGCGCAGCTTCACGCGCAGCCGCGCGATGGACTGGCTGTGCAGCTGGCACACGCGCGACTCGGTGACCTTGAGCACGGCCGCGATCTCCTTGAGGTTCATGTCGTGCTCGTAGTACATGCTCATCACGTACTGCTCGCGCTCGGGCAGCGTCTTGATGGCTTCCACCAGCGCCGCGCGCATGCGGTGGTCCTGCAGCTGCGCGAGCGGGTTCACCGTCTCGTCGCCGACGTGGCGGTCGAGGAAGTCGTTGTCGCCCTCGTCGCCCGACATGTCCTCCAGGTACACGAGCTGCGTGCCGCGCACCTTGCCGAGCAGGTCCTGGTAGTCGGCGAGCGACATGCCCATCTCGGCCGCGATCTCGCCTTCCTGCGGCGCGCGGCCCAGGCGCTGCTCGAGCTTGTGCACCGCGGCCTCGATGCTGCGCTGGTGCTTGCGGATGCTGCGCGAGAGGTAGTCGTTGCCGCGCAGCTCGTCGAGCATGGCGCCGCGGATGCGCTGCGTGGCGAAGGTCTCGAACTGCACGCCCTGCGCGGCGTCGAAGCGGCTGAGCGCGTCGGTGAGCCCGATCATGCCGACCTGGATCAGGTCGTCGATCTCGACGTTGGCCGGCAGCTTGGCGATCATCTGGTGCGCGAGGCGGCGCACCAGCGGGCTGTACTGCTTGAGCATCGCGTTGACGTCGAGGCGGCCCTTGGCGGTGTACATGGTGGGAATCGCCTCGTGGTTCAGTTCACGGAATGGAGCGCACCGCCGAAGGCGGGCAGGCCGGCGCCGGCCGACGGGTCGTGCGGCATCAGCGTCTCGCGCGCCCAGCGCCGCAGCGTCTGCGAGGCGGCCTCGTGCGGGTCGCCCGCCGGGTCGATCTGCACCCAGTCGCGCAGCACCACGCCGAGGAAGTCGTCGGCGCAGGTGGCCAGCTGCATCGCGATGCGCTCGGCGCGCGGCGAGTTCGGCGCGGCGCCGAGCATGAGGTCGAACACCACCAGGCCGGCGCGCTGCGCGAGCAGCTTCATCGCCGCGTAGGCGTGGGTCACGCTCGCCGGGTGGTCGTCGGCCAGCAGCAGCGGGCGCGCCTCGCTGCGGGCGAACATGCGGGTGAGGTCGCTCGCGGCGGCATGCACCAGCACCACGTCGGCCTGTGGCGCGGCATCGGCCGCCTTGCGCAGGAAGCCGGCGGTGGAGCCGTGCGTATCGACGAAGCGCAGCGGCAGCCCGCGCGCGGCCAGGTACGAGACCTTCGGCGACAGCGGTTCGACGCATTCGCACAGCTCGGCCAGCGCCATCGGCGAATGTGCGGGCGAGCGCTCGCCGGCATCGACCACCAGCGTGTGGCGGCCCTGCTCGGCGAAGGCGGTGCACAGGCGTTCGAGCATCGTGCCGCCGAAGGCGGTGTGCGGGTTCGAGACCACCGGCACGAAGCGCACGGCGGCGTGGGCGAAGAGTCGGCGCAGGCCGTCGGCCTGGTCCTGCGGCTGGCGATGGGAGCTCGGGTTCATCGTTCTGGAATGCATCGGGCGGATATGCCGGATTCGTCAGGCGTGCAGCGTGGCGGCGGCGCGGGCGTGGACCTGCGGCGCGGCGAAGATGAGGTTCACGTCGCTCGCGTCCATGCGGTAGGCGCTGCCCGCGGTGGGGCGCAGCGCGCGGTGCATCAGCGCCTGCGACGACAGGCGGTGCCAGTCCTCGGGCACGCGCTGGCCGTTGGCGACGCCGACGACGCACAGGCGGTGGCGGATCAGCGGGTCGAGGGCGGGGCCGAGCTTCACGGCCTCGTCCATCTTCGAGAGGATGACGCCGCGGCACTGCGCGGCGCGGTAGGCGACGAGCACGTCCTCGATCGTCTCGCCCTGGGCCGAGGCGTTGACGACGAGCAGCTTGCAGATCGACGGATGCGCCAGCATCTCCAGCAGCTCGCGGGTGCGGGTGTCGCGCTGCGCCATGCCGGCGGTGTCGATCAGCACCATCTTCTTGCCCGCCAGCAGGTCCAGCAGGTCTTCCAGAGAGGCGCGGTCGTGGGCGGTGTGCACCGGCACGCCGAGGATGCGGCCGTAGGCGCGCAGTTGTTCATGGGCGCCGACGCGGTAGGCGTCCAGCGTGATCAGGCCCAGGTTGGCCGCGCCGTACTTGGCGGCAAAGGCCGCGGCCAGCTTGGCGGTGCTGGTGGTCTTGCCCACGCCGGTCGCGCCGATGAGGGCGTACACACCGCCCTGGTCTTCCAGCGCGGCTTCGGATTCGCCGGTCAGCAGGTTGCGTTCCAGCACGCCGGTGGCCCAGGCCGTCTCGTCGGCGGCATCGGCCGGCAGGCTTTCGGCCAGCTTGCGGATGAGCGCGGGGGAGAAGCCGCAGTCCAGCAGCTTCTGCGTGAGGCGCGCCTGCGCCGGATGGCGCTGAAGCTTCTCCATGAAGGCGAGCGCGCCGAAGCGTTCCTCGATCAGGCCCTTCATCGAGCGCAGCTCCTCCATCATTTCCTTGTCCTGCTGCTCGCGCCGCGCAGGAGCGGGCTGGGCGAGCGACGGCACGTGGATGGGCTCGGCCGCAGGCGCGTCATGCAGCATGGGCACCGGCCGCTCGGGCGCGGCCATGCGCTCGGCCAGGCGCGGCGCCGCAGGTGCGGGCGCACGCACGGGTTCGGGGGCCGGCTGCGGCGCGGGCTCGGTCATGGGTGCCTGCTGCTGCGCCTGTTCGCGCAGCGCAGCATCGCGGCGCTTGAGCATGCGTTCGCGCACATAGTCCTGGAAGGACAGCGTGCTCATGGCGAGCTGTTCGACATCGCCTTGCACCTCGCTGTGCGCGGGGGGCGTGGCGGGCGTGCGCGGGGCGCTGGCCGCGGCACGCGCGGCAAAGGCGCGGCGCAGCAGCGAGGGCTGCGCGGGCGGCTGCGGCTCCGCCACCGGGGCGCTCGGCGCCACGGCCACCGGCGCGGTGCTGGACAACCGCTCGATGTGCTGCATGCCTTCGGGCGCCATGGCCAGCACCTCCACGCCTTCTTCGCAGGGGCGGGTGGACAGCACCACGGCATCGTCGCCGAACGCGTGCTTCACGTGGGTCAGCGCCTCACGCGCAGTCCTGGCGACGAATCGTTTGACGTTCATGACGAGCTCCGTAGCGTCGCGCCGGCTTGGCCGGCGCGCAATGGCATCGAATGTGAGAAATGGCAGGCGACGGCGATCCGACCGGCAGCGCGCGTGAAATGCGTCATGGGCGCGGCGTGGGCCTGAAGCGGGCGGGAGGTCGTCATGTCAGGAGACATTGTTCCGGGCCGTCGGACGGACTTGAGCCGGATCAGCGGGGGAGATCGGGCGCTTTTCGGCGCTGAGGCGGTGTCACCAAGCCGTTCGCGCTGGGCTTGTCGAAGCGCTGTCGCAGGAATCCCCGTTCGCTGATCCTTCGACAAGCTCAGGACAGGGTCCGCTTCGCGGGTGGACGCACTTGTGCGAGATCAGTCATGCACGCGTGCTTCGACAGGCTCAAGCACGAACGGTTTGGTGGCGCACCCCTTCCCGTTCGCGCTGAGCTTGTCGAAGCGCTGTCACAAGAGTTCCCGTTCGCGCTGATCCTTCGACAGGCTCAGGACAGGGTCCGCTGCGCGGATCGAAGCGCTCGCGCAAGCAAGGCCGTCATGCACGCGTGCTTCGATACCTCAGCACGAACGGATGGGTGGCACCCGTGCCTCGACAGGTCAGCACGAACCGTGGGGTGGCCCGAAAGCGCGCGAAGCGCACCGGGCCGCTCAATGCCCGCCGATGATCGACCCGATACGGATCGAATGCGTCTCGGGGATCTCGCTGTGCCCCAGCACCTTGAGCCGCGGCGCCGCACGCCTCAGCAGGCGGGCCATGGGGGCGCGGATCATGTCGGGCACCAGCAGGCAGGCCGGATGGCCCAGGTCTTCCTGGCGCTGGGCGGATTCGGCGGCGCTCTTGGTGAGCGTGTCGGCCACGCCCGGATCCAGCACCGCGCCGTGCGGCGAGTTCAGCGCCTGCGTCACCAGCCGCTCGAGTTCCGGCTCGAGTGCGATCACGTCCAGCTCGCGCACCGGACCGTAGATCTGGTGAACGATGGACGGCGCGAGGTGGATGCGGATGCGCCGCGCCAGTTCGCCGGCGTCGGTCACGCTGGTCGCATGCTCGGCCAGGCTCTCCACGATGGAGCGCATGTCGCGGATGTGCACGCCCTCCTCCAGCAGCAGCTGCAGCACGCGCTGCA
>JBIQKU010000045.1:0-20722 GCA_044506225.1 Rubrivivax sp. | reverse complement strand
TGCGCGGCTCGGCCTCCATGCGCTGCATCAGGATCTCGAAGTAGCGCGGCGGCAGCTCGAGGTCGAGGTCGAGCTTGCACAGGTAGTCGAAGTCCTCCGGGCGGATGGTCTCGTAGCCGGCGTAGAAGGCCTCGATCACGCCCGGGCCCACGGCACGGCGGCCGCGGTCCTTGCGCGTCACCACGCGGATCCAGTCGTGCTTCGCCTGGTACTCGGCGAGGATGCGCGGCGTGTCGTCGGTGGAGCCGTCGTCGACGATGACCCACAGCGTGGGCGGCACGCTCTGCGCGATGACCGTGTCCAGCGTGCGGCGCATGTACTGCGCCTCGTTGCGGCAGGGGGAGATCAGGACGTAGCGGCGGTTCATGCGTGTTCCGTGAATTGCCCCCTCTCCCGCTTGCGGGAGAGGGCTGGGGTGAGGGTCGCGGCACAGCGCCGGTCAAGCATCGAAGCGCCGGGCCTCGCCCAGGCCCCCTCACCCCCGCCCTCTCCCCCAGCGGGGGAGAGGGAGCCGGCTCGGCGCTCGCCATGGTTTGGCAGATAGATCGTCATCGGCACGTTCATGTAATCGGTATTGGTTCGTTCATCGGCTGCGCCGCCTGCAGGCGCAACTGCAGCATCAGCCGCTCGACATTGGTGTCCTGGGCGAACTCGTTTTGCACATGGCGCGCGGCGGCGGCAGCCAGGGTGGCGCGCAAGGCGGGGTCGTCCAGCAGGCGGGCGAGCGCGAGCGCAAGCGATTCGGCATCGGCCGGCCCGGCGAGCAGGCCGGTGTGCTCGTGCATCACCAGTTCCGGGATGCCCGACAGCCGGGTCGACACCACCGGTACCCGCTGCGACATGGCCTCCATCAACGCCACCGGGATGCCGTCCACATCGCCTTGCGCATCCGGCTTGCAGGCGAGCGCGAACACATCCAGCCCGCGCAGCCAGGTGTTCACGTCGCCATGGCCGAGCGCGCCCTCGAAGTGCACGTTCGCGGCAATGCCGAGCTCGGTGGCGAGTGCGGCGAGCGGCGCGCGCAGCGGGCCGTCGCCGGCGATGGACAGCTCGATGTCGTAGCGCCGCGAGCGCAGCAGCGCGACCGCGCGGATCAGCTCGTCCATGCCCTTCTTCTCGACCAGCCGGCCGAGCGAGCCGATGCGGTAGCGCAGCTTCGCCTCGTACAGCGGCCAGTCGGCGCGCACCGGCAGGCTCACGCCGCAGCGCACCACCGCCAGCTTGTCGGGCGGCACGCCCACCGCCTCGAGGTACTGCCGGTTGTGCATGGAGATGGTGAGCAGGCGGCGCGCACGTTGCGCCTTCTCGGGCAGCAGCAGGCCGCGTTCGAAGATGTCGTTGGCATGTGCCGTCACCGTGAACGGCACGCCGCCGAAGGCGCTCGCGTACATGGCGATCTGTGCCGGCACATGGGCGAAGTGCACATGCAGGTGCACGCAGTTCGCCTCGTCCAGCCAGCGCGCCAGGCGCGCGCCCGCGAGCCATTGCCAGGCCAGCTTCCAGGCCGCCGGCCGCCACAGGCCGATGCGCAGCATGTCGCCCAGCAGCAGGCCCAGGGCGCCCAGGCTGCGCATGCCGAAGCGCGGCAATTGCGCGAAGCCATCGAGCAGGCGGCGCCACGCCGGCCCGGCATACAGCACCCGGGTGCGTTCAGCCAGCGCCTGCTGCGCCGCGGCAGGATGCGCCGGGCGATGCACCGTCACCGGCAGCACCGGCACGCCGCGGCGTTCGAGCGCGAGCAGCTCTTCGTAGACGAAGGTGGCCGACAGCGCCGGGATCTCGGGCGCGAGGTAGGCAATGCACACCGACACGGCGGGAGGTTGCTGGGTCATGCCGCGTCGCGCCCTACTTGTATTCGATGAGGCCGGCACGCTGCTCACGCCATCTCTGGAGCCAGAAGGTCGCCACGCCCTGCCCCTCGGGGAAACGCGCCAGCACCAGGAACACCGCGCGCCAGCGCTGCGCCGCATCGTCGATGCCGTGGCGGAGCATCAGGCGCAGCATCTGCGCCGGGTAGGCGAGCAGCAGCAGCCACCAGGCATCGTCCACCAGCCAGGCCAGCAGCACGGTGGCCGCGGGCAGCGCCAGGCCCCACAGCAGCGCACGCCGCGCCTCGGCCACGTAATGGCGCTCGGGCGGCGCGCCGTGCAGCAGCGAGCCTTCGGCAAACGCGTGGCCGTTGCGCACGCTGCGGCGCCACCACTGGCCGAAGTGCGTCATCGCCGCATCGTGCCAGCCCATGTCGTCGGCCAGGCGCCAGATCTTCCAGCCGGCCTGGCGCATGCGCACGCACAGCTCGGGTTCCTCACCGGCAATCAGTTCCTCGCGAAAGCCGCCGACTTCGGCCAGCGCCGCGGTGCGCATCATGGCGTTGCCGCCGACCGAACGCGCCGGGCCGGCCGGCACGTTCCACTCCATGTCGCACAGCAGGTTGTAGATGGAGCGGTTCGGGAAGCGTTCACGCAGCCGGCCGGCGACGGCGGCCACGTCGGGGTGGTCGTCGAGAAAGCGCTGGGCCGCATCGAGCCAGCCGTCGGCCAGCTCGCAGTCGCCGTCCACGAACTGCACGTACTGCAGCGTGGGCACGAGCTCGCGCAGGCGCCGCAGCCCGGCATTCCGCGCCCGTGCCGCAGTGAAGGGCGTGCGCAGGTCCAGCGAGACCACCTCGGCGCCGAGCGTGAGGGCGAGCGCCGGCGAGCCGTCGGTGGAGCCGGAATCCACATACACCACCGCCACGGCGCGGGCGATGGACTGCAGGCAGCGGCGCAGCCGCTCGCCTTCGTTGCGGCCGATGACGACGACACCGGCGGGCATCATCGGGTGGCCCTCCGCCCGAAGCCGGTGCGCAGGAACAGCGACCAGCGCAGCCGGCTGTCGGCCCAGCAGTTGCGCAGCCCTGCCGGTGCCGCCTTGAGCACGCACTTGGCGGCCAGCACCACATTGCCCAGCGTGCCGAGCAGCATGGCCTGCGCCAGCCCGGCCACGCCGTGGTGCTTGCGGAAGTACAGCAGCTCGCTCTCGAGCTGCAGCACCGAGATCTGTTTGCCTGCGGGCGTGAGCGGCGCATCGCTCTTGGCGCTTTCGCCGCCGAGGTGGATCACCGTGGTGTGCGGATAGAACACCACCTTCCAGCCGGCGCTCCTGGCCGCACGGCAATGGTCGACCTCCTCGCAGTAGAGGAAGTAGCGCGGGTCGAACAGGCCCACCTGCTCGATCACCTCGCGGCGCACCAGGTAGTAGCAGCCGGGCACCCAGTCGCATTCGCGCACGCTGGCGTGGTCCCAGCTCATGTCGTCGACCATGCGGGTGCGCGGCAGCCAGCGCACGAGCCCGGCACGCGCGACGAACGCATTCCAGGGCGTCGGAAAGCGCCGGCAGCAGGGCTGCAGTTCGCCATCGCTGCCGGTCAGGCGCACGCCGAGAATGCCGACCTCGGGATGGGCATCGAGGTAGCCCACCGTCTTGGCCAGGGTGTCGGGCGAGACGAAGGCATCGGTGTTGAGCAGCAGCACATGCCGCCCGGTCGCGAAAGGCAGCGCCTGGTTGTTGGCGCGACCGAAGCCGACGTTGGCCTCGTTGGCAATGAGTTGCGCCTCGGGCAGCTCGCGGCGGATGACCTCGATGGAATCGTCGCGCGAGGCGTTGTCGATGACGATGAGCTGCAGCCGCAAATGCCCTTGCGACGCGCGCAGCGCATCACGCATCGGCACCAGCAGGTGGGCGGTGTTGTAGTTGACGATGACGACGGACACGTCCACGTCGCCGCTCGCCAGTGGCAGCCGCTCAGCCATTGGCCGCCTCCGGCCACTCGGCCGCGGCCGGCCGGTGAATGCGCGCCGGCACGCCGACCGCGGTGCAGCCCGGCGGCACGTCCTTCAGCACCACGGCATTGGCGCCGATGCGCGCGCCGTCGCCGATGGTCACGCCGCCGAGGATGCGTGCGCCGGCGCCCACATACACGTCGGCGCCCAGCACCGGCGCCGCGCCGTCGGCGAGCTGGCCGAGCGTGACCTGCTGCATCAGCATGCAGCGCGGGCCGACCACGGCGTTGCGGTGGATCACCACGCCGGTCGGATGGGGCAGGCGCACGCCCTCGCCGAGCTGCGCGCCGGGTTGAATGTCACTCGCGGTCATCACACTCCAGAAACGATGGCGCAGCCGCGCGAACTTGCGCCCGAGCACCGACAGCCCGCCACGGCCCTCGCGATGGCGGCGGTAGTCGCGCAAGGCCGCGAGCAGCGAGTCGGCCGGATGCCATTGCCAGGGCGCGGGCTCATGCATGCTGCGCGACAGGGTCGAAGCCGGCGGCCGGTGCGCCGGCTGGCGGCGTGAGTGGGGCGCCACCCGGCAGCGCGCAGGCGGCGGCAAGGCGCTGCTCGAGCGCGGCCAGCAACTCGTGGCGGCGGCGGTACATCGCGCGCTTCTTGGACGGCACCTCGTCCAGGCTTTTCGCGGGCGCGTGCAGCGGCAGGGTGAAGAACTGCGGGTCGTGGGGCACGCCGCCGCGGTCGGCCCAGATGGCGTCGTAGTCGACCTGCAGCTGCGCCGCCTTGGCCCCGCCGAAGTAGGCGCTGCGATGCACCCGAGCCGCGTCGGCCACCGCCAGGATGCGCGTCACGCCGAGCGCGCGGCTGAGCATGCGGAACAGCTCGATCAGCACATCACGCGGCCGCAGCCCATGCAGCGCCTTGGTGAGTTCGCGGTAGCGCTCCAGCACGCCTTCGGTGGCCACGCCCTGCAGCGCACCCACATAGGCGACCGGCGGCGTGCCGGCCAGCGAGAACGCGAGCGAATACAGCCGCAGCTCGCCCTCGAACAGATTGAGCACCAGCGGGCCTTCGCGCATGAACCACTTGGGTTGGTCCAGCACCACGCGCAGGCCGGGCGACACATCGCTGAGGTCCAGCAGCTCCACGGCGCCACCCGCGGGCACCTGCAGCACCGCGGCCCGGCCGACCGCCTGGAAATGCGCCGCAAGATGCCGCAGCCGCGCCTCGGCATCCCAGCCGGCGCAGACATAGGGCCAGACCACTGCACCCAGCAGCTCGGGCCGCTCGGCCAGCGCGCGCTGCAAGGCACTGCCGGGCGCCGGCGCGCGCAGAGGCGCAAGCGCCGAGCGCACGCGGGCCGCTTCGCGCACGAAGCCGAGCCGGTGCTTGAGCGCGCGCGGGCTCAAGCCACGGGCGACCACCCGCGACTGCGACCAGCGCCAGGCCAGATCTGACCCACTCATGCCGCGGCCTCCAGTGCGGGGCGGACCGCACGGGCTATCGCCCGGCGCAGCGCGGCCTCGAACAGGTCGCCCGCACGGTCCCAGCTGCTGTGGCGCACGGTCTCGAAGGCGGCCTCGGAAGCGCGCCGCCACGCGGCGTCCGGCAGCGCCAGGAGGCGCTGCGCGGCCGCGGCCAGCGCCGGCGCATCGTCCACGTCCACCAGCGCGCCGTTCTCGCCGTCGATGGCCTCTTCCGGCCATCCCGTGCGCGTGGACACCACCGGCGTGCGGCAGGCCATGGCTTCCATGGCCGGAAGGTTGAAGCCTTCGGTGCGACTGGCGGTGAGCCAGACGTCGCACTCGGCGTAAAGCTCACGCAGCCGATCCTGCGGCGGTTCCGCATGGAACTCCACGCCGGCCAGCGGCCGCGGCGGCTTGGCGCTGCCGAAAGCCACCACGCGCAGGTCCGGAACGCGCTGGCGCAGCAGCTCGATCGCCTGCAGCGTCACGTCCACCCCCTTGAACTTCACGTTCGAATAGAGGAAGCCGACCGTGGGCCGCGGCTGTTTGCCGCGCGGCGGAGCATGGAACTGGACGTGGTCGATGCTGTTGGCCACCACATCGACGTCGCGATCGCCGTAGGTCTCGGCCATCACGCGGCGCAACCACTCGGCCACAACCACCTTGTGCATCGGCAGCCGATACGTCGCGCGGCTGCGCTCGTGCGCCAGCCACTCGAACACCTCATGGTGCTGGATGAAGTAGACCTTGGCCCCCTTGGCCGGGCTCAGGCGCGAGACCCATTCCGCCGTCTCCCACCAGGTGGCGACGACCACGTCCGCGTCGGGCACGTCGTCGTCGACGACCGGGCGCCAGACCTCGAGCACACGATGGTCGAGGCCGCTGCCGTCCAGGTGCGAGCGCGGCGCGGCGCGACGCGCGTTGCCGAACAGCGACGGACGCAGGCGTTGGCGCAGCGGCGGCTTCTTTGGCCTCGGCGGTGGCGAGACCAGCACCACCTCATGACCACGCGTGGCGAGCAGACGCGCATGAATGGCGGCGACACGGATGCCGCCGCTCATGTTGACCGGGGGAAGGACGAAAGTGATCTTCATGGGTAGGTGGCAAGGGCTTGCACGCGCGCCGCACGCTCATCGCCGAGCGCTTCGAAGGCATCGGCCAAGAGCGCCTGAGGTGCGCGAGCCGCCGGCACCGCGCGAACGTCTCGCAAGTGCCATCAACGAAGGCCGGATGCCGGGCGCCGCAATCCATCGCGCGCCTCGCGCGCTCGCGCGCTGCGGCGCTCTGTGTCCGGTGGTTCGACGTGGCGTACTTTCATCAGGCAATCGCGGGCCGGCAATGTCGAGCCCGTGGGCGAGAAAGCAACAACCGGACCGCCCGGCGCCGGTCGGCGCGCCGCCGATGAGCCGCGTCAGGCGGTCGCTGCGGCGCGAAGCCCCTGCTGGCGTGTCGTTCGAAGCAGCTCGAGGCAAAGCTGGCCGGCCTCGTCCACGCTCGTGGCCCGGCGCACCAGCGGGTGGTCGTGCGTCCATTCCTCCACGAAGGAGGAAATCTTGCCGTAACTGTTGTCCAGCACGATGTGGGGAATGCCAAGCAGCGTGCACAGGATGTGCGCATGCAGCCGGTCGGTGATGACGACCCGTCCGCGCGACAGCAGCCGGCAACCCCGGCGCACGCGCTGATCCGCGAGCCGGTCCCATTGCGCCGCGAGCGCGCGCTGGTAGAGCGCCGCATGCGCGAGGCGCCCGTGGGCCCGCCGCCGCAGCCGCAGCGCCAGCGCGCGTGCGAAGGATTGGCCCTCTTCCAGCCAGTCCGCCGTCGCGACGCTGATGCGGTGATCCGCGAACGCCGCGCCGAGCCCGTCGATCGCACGCTCCTTGTCGGAGCGCGCAAGGATCAGGCAGTCCACATCCGGTCGCGCACGCGCCAGCGCGCCGTGCAGCAGCAGCGCCGAATCCGCGCACAGCACCGCACGCGCGCCGAGGCCTTCCTGGGCGATGCGCTGGCTGGCGCGGTCGCGCACCATCAGCGTGAAGTCGGGATGCGAGCGCACGACATCGGCGGTGGCGCGCAAGGCCTCGTCGCTCTCGAACCACAGGCTCTGAGGCAACTGCACCACAGGGTAGTCGGCCAGGTCGCGCAGCACCTGTTCGCGGTGCTGCTGGTGCGCCGGCCACAGCGTGCCGAAGTTGCCGCCACCATGGATGAGCACCACACCCTTGGGCATGGCGCGGCGAAGCACGCGCGCCGAGTACGTGGACAGGTCGCTGACGTAACGCAGGCGCATGCCGTGCGCGTGGATGAAGCGGCGCTCGCCGGACCAGATCGCGCTGTCGCCGACATTCGGGTGATCCGGAAAGTCGAGCAGCGCGCAGTCGGTGCCCGGCGGGATGACACCCGCGATGGCGTGTGTCAGGTCCTGCGCGAGTCGCTGCACATGGGCCGCCGCGGCGCTGTGGCCGGGCTCGGAAGCGGGAGGGGGAAAGATGCCGTGTCTCCTGTGATCATGCCGAGGCGGGCGGGCCGGCCAGTCTAGCGGCGAGGTCTGCGACGCAGGTGTCAAGCGTTACAGCGCATGCATCACGCATGCAGCCGAGTAGGTAGGATCGTCGGCTTCCCATCACGACGGACATGGTGTGACACGCTCGACGACAGGTGGTCTGCGACAGCGGGTACTGAAGGCGGGCGGCTGGACGGTCGCGGGCAACGTGTCGAGCCAGGCGCTGCGCTTCGGCAGCAACCTGGTGCTCACGCGCTTGCTCTTCCCAGAGGCATTCGGCCTGATGGCGATCCTCAACGCCGTGCTGATCGGGCTCAACATGCTCTCGGACGTGGGGCTCTCGCTGGGCATCATCCGCAGCAAGCGCGGCGACAGCCCGGCCTTCCTCGACACCGTCTGGACGATCCAGATCATCAAGGGCGCGATCGTGGGTGCGGCGATGTGGATCGCCGCCGGGCCGATCGCGCGCGCCTACGATCAACCCGAACTGACGCAGCTGATGCCGGTGATGGGTCTGGTCGCGCTGATCGGCGGCTGCGCGTCCACCAACATCGACCTGGCCAAGCGCCGTGTCGATGCGGGTCGGCTGACGATGATCGAGATCGGCTCGCAGGCGCTCGCTGCGGCGGCGATGATCCTCTTCGCATGGCTGGATCCGACGCCGTGGGCGCTGGTGTGGGGCAATGTGGTCGGCGTCAGCGCGCGCGTGCTGGCCTCGCACACGCTGCTGCCGGGACGCCGATGCCGCCTGGCCTGGGACCGCGACGCGGCCCGTGAGGTGTTCGGCTTCGGCGGCTGGGTGCTGATGAGCTCGGCGGTCACCTACCTCGCCGGCGAGGGACGACAGCTGCTGCTGGCGGCGCTGGTGGACGTGCGGCTGCTCGGCCTGATCGCGCTGGCCAGCGCGCTGAGCCTTGCGGCATGGTCGGTGATTCAGCAGGTGGCGGGGAAGGTGCTGTTCCCCGCGTATGCCGAGGTGCTGCGTGAGAACCCGGACCGCCTGTCCAGCGTGGTCGAACGTGCGCGCCGTGTGCAGCTCCTGCCGGCCTGCCTGGTCAGTGTCGCGTTCGCGTTCGGCGGCTCGCTGCTCATCCAGCTGCTGTACGACCCGCGCTATGCCGAAGCCGGACTCATCCTGCAGATCCAGGGATCGGTCGTGATGATCGGCCTGCTATCCGCGTCGTACAGCGGCGTGCTGTGGGCGCTCGGGCGACCGGGCCTTGCCACGGCGCTCCTGAGCGCACAGGTGGCGATCAACCTCACCTGCATGCTGATTGGCTCGCATCTTGCTGGAGGGCTCGGCGTGGTGGTGGGCAGCGCCATGACGGGCACGCTGATCTATCCGATCAACGCGTGGGCCTACCGCAGGCTCGGGCTGTGGCATCCGCGCACCGACCTCGCGGTGTTCGCGCTCGCTGCCATCGTGATCCCCGCCATGGCCCTTACCGCCGACTGGAGCGTGGCCGCCCACTGGTGAGGCCCGCCTTGAACTTCGACACCATGCCGACCGTCTCCGTCCTCCTGCCCGTGTTCAACGGGGAACGCTATCTGCGCGCTGCCATCGACAGCGTGCTGTCGCAGACCTTCGCCGACTTCGAGCTGCTCGTGCTCGACGACGGCTCCACCGACGACACCCTTGCTATCGTGCGCGCGTACCAGCAGCGCGATGCACGCGTGCAGGTGCGCACGCGCGAGAACCGCGGCCTCGTCGCCACGCTCAACGAACTGCTCGCCTGGGCAAGCGGCGAGTTTGTCGCCCGCATGGATGCCGACGACCTGTGCCTGCCGGACCGCCTGGCACGGCAGGTGACCCATCTGCAGGCGCACAGCCGCGTCGTGTGCGTGGGCGGCGACCACGAGCTGATCGACGAACGCGGACGCCGGCTCACCACGGTGCGCACCTTGACGTCGGATGCCGAGATCCAGCACCAGGCCCTGCGCGGCCACTGCGCCATCTGTCATCCGACGGCCATGGCGCGGCGCGTTCCGATGCAGCAGCTGGGCGGCTACCGCGCGCAGTTCTATCCTGCCGAGGACCTGGACCTGTGGCTGCGCATGGGCGAAGTCGGCGAACTGGCCAACCTGCGCGGCACGGTGCTGCGCTACCGCCTGCATACCGAATCCATCAGCGGTGCGGCGGCGCAGGGCCGCCAGCGCGACGCCATGCGCCGCAGCTGCGAAGACGCCTGGCGCCGACGCGGCCTGTCGGACGTCAGCTTCGAGGCAACCGATGCCTGGCGCCCGAGCGACGAGCGCGAATCGCAACTGCGTTTCGCGCTTCGCTACGGGTGGTGGGCGTTCAACAGCGGTGAGCGCGGCACCGGCGTGGTGTACGGCCTGAAAGCCGTGCGCACGGCGCCGACCTCGCGCGAGGGCTGGGCACTGCTGCTCGCCAGCGCGTTCAAGCCACGCCGGCACGCCAGGGTGGTGCGCGGCGAGAACGCATGACCGAGACGCCTCTCGTCAGCGTCATCATGCCGATGCGCGATGCGCAGGCCTACGTGGCGCAGGCCGCGCAGTCCGTGCTGCAGGAACGAGGGCTGACACTCGAACTGGTCGTCGTCGACGACGGCTCGACCGACGCCTCGCGCGAGCGCCTGCTGGCCCTCGGCGACGCCCGCGTGCGGCTGGTCGACGGGCCGCGCCGCGGCATCGCGGCCTGCATGAACACCGGCCTGGCTGCAGCGCGCGGCGATGTCGTCATGCGCTGCGATGCCGACGATCTCTACCCCGAGGGCCGCATCGCCGCGCAGACGGCGTGGCTGCAGGCCAGGCCGCAGCACGCGGCGGTGTGCGGGCCGTTCAGCAGCATGGATCCGAACGGTGCACTCGTGGCACGGCTGTGGCGCAACGACGCGGTGGACGAGGAGGACATCTCCCACGAACTGCGCAGCGGCCACACACGCACGCACCTGTGC
The DNA here is from genome assembly GCA_044506225.1 of Rubrivivax sp. GTDB lineage: Bacteria > Pseudomonadota > Gammaproteobacteria > Burkholderiales > Burkholderiaceae_C > JAKFDI01. The sequence goes on along the minus strand of JBIQKU010000045.1, from coordinate 10,071 downwards.
TGCTATGCCATTCGACGCAGCGCATTGCAGCGCGGCGACCTGTGGTTCCGCGAGTACTTCGAGACGGCCGAGGACATCGACTTCGCCTTGCGGCTCGGCGAGCTGGGGCCGGTCGGTTTCATCGCGCGCGAGAGCTACCGCTATCGCCTGCACGAATCATCGATCACGCACCGCCAGCGTGAGGCGCGGCGCGTCTTCTTCGAGCAGACCGCACGCGAGTTCGCGCGCCAGCGCGCCGAGCGCGGGCGCGACGCGCTCATGGATGGCTGCGCGCCGCAAGCGCCGGTGGCGAACGGCTCGCGCCCCTCGGCGGTCAGCCGCCAGATCCAGGGCATGCTGATCGGCGGCGCATGGCGTGCGCTCGCACGCGGACAGCGCCGCGAAGCCATGCGCACCGCCTGGCGTGCGGTGGCAGCCCGGCCGCAGGTGCCCGGCCCCTGGGTTCACCTGCTCAAGATCGCGTTGCGCAGCGTGGTGCCGAAGTAGAGGCCGTCACAGGACGGATCGCCCGGCCGGCGGCGGCATCAGACCGCACGCGCTCCGCGCCCGTAGGCGGGGTAGCGCGGCCGCACGGGCACTTGTGCCTCGGCGGCCGCGAACATCTCCTCGCGCAGGAAGCGCTCGTAGGCCGCGCCCGTGCCGAGCAGCACCCAGTAGACGACCGGAATCACCGTGATGCTGCTGGTGGTGGCGATGGTGACGACCGTGCCCGCCAGTGCGGCCAGCAAGCCGCAGCCGAGCGCGCGCCGCTCGTCGCCGGGCTCGGCGAAGTAGCGCATGGTGCGGTACATGCGCCACATGATGACCGCGAACACGCCCATGAAGCAGGCGAGCGCGATCACGCCGTTGGACAGCGCCACGCCGATGTAGGTGTTGACCACGTCGACCATGCCGCCGGCGACCATGTCATGGTCGGCGAGGCGGTAGTAGAACTGCGAGACGCCGAACCACGGTTCCTGCGCGATCATGCCGATCGACAGGTTCACCAGCTGCTGCCGGTAGGTCACGTTGAAGGCGTCCACGGTGCCGACGAAGGGCAGGTAGTCGATCACCTGCGCACCCCATGGCGAGAGCAGCACCACGCCGACGATGGCGCCGCCGGCCAGCACGACCTTCACGGCGCCGCCCAGCAGCCTCGGCCCGCTCACCCGATACGCGATCAGCGCCACCAGCGCCCCGAGCCACGGCCCGCGCGACAGCGAGGCCACCAGCCCGCCAAAAAGCAGCGCATGGCCGAGCCAGCGGCGGGTGCGATCCAGCTGCACCGTCTGGCCGACGTACGCATACAGCGCGATCGCGACCAGCAGCACATAGCCGAGCGCGATCGGCTGGCCGGTGCTCGCCTGGGCGCGGATGGTCGCGTTGCGGGCCAGGTAGTTGCCGTAGCCCCAGCGCACATCCAGCACGCGGTCCAGCGGCGAATACAGCAGCCAGTGCTTGACCGCCTCGAAGATCGCGATCGCCGCCAGCACCATCGCCGCGACCGCGAAGCACATCGCGAGCTCCCGGAAGGCGCGCAGGTCGCGCAGCGAGCGGCTGGCCACGTAGTACGGCAGCACCAGGTCGAGCATCGCGTAGATGCCGTAGCGCGCGGTGTTGGTCAGGCTGTCCACGCTCAGCTGCAGGCCCAGCTGGATGAGCAGGTAGCCGGCGATGAGCACGTCCGGCAGCGTCCATTCGCTGTCGCGGCGCAGCGCGAAATAGGCCGGCACGAGCAGCACCAGCGACAGCAGCCGCAGGTAATTGAGCTCGAGCAACTGGTTGACGATGCCCAGCCCGCCGAGCTGCGCACCGAAAGGCGGCACCGCGAACATCAGCCACACGAAGAGCGCGACGATGCTCGCCTCGCGCCGGCGTGCATGCACCAGCAGCAGGGCCGTGATCGCCATGAAGACCCAGAAGTTGTGGGCGAAGAAGGCGATCAGCGTGATGCCGAACCACAGGTTGCGCCGGCGCGCAAAGTCGCGATGGTCCAGCGCCCATTCGCAGGCCGGCCGGCGCGCCAGCGCGTACACCACGCTGGACAGCAGCAGGACGACGACCAGCGCCCGGAAATGCTCAGGCATGGCCGGAGCGCGGCGCGGCCGGCGGCTCGCCGCCGCGGCGCGGGCGGATGAACAGCGCCAGCAGCGCGTCCAGCATGAAGAAGATGATCAGCGCCACCAGCATCAGCACCATGCCGGCCGCCCCATGCAGAAAGCCCTGGCCGGCCTCGTCACCGAGGTGGAAGGTGATGAGCACCAGCACGATCACCCGCACCACGTTGGAGGCGAAGGCAATGGGCAGGATGGACAGCAGCATCAGCGCGTTGTGCAGCCGGCTCTTGCGGTCCATGATGTACATGAACAGCGTGCCCAGCGCCGTGAGGCTGAACATCGAATGCAGGCCCGAGCAGGCGTCGGCCACCTGCAGCTGGTACTGGCCGACGGTGATCATCACGCCGGTGCGGGCGATGGGGTAGCCCACCATGTACAGCAGCTGCGTGACGATGCCCGCGATCCACTGCTTGAGCGGCCCGGTGATGGCGTCCACCAGGACGCCCGGCAGCGGCACCATGAAGATGAAGTACAGCACCGGAAACCACAGCGCGCGCAGTGTGGGCGTGCCCTTCATCAGCAGCAGCAGGCCGGCGGCGACCGGGATCTGCGAGGCGAACTCGAAGATCGAGATGCTGAACGCCCGCCCGAGCAGGTACATCACCAGCCCGAGCACAAAGACCGGCCAGCCGAGCGCACTCGGCCGCGCCGGTGCGGCGGCGATGACCTCGCGCTTGCTCCAGAACAGCCACACCAGCACCGCCAGCACAATCGGGCCGTGGCCGTGGTCCTCGCTCTGCCAGATGCCGTGCGCGGCCCACCAGTAGACGGGCACGTACATGGCCGCGAAGCCGGCCAGGGCGATCAGCCACGCCGTGCTCACCGGCGCGCTCCGCCCCCCAGGGAGCAGCACCGAACTCACCGCTTGCTGCCCTTCTTCGTGACCGGCACTTCGTTCATCACCGAACCGACCACGGCCACGCCCGCGTCCATCAGGCCCTGCACCATGTCATTGAAGGCATTGGCGCGGGTGATCCCGCTGCGCGCCACGGCCACTGCCGCACCCGCGCGCATGGCGATCATGGCGCCGTCCTCGCCCGCGTTGAGCGCGGGCGTGTCGAAGATGACGACGTCGAAGGTCTCGCGCGCATGGATGAGGAACTCGTCGAAGTTCAACCGGCTCAGCAGCTCGAGCGGATTGGGCGGGATGGGACCGGCGGGCAGCACATACAACCCGGCGAGGTCCGAGATGCGGATGATGGCCTCCTCGCGCGAGCGCCCGGCCAGCACGGTGGACAGGCCCACCTTGTTCTGCAGCAGGAAGAGCTCATGCTGGCGCGGCGAGCGCAGGTTGGCGTCGATCAGCAAGGTGCGTTCACCGAGCTGCGAGAACACCACCGCGAGGTTGGCCGCCAGGTAGGAGCGGCCTTCGCCGCGTTCCGCGCCGATGACGGCCAGCACCTGGCGCTGTTCGGCCTTGTCGAACCAGCGCAGCATGAGCTGGCTGCGGATGGCGCGAATCTGCTCCACCCGGGGGCTGAACGGCTGGTAGGCCGCGACGAGCTCGTCGGACAGCGGCTTGTCGCCGCCGGCCGTGCGCAGATAGGCATACGAGAACTGCCGCGACAGCGCGTACTGGACGTCGGATTCGCTGAGCATGCCCAGCTGCACCGCGGCCTCGCCGAAGCGCAGGCCTTGCTCGCGCTGCAGCAGTAGGATGCGCTCCGCGTCCTCCGGCGACAAGGCGCCGCTGTCAATCAGGATGGCACCGATGGAGCGGCTCGCCCGCGGCGCGCTCGTCGGCATGGAAACGGTCATCTTCATCGGAATGCTCCAGGCGCTGCGAGTGCGGGGCGTCCTCCGGGTGGGGCACCCGAGGCGAGTCGACGGAACACGGGGCGCCGGGAATCGGCAGGCCGCAGCACCCCGATCACGGGCACACCGGCCACCAGCATGAGGTCTTCAGGATTGCGCACGCGGCGGTCGAGCAGCTCGAGCCCCAGTGCCACCAGCGCGCCGGCCAGCAGGCCGCCCGCGATGGACGCGAGGATGCCCAGCTCCACCCGCGGCTTGGACGGGTACATCGGCTCCACGGCGGGGCTCAGCAGCCGCACGCTCGCCTGCGTGTTCTGGCTTTCCAGGCTGACCTGGTTGGCGCCGCGGCTCACCGCGTCGTAGGCGCGCTGCGCGGCCTCCACATCGCGCCGGTAGACGGCGATCTGGTCGCGCTCGCTGCGCAGCGCGAGCACGTTGCGCTTCTGCGTTTCGGCCAGCTCCTTCAGCGCCTCGACCTTCTGGCTGGTGCCGCGGCTGACCACCGTGGTGCCGCCGGACACACGCCGCATCTCCGCCGCGAGCTGGCGGCGCAGTTCGGCCACCTGGGCCTCCAACTGCCTGCGCTGCGGATGGTTGACTCCCACGATGCTGCTGATCTCGCTCAGCTTGGTCTGCGCGCCCGCGATCTGCGCCTTGAGGCTTTGCACCAGGCCGCTTTGCATGACGTCGGGCGACATCTCCCCGCCGCTGTTGCGCTGGCGGGTGGAGTTCTCCACCAGCTCGACCTGCGCCATGGCGAGTTGCGCGTTGATCTGGTTGAGCCGCTCCATCTCCTGGTCGACACGCTCGTCGGAGACGACGATGCCCTTTTCCTGCTGGAACTTCGACAGACGCGCCTGCGCCTGCTCGAGGTTGGCGCGCAGCACCTTCATCTGCTCGTCGAGGAATTCCTGCGACTGGCGCGTCGGCTCGATGCGCAGCTCCACCGACACGTCCATGTAGGCCTGGGTGAAGGCATTGGCCGCGGCGGCGGCGAACACCGGATCGGCCGACGCGAAGCCGACGTTGATCACGTTGCTGCCGCGGCTCGGTGCGACGGTGAGCCCGGTCTGCAGCAGGCTGGCGAAGTAGCGCTCCAGGGGCACGCGCGCCTCGGTGGACTCGCGCCATTGCTGGATGGCCGCCGGCGAGCGTTCGACACCGAGCATCTTCACCACGCGCGAGGCGACGCGGTCGCTCTTCAGGATCTCGACCTGCGTGGCCATGAAGGCCGGCGAGGCGAGCCCCGGCGCAAGCGCGCCCATCACGGGGTCCACCCGCACGTCGACGACCATCGAGGCCTCGGCCGAATAGCGCTTGGGCATGGTCAGCGTGAAGGCGATGCCGGCCGCCGCGACCAGTATGGCCAGGCCCAGCGCCAGCCACTTACGCGCCCAGATGATGCGCAGGAACTGCATGGGGGTCATGGTGCGTTCCTCGGGTGTCAGAACAGCGATTCTTTGACGTAGATGACATCGTCGCGCTCGACGAGATCATCCATCTTGGGCTCGATGACCCGCAAGGTACCGTCCGGGTCGCGGCGGTGGATGCGCAGCCCGCGCTGCGTGCCGCGCGGCGTGATGCCGCCCGCGGAGGCGATCGCCTGGCGCACCGTCATGCCGCTGTCCAGCCTCGCCTGGCCGGGACGACCGACTTCACCGTAGATGTAGATGATGGGCGCGCGGTCCACGTAGAGGATGTCGCCGTCGGCCACCACCACGTCGGACTCGGTGCGGCCGGCCTGCAGCACTGCCGGCAGGTCGATGCTGTACTTCACCTGCTGGCCGTCGCGCGTGCCCACCAGCGTGACGATGTCGGAGCCGCCCTGCGAGACGCCGCCGGCCAGCGCGATCATCTCGGACACCTTGGTGCCCTGCCCTTCGATCGGGTAGCGCCCCGGACGGTTGACCTGCCCCAGCACCGAGATCTGGCTGCTGCGGATCTGCACGAGCTGGATGTTCACCTGCGGGCGGATCACGTACTTGCCGTCGAGCAAAGCCTTGGCGATGCGGTTCTGCGCCTGCGGCAAGGTGAGCCCGCCGAGCTTGACGTTGCCGATCAGCGGGAAAGAGATCTCGCCGCTTTCCGACAGACGCGTCTCGAGCGCGAGGTCGGGGTTCTGGTAGACGGTGATGCGGATCACGTCACCCGGGCCGAGCGTGTGCTCGCCCTTCGTGGGCTGTGCGAAAGAGGCGCTGCTCAGGCACAGCGCGAGAAGCAGGAAACGGAGCAGATGGCGCATGGTCGTGTCCGGTGGGGCTAGCAGGGTCGAGGAAATGCGCAGGCGCGGGCCGCGCCGCGGGAATCGGGGCGGACTGCGCTCACTTCAGGCCTTGCAGACCCCGGTCGAGCACGGAGCCGCTCGGCGCCGACGCGGCCGGTCGCACAGGAATGATTTCGGGGGCCGAGGCCGGCTCCGCGATCAGCGGCGATGTGCGCTCCTGGACCTCGAGCAGCGACGGCGCCGAAGCCGGCTGCCCGGTATCGAACTCGCCGACGTAGCGGATCTCCGCCGTCGCGCGCAAGGCCTTCAGGTCGTCGGCCACCACCTTGCGGCGGCGCTCGTTGAGCAGGAACTGCTCGATGTAGGGCCGCGCCGCGTCTTCACTGAGCGGCTGCGAGCGCGAGGCTGCCAGCACCAGCACCGTGGCGCCGATGGGCGTCGGGTTGATGAGCGCCTGGCCGTCTTCCATCTTGGAAAACGTCGGCAAGGTGGCGATGGGCAATTGTTCGGCCGCTCGCACCGCCTGGTCCGCCGTGAATTCGTAATTGGCGCTGCGTAGAAAATTTACAAACTCGGCGACGTTCTTCGCCGCGGCGAGCTTGGCACGCAACTCCTCGAGCTGCTCCGGCTGCGACTTGATCTTCAGTTCCTGCAGCGTGTAGATGCGCCGCTGCGAGAACAGCGCCGGATGCTCCTGGTAGTAGGCCTTGACCTCGGCGGGGCTCGGCTGCGGTGCGCCGGCGGCAATGCGCTCCACGTAGTTGCGCGCGATGATGTCGCGGCGCGCCGCCTCCAGCTGTTGCATCACTCGCGGGTCGCGGTCGAGCTTCTGCTCCTGCGCCTTCTGCACCGCAAGTTCCTGGTCGATCAGGCGCTCCAGCACCATCTGGCTGGCCGAGGCCGCCTGTGCCTCGGGGATGGCGCGGCGCTGCTGCTGCAGCACGAAGTTGATCTGGTGGACGGTGATCTCTTCGCTGTTCACTTTGGCGGCCGTCTGCGTGGCGGGCTTGTCCTTTGCCTCGCCACCACAGGCGGCAAGGACGAGGGCCGCCGCCGCGGTGGCGGCCAGTGCGGCCAGGCGAGCCGGAGGCGTGTGCGTAAACCGCGTGGGTGCTGTCTTGGTCATGGATGGTTGATTCGATGCTCGTCGCAGCCGGTGCCACCGCAGGGCCGTCCCTCGGGTCCGCATCCGGACCACCGGTTCGGCCGCGGCGGGCCACGCCCGCGGCGTCCTGGGAATGCGGGCGGCCCCGACGGACTGCCCGGACGGACTGCGCTGCCACCGGCAGCGCAGCGGTACTACACGTTCCTACACGCTTGACGGACTGCTTTGGCAAACACCGTGCCCACGGCCGCGCAAGGCGAAAAAAACCCGGCGGGAGCCGGGTCGGATCATTCGATTCGGGGGGTCTGAGCGACCCCCGCGCTCAGCAGTGCAAGTGGCGCAGTGGGCGGTCGCTCAGCATTTGATGCCGACGTGCAGTGCCACCACGCCGGCGCTGAGGTTGTGCACATCCACATGACCGAAGCCGGCCGCCTTCATCAGCGCCTTGAGCTCGGCTTGGCCGGGGTGCATGCGGATGGATTCCGCGAGATAGCGGTAACTGGCCTCATCGTTGGCGACGAACTTGCCGATGCGCGGCAGCACGTTGAACGAATACCAGTCGTAGGCCTTCTCCAGCGGCGCAGCGACCTTCGAGAACTCGAGCACCAGCAGCCGCCCGCCGTCGCGCAGCACCCGGTTCATCTCGGCCAGCGCCTGGTCCTTGTGCGTCATGTTGCGCAGCCCGAAGGCGACGCTCACCAGGTCGAAGCTTGCGGTGGCGAAGGGCAGGCTCTCCGCATCGCACAGGGTGGTGGGCAGCACGAGGCCTTCGTCGAGCAGGCGGTCGCGGCCGCGCCGCAGCATGGCCTCGTTGATGTCGGTGTGCACGACCGTTCCGCGGACGCCCACCTTCCGGGCGAAGGCCCTCGCCAGGTCGCCGGTGCCGCCGGCGATGTCCAGCACCCGGTCGCCTTCGCGCAGGTTGGCCACCGCCGTGGTGTAGGCCTTCCACGCCCGGTGCATGCCGAGCGACATCAGGTCGTTCATCAGGTCGTACTTGCCCGCCACCGAATCGAAGACGCCGCGCACACGCTGCGACTTCTGCGACTCGTCCACCTGCTCGAAGCCGAAATGCGTATTGCTCATGTCGCTTCCCCGTCAGTGCCCGCAGGCACCGCCTGCAGCCGCACGCATCGGTGCATCGCGGCTGACGCCGGCCTTCTGCAGCCGGGCTTCGTACTCGCTCCACAGCCGCTCTTGCTGGCTGCCGAGAAAGTACAGGTAGTCCCACGAATAAATGCCCGACTCGTGCCCGTCGGAAAACCGCGGGCGCAAGGCGTAGTTGCCCACCGCCTCGACCGCGTCGATCTCCACCTCGCGCTTGCCCGTCTGCAGCACCTCCTGGCCCGGCCCGTGGCCCTGCACCTCGGCCGAGGGCGAGTACACGCGCATCAGCTCGAAGGGAATGCGAAAGGTCTGGCCGTCGGCAAAGCCGATCTCCAGCACGCGCGATTGCTGGTGGAGCGTGACCTCGGTGGGCGAAGGCGTGGTGGGCGTGAGTCCGGCCATGGCTGCGGGAAAGTGACGATCGGGAGAGAGACCGGGGCCAGTGTAGGCCAGCGGCCGGCGCGCGGCAGCGTGGTCAGGCCGAGCGCAGCGCCTGAACGACCGCCGTGTCCAGCGTGCCCGGGTCGACGGCCAGGCGCGTCACGGCATCGGCCGCCGGCCGCTGTGCGGCACCCCAGATCGGCTGTGGGAAGTGGCTGTCCCATTCGAAGCGCGCGATCACGTGCCAGTGCAGGTGCGGCACCAGGTTGCCCAGCGCGGCGAGGTTGATCTTGGTGGGCTGCAGCTGCGCGATGAGCGTGCGCTCGACGGCGCACACCAGGTCCAGCACACGGTGGCGCGCGGAAGGGGCGAGGTCGCTCATCTCGCGCACATGGGCGCGGTGGATCACGCGGTAGAACGCCGGGAAGGCGGCATCGCGCACACGCACCACCCGCCACGTGTCGTCGTGCCAAACTGGCGCGGTGTCGTCACGCTCGTCGCACAGCTCACAACCGGCCAGCCGGGTCACACCAGCACCCGCTCGATGCCGCCGTCGTTGGCCCGCTTCACGTACTCGGGCAGCCAGTCGGCCCCGAGGATGTGGTTGGCCATCTCGATGACGATGTAGTCCGCCTCGAGCAGGCCGTTGTCGATGTCGTCGCCGTAGCGCTTCAGGCCTTGCAGGCAGCTCGGGCAGGAGGTGAGGATCTTCACGTCGCCCTGTGCCGGCACGCTGCCGGCGGCGCGCAGGGCGGCCACGTCGGCGCGCAGCTGCTCTTCCTTGCGGAAGCGCACCTGGGTGGCGATGTCGGGGCGGGTCACGCCCAGCGTGCCGCTTTCGCCGCAGCAGCGATCGCTTTTGACGACGTTGTCGCCGACCAGGGCCTTCACCGTCTTCATCGAGTCCTGCAGCTTCATCGGGCTGTGGCAGGGCTCGTGGTAGAGGTAGCCCCCGCCGCCCGGCAGGGTGATGCCCTTCTCCAGCAGGAACTCGTGGATGTCGATGATGCGGCTGCCGGGGAAGATCTTGTCGAACTGGTAGCCCTGGAGCTGGTCGTAGCAGGTGCCGCAGCTCACCACCACGGTCTTGATGTCGAGGTAGTTGAGCGTGGTGGCGACGCGGTGGAAGAGCACCCGGTTGTCGGTGATCATCTTCTCGGCCTTGTCGAACTGGCCGCTGCCGCGCTGCGGATAGCCGCAGCACAGGTAGCCCGGCGGCAGCACGGTCTGCACGCCGGCATGCCAGAGCATGGCCTGCGTGGCCAGGCCGACCTGCGAGAACAGCCGCTCGGAGCCGCAGCCGGGGAAATAGAACACCGCCTCGCTGTCGGCCGTGGTCGTCTGCGGGTTGCGGATGATGGGGACGTAGTCCTTGTCCTCGATGTCCAGCAGCGCGCGCGCCG
>JBIQKU010000044.1:0-20735 GCA_044506225.1 Rubrivivax sp. | reverse complement strand
ACACCGCCATCCTCGGCGCCTTCATCAAGATGATGGGCGTGTACCCGCCGGGCTCGGCCGTGCAGCTCACCGACGACCGCTATGCGCTGGTCGTCGGCGTGAACGCCTCGCGCCCCCTCAAGCCGCGGGTGCTGGTGCACGACCCCGGCGTGCCCAGCGACGAGGCGCTCATCCTCGACCTGCAGCATGCCGGCGGCGTGGGCATCCGCCGCAGCATCAAGCCGCTGGCCTTGCCGCGCGAATCGCTGGAGTACCTGGCGCCGCGCTCGCGGGTCGTCTACTTCTTCGAGCCGGCGACGGCGGAGGCGTGCTCATGAGACAGCTCGCTACGTGGCGGGCCGCCGCGCCGGGCCGCCCCAAGCAAGGCCCGATCCCCTCGGGGGATCGTGCGATGTACCCATCGCACGAGGGGCTGTCATGACCGGTGCAGTGGCAGCTCCGAGGCCGGCGGCCGCCAGCGGGTGGAAGGCCACGGCCGTCGCACTGATCGACGGCATGCTGGACGCGGTGTGGCTGGTCGATCCGCACAGCTTCCAGGTGGTGGCGGCCAATGCCGCGGCCGGCGTGCTGCTGGGGGTGGCGCCCACCGAGCTGCTCGGTCGCGACGTGCTGTCCTTCGCCGCCACGCCCGAGGACCTGTTCTTCTGGGAAGAGGCCGCGCTGGACGAAGCGCCGGAGATCGAATCGCAAAGCTGCGTGCGCCGCTTCGACGGCAGCATCGTGCCGGTGCTGCGCCGCGCGCGGCGCATCGAGCTGGCCGGCGAGGCCGTCTACCTGGTGGTGCTGCACGACCGCAGCGAAGCCTGCCGCATCGAGCGCGAGCTCGAGGACCGGTTGGCCGAGCTCGCCGCCACGCTGGAGTCCACCGCCGATGGCATCCTCGTCACCGACCGCTTCGGCAACCTGCGCAGCTTCAACCGCAAGTTCGCCGAGCTCTGGGGCCTGCCCGAGGAGCTGCTGCTGCGCCGCGACGACGACGCGGTGCTCGCCTGGATGCGCCGCAGCGTGGCCGACCCGGGCGCGTACATGCGCCGGCTGGCCACCATCGACGACTCCGACAACATGCAGGCGAGCGACACGCTCACGCTGCTGTCCGGCAAGGTGCTCGAACGCGTGACGCAGCCGCAGTGCAGCCGGGGCCAGCCCATCGGCCGGGTCTACTGCTTTCGCGACATCACCGAACGCATCGAGGCCACGCAGCGCATCGATGCGCTGTCGCACACCGACCCGCTCACCGGCCTGCCCAACCGCCGGCTGCTGACCGACCGGCTGGAGTACGCGCTCGCCATGGCGCGGCGCGAGGGCGCGCCCTTCGCACTGCTGTTCGTCAACCTGGACCGCTTCAAGCATGTGAACGACACGCTGGGCCATGCCTTCGGCGACCGGGTGCTGGTCGACGTGGCCGAGCGCATGAAGTCCTGCGTGCGCCAGGTGGACACCGTGGCGCGCGTGGGCGGCGACGAGTTCGTGCTCGTGGCCCACCAGGCCGACGCGCGGGGCGCCGAGGCCACCGCGCGGCGCGTGCTGCAGGCGATGCAGCTGCCGTTCTCGCAGGGCGAGCTGAGCTTCACGCTGACCTGCAGCATCGGCATCGCGCTGTGCCCGCACGACGGCAGCACGCTCGACGAGCTGGTGGGCGCCGCCGACGCGGCCATGCACCTCGTGAAGGACACCGGGCGCGACAGCTTCCGCTTCCACGAGCGGCGCGCCGACACCGACGCGGTGGACCCGCGCTCGCGCATGAAGCTCGACCACGCCATGCGCCAGGCGCTGGCGCAGGGCCACTTCCGGCTGCACTACCAGCCGCAGGTCGCCATCGACAGCGGCGAGGTCTGCGGCGCCGAGGCGCTGATCCGCTGGCACGACCCGGTGCTGGGCCAGATCTCGCCGGGCGAGTTCATCCCGGTGGCCGAGGAGAGCGGCTTCATCGTCGCCATCGGCGAATGGGTGCTGCGCGAGGCGGTGCGCCAGGCGGCCGAGTGGCAGTCGCGCGGGCTGCGCATGGTGGTGTCGGTGAACGTCTCGGCGCTGCAGTTCCAGCAGAGCGGCTTCGTCGACGGCGTGGCAGCGGCGGTGAAGGAGGCCGGGCTGGACCCGCAGTGGCTGGAGCTCGAACTCACGGAATCCATCCTCATCCAGGAGGCGCACGAGGCGCTGGCGCGCCTGCAGGCGCTGGCCGCGCTGGGCGTGCGGCTTGCGATCGACGACTTCGGCACCGGCTACTCGAGCCTGGGCTACCTCAAGCGCTTCCCGATCGGGCGGCTGAAGATCGACCGCAGCTTCATCAAGGGCCTGCCCGGCGACGAGAGCGACGCCGGCATCGTCAACGCCATCGTCAACCTGGGGCGGGCGCTGCACCTGGGCGTGATCGCCGAAGGCGTGGAGACCGAAGACCAGCGCGCCTTCCTGCAAGGCTCGGGCTGCCGCGAGTTCCAGGGCTTTCTGTGCGCGCCGGCGCTGGCGCCCGATGTGTTCGAGGAGCGCTTCGGCGCAGGGCTGCCACCCGCAGACCCGGCCTGAAGCGCCACTGCCGGCGCGTCGCCGGCCGTTCATGGCGATTGCGCCTGCCTGCCTCGGCAGGGCGGGAATTTTGTAGAGTCCCCGCAAGGAGACACCCGCCATGAGCCTCACCACGCAGATCCTCGAGCGCAAGCTCACCAGTCTGAACGTGCCCCTGGCCGTCGTCATGCCCGACGGTCAGCGCATCGGCCGCGACGATGCGAAGGTGGTGCTCAAGCTGCGCGAACTCGGGCCGCTGGCGCACATCGCTGCCGGCGAGGTCGGCCGCGTCGCCCAGGACTGCGTGGAAGGCAAGCTGGACATCCAGGGCACGATGCGCGACGTGATGGACGTGGCCGCGTCCATGATCGACGACGACCCCACGCGCACCGGTGCCGCCGCGCCGATGAGCTGGTGGGGCGAGGTGATCCGGCTCAGCCGCTCGCGCGCGCGCCACGACATCGAGTCGGACAAGCGCCAGATCCAGTTCCACTACGACGTCTCCGACGAGTTCTATGCGCTGTGGCTGGACCCGCGGCGCGTCTACTCGTGTGCCTATTACCGCGAGCCGCAGATGACGCTCGCGCAGGCCCAGGAGGCCAAGCTCGACCACATCTGCAGGAAGCTGATGCTGCGCGAGGGCGAGCGCTTTCTCGACATCGGCGCCGGCTGGGGTGGTCTGCTGCTGTGGGCGGCGGAGAACTACGGCGTGACGGCCCACGGCATCACGCTCAGCAAGAACCAGCATGCGCACGTGAACCGCCTGATCGAGGAGCGGGGCCTGGCCGGGCGCGTCACCATGGAACTGCGCGACTACCGCGAGCTGCCCGAGGACACGCCGTGGGACAAGATCGCCTCGGTGGGCATGTTCGAGCACGTGGGCCGGGCGCAGCTGCCGGCCTACTTCGCCAAGGTCTACCGCCTGCTCAAGCCGGGCGGCCTCTTGATGAACCACGGCATCACGGCCGGCGGCACGCGCAACAGCCAGCTCGGCGCCGGCATGGGCGAGTTCATCGAGCGCTACATCTTCCCCGGCGGCGAGCTGCTGCATCTCTCGCACGTGCTCGAGGTGATGAGCGAGTCGGCGCTCGAATGCGTGGACGTGGAGAACCTGCGCCCGCACTACGCGCGCACGCTGTGGGCCTGGAGCGACGGGCTGGAGGCGCAGCTGCCGCAGGCCCGCGACGTGACGCGCGACAGCGTGGTGCGCGCCTACCGGCTGTACCTCGCCGGCTGCGCGATGAGCTTCGAGCACGGCTGGATCTCGCTGCACCAGATGCTGTGCACACGCCCGGATGGTGATGTCACGGGCGGCGCACTGCGCGGCGCACAATCGGCCTTCCCGTTCAACCGAAGCTACATCTACCGATGATCTACAAGTTCAAGTCCAAGGCGGCCGGCGACGTGATCATGCTCGGGCCGAACGGCGACCAGGTGCTCACGCTGATCGGCAAGTCCCCCGCGCCCAAGGGCATCATCGAAGCGGCCGACATGCCGGCGGCCATGCAGGCGCTGGAGGCCGCCGTCGTCGAGGACGAACGTGCGCGCGAGGAAGCCGCCGCCGAGGCGGAGCGCGAAAGCAAGCCCCCGCCGCGCACAGACGCGGTGTCGCTGCGCCAGCGCGCCTGGCCGCTGGTCGAGATGATGAAACGCGCGCACGCCGCCGGACACGACATCGTCTGGGGCGTCTGAACCACGAGGAGAACAAGCAGTGAAGCTCTGGAGCAACAGCTGGGTCAACGGCGAGGCCATTCCCCCGAAGTACGCCGCGGGCCGGCTCGGTGACGACGGGCCCGTCTTCTCGGACAACATCAATCCGCACCTCGCCTGGAGCGAGGTGCCGGAAGGCACGAAGTCCTTCGCGCTCATCTGCCACGACTTCGACGTGCCCAGCCAGGGCGACGACGTCAACAAGCCCGACCGCGAGGTGCCCGCCGACCTGCCCCGCGTGGACTTCTTCCACTGGGTGATGACCGACCTGCCGGCAACGCTCGGCGAGATCGCGGAAGGCGAGTTCAGCCGCGGCTTCACCGCGCGCGGCAAGGCCGGCCCCGACACGCTGCACGGCGCGCGCCATGGCCTGAACGACTACACCGGCTGGTTCGCCGGCGACGCCGACAACGCCGGCCAGTACTTCGGCTACGACGGCCCCTTCCCGCCGTTCAACGACTCGCTGGTGCATCACTACGTGTTCACCGTGTACGCGCTGTCGGTGGCGCGCACGCCCATCGAAGGTGTGTTCGACGGCAAGGCGCTGCGCGAGGCGATCTACCCGCATGTGCTCGCGGAGGCCACGCACTCGGGCACCTACACGCTGAACCGACGCCTGCTGAAGTGAGCGGGCACGGCGTGCACGAGGCCACGCGCATCATCGCCGTGCGCCACGGCGAGACGGCCTGGAACGCCGACTCGCGCATGCAGGGCCAGCTCGACATCCCGCTGAACGCCACCGGCTGCTGGCAGGCGCAGCGCCTCGCGCGGGCGCTGGCCGACGAGCCGCTGGATGCGATCTACGCGAGCGATCTCTCGCGCGCCTTCGACACCGCCCAGGCCGTGGCCGCGCTCACCGGCCGCCCGGTGGTGGCCGACGCCGGGCTGCGCGAACGCGCCTTCGGGCATTTCCAGGGCGAGACCTACACCGGCATCGAGGCCCGCTGGCCCGCGGATGGCGCGCGCTGGCGCGGCCGCGACGTCGACTTCGCGCCCGCAGGCGGCGAGTCGCTGCGGCAGTTCCACGCACGCTGCGTGGACACCGCCACACGGCTTGCCGCGGCGCATGCAGGCGGCAGCATCCTGCTCGTCGCGCATGGCGGCGTGCTCGATTGCCTCTACCGCGCCGCCACCGGCATCGCGCTGGACGTCATCCGCACCTGGCAGCTCGGCAACGCCAGCATCAACCGGCTGCTGTACAGCGCCCAGGGTTTCACGCTGGTCGGCTGGAGCGACACCCGCCACCTCGAGGATGCGGTGATGGACGAGGCGTCGACGTGACCAGAGCGCCGGCGCGAGTGGGCGAGCCGGTGGCCGCCATCGACACGCCGGCACTGGTCATCGACCTGGACGCGCTCGAACGCAACATCGCGCGCATGGCCGACTACGCGCGGCAGCACGGCCTGCGGCTGCGCCCGCATGCCAAGACGCACAAGAGCGCGGCCATCGCACGGCTGCAGATGGCCGCGGGCGCGGTGGGCGTGTGCGTGCAGAAGCTCGGCGAGGCCGAGGCGCTGGCCGACGCCGGCATCGCCGACCTCTACATCAGCAACGAGGTGGTCGACGAGGCGAAGCTCGCGCGGCTGGCGGCACTGGCCGGGCGCGTGAAGCTGGCGGTGGCCGTCGATTCGCAGCTGGGCGTGACACGCCTGGCCGCGGCGCTGAGAGCGGCCGGCAGCATGGCGGACGTCTTCGTCGAGGCCGACATCGGTCACGGCCGCTGCGGCGTCGCGCCGGCCGCCGCGGGGGCGCTCGCGCAGCAGGTGGTGGCGCACGGGCTGCGCTTCGCCGGCCTGCAGGCCTACCACGGCAGCGCCCAGCATGTGCGCGGCGCGGCCGAGCGGGAAGCGGTGATCCGCCACGCGCTCGCCCAGACGCGCGCGGCGCAGGCGAGCATCACCGCCGCCGGCATCGAATGCCCGCTCGTCACCGGCGGCGGCACCGGCAGCTTCGTCTTCGAGGCCGCGGGCGGCGTGCACGGCGAGATCCAGCCCGGCAGCTATGTGTTCATGGACCGCGACTACGCCGACAACGAGGCTGCCGGCGCCGCGCCCGCCTTCGAGCACGCCTTGTTCGTCAAGTCTCAGGTGATGAGCCACGGCGAGGCCCACGCCGTGGTCGACGCCGGCCACAAGGCCCATGCCATCGACACCGGCCTGCCGCGCGTGTGGCAGCGCCGTCTCGCATTCGCCAACGGCGGTGACGAGCACGGCATCCTGCGCCCGGCGGGCGACGCCTTGCCGGGGCTGGGCGAGACCGTGTGGCTGGTGCCCGGGCATTGCGACCCGACGGTGAACCTGCACGACCACTATGCGTGTGTGCGCGGCGGGCTGGCGAAGGGGCGGGTGGAAGCGGTGTGGCCGGTCGACGCCCGCGGCTGCGGGCGCTGAAGGGTCCACTCCCTCTCCCCCTCTGTGGGAGAGGGCTGGGGTGAGGAGGCGCGGGCGCCGCCCGGCGGCTTGTGGGTCTGTCGGACAGCGCACACACCCTCACCCCAGCCCTCTCCCGCCAGCGGGAGAGGGAGCCCAAAGGCTGTCAGCGCCGCAGCTCCCGGGAAACCGCTCTTCTCCACACCGCGTCCCCGCGCCATGATCTCGCCATGACCGGCCCCCAAATCATCGTGCTCGCCACGCCGATCTTTCTGCTGCTGATCGGCATCGAGTTCCTCGTGGGCGTCAAGCGCGGGCGCAACACCTACCGGCTGAGCGATGCGCTGGGCAGCATCGGCCTGGGCATCATGAGCCAGATCGTCGGCGTGTTCACCGTGCTGCTCACCGCCGGCATCTATGCCATCGTCTACGAGCATGTGGCGCTCACCCGGCTGAGCGCCGAGGCCTGGTGGGTGTGGGTCGCGGGCCTGGTGCTCTACGACTTCTGCTACTACTGGCAGCACCGCTTCGGCCACACGGTGGCGGTGATGTGGGCCGCGCATGCGGTGCACCACCAGAGCGAGGACTACAACCTCTCCACCGCACTGCGCCAGACCAGCAGCGGCTTCATGCTGAGCTGGCTGTTCTACCTGCCGATGGCGGTGCTGGGCTTTCCGCCGCTGGTCTTCGGCGTGGTGGCGCTCGTCGACCTGCTGTACCAGTACTGGGTGCACACCCAGCAGATCGGAAAGCTCGGCTGGTTCGACCGCTGGTTCTGCGCGCCCAGCAACCACCGCGTGCATCACGCGGTGAACGACAAGTACCTGGACCGCAACTACGGCGGCATCCTGCTGGTGTGGGACCGGCTCTTCGGCAGCTACGAACCCGAGGACGACGCCGAGCCCTGCGTCTACGGCACCCGCAGCCCGCTGCGCAGCTGGAACCCGCTGTGGGCCAATCTGCAGGTGTATGCCGACCTCGCACACGATGCCTGGCATGCCAAGCGCTGGCGCGACAAGCTGCGCGTGTGGTTCATGCCGCCCGGCTGGCGGCCGGCCGACGTCGCCGAGCGCTTTCCCAAGCCGGCCTTCGACATCAGGAGCATGCAGCGCTACGACCCGCCGCTGACCCGCGCCGCGGCGTGGACGGCGACCTTGCTGTTCGTGCTGCTGATCGCCGCCACCTCGGCGCTGCTGTGGAATGCGCACACGCTCAGTCTGGGCCAGCAGCTCGCATCGGCCGCCGGCATCATCGCCGGCCTGTGGCTGGTGGGCGTGGTGTGCACGCCGCGTGCGGCGAGCACGACCGCGCAGCGAGCCTCCGCGTAGCGATCAGCCGTCGTCGAACAGGCCGCCCGCGGCCTGGGGCGGCGCGACACCCAGGTGCCGGAAGGCGGCGAGGGTCGCCACGCGACCGCGCGGCGTGCGCTGCAGATAGCCCTGCTGGATGAGGTAGGGCTCGATCACGTCCTCGATGGTGTCGCGCTCTTCGCCGATGGCGGCGGCCACGTTGTCCAGGCCCACCGGCCCGCCGTCGAAGCGGTGGATCACCGCTTCGAGCAGCTTGCGGTCCATCACGTCGAAGCCCTGCGGGTCCACGTCCAGCATGGCCAGCGCCTTGTCGGCGATCGCCTTGTCGATGCGGCCGTCGCTTTTCACCTCGGCATAGTCGCGCACCCGGCGCAGCAGCCGGTTGGCAATGCGCGGCGTGCCGCGCGAGCGCCGGGCGATCTCGAAGGCGCCGGCTTCGTCGGCCGCCACCTTCAGCAGGCCGGCCGAGCGGTGCACGATGCGCGCGAGCTCCTCGGCGCTGTAGAACTCCAGCCGCGCGACGATGCCAAAGCGGTCGCGCAGCGGGTTGGTCAGCATGCCGGCGCGCGTGGTGGCGCCCACCAAGGTGAACGGCTGCAGGTCCAGCTTGATGCTGCGTGCCGCCGGCCCCTCGCCGATCATGATGTCGATCTGGTAGTCCTCGAGCGCGGGGTACAGAATCTCCTCGACCACGGGGCTCAGCCGGTGGATCTCGTCGATGAAGAGCACGTCGTTCGGCTCGAGGTTGGTGAGCAGCGCGGCGAGGTCCTTGGGTTTTTCCAGCACCGGCCCCGAGGTCTGGCGCAGGTTCACCCCGAGCTCGTTGGCGATGATGTGCGACAGCGTCGTCTTGCCCAGGCCCGGCGGGCCGAAGAGCAGCACATGGTCCATGGCCTCGCCGCGCATGCGGGCCGCGCCGATGAAGATCTCGAGCTGCTCGCGCGCCTTGGCCTGGCCCACGTATTCCGCGAGGCCCTTGGGACGCAGCGCCCGCTCGATCGCCTCTTCGTTGGGCGAGACGGGCGCGGCGCTGACGACGCGGCGCGCGGGCCCGAAGTCATCGGTCTGGATGCTCATGCCGCGCATTATGGAGAGCGCTTGCGCGGGGGGCCCGTTGCTACACTGCCGCGATGCTGTGGTCGCGCCGTCACCTGCGCTCGCTTGCCTGGGTCGCCCTCGTGGCGATGCTTGCGCTGGCGCTTGCGCCGACGCTCTCGCGCGCCGCGGTGCTCGTGGGCAGCGGCCCCTGGTCGTCCATCTGCAGCACCGCCGAGCCGCTGGCGGACCCGCAGGGCCGCGCCGCGCCGCATGTCGATCACTGCCCCTTGTGCAGCCACGCCGGCAGCTTGCCGGCACTGCCCGCGAATGCCTGGGCGGTGCTGCGCCCGGCCGGCGCCGAGCCCTTGCCGGCCTTCGTGCAAGCCGTTGCGCACCTGCGCCCGGTCGCCGGGCTGGCCCTCGCCCGCGCGCCGCCGGCGCACGCCTGAGCCGCCTCGCCGCGCGCCCTGGGCGCGCCTCCGTCCATGTCTCGTGGTGCCGCCGCGACCGCACGCCGTTGCGGCGGCGCCCATGCCTCCGAAAGCATCCCGACCATGACCACGTTTCGTCTTCTCGCCGCCACCTGCCTTGCCTTCGCCGCCAGCCTTGCACAGGCGCATTCGTACCAGGTGGGCACCATCGACATCGGCCATCCCTACGCCCGTAGCACGGCCGCCGGCCAGCCGACCGGCGGCGGCTACCTGTCGCTCACCAACAAGGGCGACGCCCCCGACCGCCTGCTCTCGGCCAGCGCCGACGTGTCCGAACGGGTCGAGTTGCACTCCATGAAGATGGAGGGCACGGTGATGCGCATGCGCCAGGTCGAGGCCATCGACATCCCGGCCGGCGAGCGCGTGGCGCTCGAGCCGGGTGGCCTGCACATCATGTTCATCAATCTGAAGGCGCCGCTGAAGGAAGGCGACCGCTTCCCGATGACGCTGCGCTTCGAGAAGGCGGGCGAGGTGAAGGTCGACGTGGCCGTGGAGAAGCCGGCCGCCGCCACGGCCGGCCATGGGCACGGTCATGGCGCGGCCAAGGGCCACGGCCACAAGCACTGACGCAGGCGGCGCCGCCGCGCCGCGCGCTCAGCGCGCGAGCGACTTGAGCGCGTGCTTGATGCCGTCGCTCACGCCGACGTCCGGCGGCAGCGTCTTCAGCGCGGCCGCGGCTTCGCGGTCGCTGTAGCCGAGTGCGAGCAGCGCCTGCAGGATGTCGGCCTGCGCGTCGTTGGCCGCCGCGGCCGGCCGGGCGATCGCATCGCCCAGCTTGCCCTTGAGTTCCAGCAGCAGGCGCTCGGCCGTCTTCTTGCCGATGCCCGGCACCTTCACCAGGCGTCCGCTTTCCTGCAGGCTCACCGCCTGCGCCAGTTCGGCCACGCTCAGGCCGGAGAGGATCGCGAGCGCCGTGCGCGGCCCGACGCCCGAGATCTTCACCAACTGGCGGAAGGTGTTGCGCTCGTCGTGGGTGAGAAAGCCGAAGAGCACCTGCGCATCCTCGCGCACCACGAAGTGGGTCAGCAGCGTGACCCGTTCGCCCACGGCCGGCAGGTTGTAGAAGCTGCTCATCGGCACGTCGACCTCGTAGCCGACGCCCTGGCAATCGATGAGGAGCTGCGGCGGGGATTTGTCCGCGAGCGTGCCGGTGAGTCGTCCGATCATGGGCCGCGATGTTACGGTCCCGAGATCGACGCGATCAGCGGCGGAAGAGCCCCAGCCGCTGCGCTTCCAGCGCGGCTTCCGCGCGCGAGCTGACGTTCAGCTTGCGGTAGATCTGCTTCACGTAGTCGGCAATCGTGTGGCGCGACAGATTGAGCTGCACGCCGATCTCCGGAAGTGTGAAGCCCTTGGCCACGCGCAGCAGCACCTCGTTCTCGCGCTCGGTGAGCTGCACATGGGGCAGGTTCTGCGGCCGCGACCAGGAGTTCTGCGCCGCGAAGTGCGACAGCACGCGCCGCGCGATCGAAGGCGACAGCGGCGGCTCGCCCTGGCTCATGCGCTTCAACTGCTCGGCGATCTGGTCGCGCGGCTGCTCCTTGAGCAGGTAGCCGAAGGCGCCGGCCTGCAGCGCGGGAAAGAGGTGGTCGTCGTCGTCGTGGATGGTCACCACCACCGACTGCGCCTCGGGCTGCGACTCGCGCAGCGCCGCCACCACGTCGACGCCGGAGCCGTCGGGCAGGCCCAGGTCCACCAGCGCGAGGTCGAAGCGCACCGCCGTGATCAGCTCGCGCGCGTCGTGCACCCGCGCGGCTTCCGAGATCAGCGATTGCGGAAAGACCTGGAGCACCAGCGCCTTCATCCAGGCGCGGATCTCGGGCAGGTCTTCGAGGAGCAGGATGTTCGTCATGGCCGGGGCCGATGAAGCGGATGACCCGCTGATCGTAACTTCCGGAAACGACGTGTGCGCACGCTGCGGTGCCGGATCAGAGGGGCAGCGTGAGCCTTATCACGGTGCCGTAGCCGGGGGCCGACTCGACGAGGCACTGGCCCTGCAGCTGCTTGGCGCGGTGCTTCATGCTGGCCATGCCGTGGCCGCGGTCGAGGCGGCCGTCGAGCTCCAGCGGGATGCCGCCGCCGTTGTCCTGCACGGTCACGCCGAACTCGCGCGCGCTCACGTGCGCGCTGACGGTGCAGTGCGAGGCGCCGCTGTGCTTGATGATGTTGCTCACCGCCTCGCGCAGCACGCGCGTGGTCTGCACGAAGGTGCGTGCCGGCAGCAGCTGCTCGCTCTCTTCGGCCGGGCCGCGCCATTCGGCCTCGATGTTGGCCTGGCCGAGGCGCAGCACGGTCTCGGCGCGCCAGTCGGCCAGGGCATCGACCAGGCGCACGGGCCGCCCGCTCAGGCCGCGCACCGACAGGCGCATTTCCTCCAGCGCCTCGCGCGCCAGCGTGGAGATGCGGTCGCTCTCGCTGGTGTGCACGATGGTCAGCAGCTTGGCGCCCAGGTCGTCGTGCAGGTCGGCGGCGATGCGCTTGCGTTCGTTCTGCGTCACCTGCTCCACGCGCATTTCGGCCATGTGCGCGAAGCTGCGTTCGATCTCGGCGGCGGCCTGCTTGACGCGGCTCTCGAGCTGCCGGCGGCTGGCCTCGGCGGCCTCGAGTGCATGCGTGAAGATCTGCAGCAGCCGCGCACCGATGGCCAGCATCAGCACCGGAACCGCCAGGTCGAAAAGGCGCAGCCCGGGCTCGGCGACCCACTGGTACTGCGCGCCCATCTCGATCGCCACCAGCAGCAGCGTGCCGCCCAGGATGAACAGCATGGGCCAGAAGTCCGCATGGCGGTTGCGCCAGGTGACCACGAGGTACAGCGCCACGGCGGCCAGCACCTCCAGCGTCAGCAGCACGAACCAGGCATTGGCCGTGGGGAAGACACGCTCGGGCCCGGCGATCAGCAGCCCGAGCGGCATCAGCACGCATTGCGCGAGCAGCACCGTCTCGATCACGCGCGAGCGCAGGCCCGCGTAGCTCAGCAGGAACTGCACCGCGAAGGCGACGGTGACCGGGTACGCGGTGCACAGCAGGAACTCCAGCGTGCGCGATTCGATGGGCAGCCCGGTCCACCACACGCGGGCCGACAGCAGCGCCCAGCCGACCATCATCGCCCCGAAGTAGCCGAGGTAGACCTCGGCGCGGTTGATGCGGTACAGGCCCAGCAGGAACACGCCGAAGACCAGCAGCACCAGCGCCACGATCTTCACCAGCGAAACGTTCCAGAAGGTCTGGGCCGCATGCAGCGGTGCCAGCTCGGCGTGCGTGCCGATCTGCAGCGCCGACAGCCCGCCGGCACGCTGGCGCGAGGCCACCTGCGCCAGCGATGCGCCCACCACCCGCAGGTCCAGCACGTTGTCCCCCGCCAGCAGCAACGCAGGCGGCAGGATGACGAGCTGCGGATGGTGGCAGTTGCGCGCGAGCGGCTCGCTCATGCGCCCGCCGCTGAACACACGCTCGCCGTTGAGCCGCACCTCGACATTGGTGCACACGCGCTCGATGTACAGCGCCATGAGTTCGCGGGGCGGCTCGATGCCGGGCAGGTCGAAGCGCACGCGGTACCAGACGCTGCCGCTGTGCCCGGGGCGGCTGCGCGACCAGTCGTCGGGCAGGCGTGTGGGGTGGGCCTCGGTCTCGGCCGGGAAGCGCAGCGCGTCGCTCTCGACGGCCAGCGCCTCGGTGAGCACCAAAGGCGCGGCCGTGGCCCCCGGCACGCTCGCCATGCCGATCATGAACACCCAATGAAGGACCAGCAGGCGCAGCCACATGGCCGGCGATTGTGCAGTAAGCAAATGCATCGTCGGCGGCTGTCGGGTGCCGTCGCTGCGGGCCAGTTCACGCTTGGCGCGACAATCGGCGTCCACCCTGTTCGCAGCCGCCCGTGATCCTTCGCCACGCCTTCATTCCGCTGGACAACACCCGCCTCGCGCATCTGTGCGGCAGCCTCGACAGCCATCTGCGCGACATCGAAGCGGCGCTGGACGTGCGCATAACGCGGCGCAACGAGTCCTTCCGCGTCGAAGGCGCGAAGGACGCGGCCGAGCGCGCCGTCATGCTGCTGCAGTCGCTCTACGACCGGGCGCGGCATCCCATCCCGCCGGAGGCCTTCCAGCTCGCGCTCGTCGAGGCCATGGCCGGTGCGCCGGCGGACGAGCCGGCACCGGCGCCGGCGCCCGACCTCACGCTGCGCACCCGCCGCAACGACCTCGCCGGGCGCACGCCCAATCAGCACGGCTACCTGCGCAACATCCTTGCGCACGACATCACCTTCGGCATCGGCCCGGCCGGCACAGGCAAGACCTTTCTCGCCGTGGCCTGCGCCGTCGATGCGCTCGAGCGCAGCGCGGTGCAGCGCATCATCCTCACCCGCCCGGCGGTGGAGGCGGGCGAACGCCTCGGTTTCCTGCCGGGCGACCTGGCGCAGAAGGTGGACCCGTACCTGCGCCCGCTGTACGACGCGCTCTACGACCTGATGGGTCTCGAGAAGGTGGGGCGTGCCTTCGAGAAGGGCACGATCGAGGTGGCGCCGCTCGCCTTCATGCGCGGGCGCACGCTCAACCATGCGTTCGTCATCCTCGACGAGGCGCAGAACACCACGCCCGAGCAGATGAAGATGTTTCTGACCCGCATCGGCTTCGGCAGCAAGTGCGTGGTGACCGGCGACGTCAGCCAGATCGACCTGCCGCGCGGCGCCGAAAGCGGGCTGATCCACGCCGAGCGGGTGCTCAAGCACGTGCGCGGCATCGCGAACACCCGTTTCACCTCGGCCGACGTGGTGCGCCATCCGCTGGTGGCGCGCATCGTCGAGGCCTACGAGGAATACGACGCCCCCGGGGCCGGCGACTGAGGATGGCGCGCCCCGCCCTCGGCCTGTCGCTGCAGTTCGCCGACCCGCGCCACCGCGACCAGCTGCCGCGCCACCGCGTGGTGCGCTGGCTGCGCGCGGCGCTCGAGCGGCCGGCGCAGCTCACGGTGCGCATCGTCGATGCCGACGAAGGCCGCGCGCTGAATCGCGACTACCGCGGCCGCGACTACGCCACCAACGTGCTCACCTTCGACTACGCGCGCGAGCCGGTGGTCGAGGCCGACCTCATCCTGTGTGCGCCCGTGGTGGAGGAGGAAGCCCGCGCGCAATCGCTGCCGCTTGCCGCGCACTACGCGCATCTGCTGGTGCACGGCGCGCTGCATGCCCAGGGCTACGACCATGAGGACGATGCCGACGCGCAGCACATGGAAGCCCGCGAAAGCGCGCTGCTCGCGGCCCTCGGCTTTGCCGACCCCTATCGCCGCTGAGGCGCGCTCACGAGGCCGTCGGCCGTGCACGTGCCGGCCACAGCACCGAGCCGATGGCGACCCCCATCAGCAGCACGGCCGCACCGTCCTGCCAGTGCAGCGTCTCGCCCAGCCACAGCGCGCCCGTGACCACGCCCAGCACCGGGATCATCATCACCGACAGGGTGGAGGCCGCCGGCGGCAGGGTGCGCGCGAGCACCATCCACGCGATCTGCGCGAAACCGAAGATGGCCACCGCATTGAAGGCAATGGCAGCCCAGGCCGCGGTCGAGGGGGCGTGCCACAGCTCGCGCTCGAACAGCACGGTCAGCACGGTCAGCACCACGGCGCTCAGGATCAGCATCCACCAGACCAGCGTGATCGTCGGCACCGCGAGCCGGCTGCGCCGCAGCTGCTGTGTGCCCAGCGCCCACACCGCCGCGGCGGCCAGCATGCCCATCGCCGCCCACGGCTGTCCCGTCATGCGGCCGAACTCGTGCCACAGCAGCAGCATCACGCCGATCGCGGCGCCCAGCACACCCAGCGCCTGGCGGGCGCTCAGGCGTTCGCCGAACAGCCATCGGCCCCACAGCGCCGAGAAGATCGGCATGGTGTAGCCGAGGATGGCCGCGCGCCCGGACGACAGCGCCTGGATGCAGACGATGGCCATCACATGCCACACCGTCATGTTCGTCAGCGCGAGCTGCGTGACTTCGGCCCAGTCACGCCGCTCGATGCGCAGCGAATGCCCCATGCGACGCGCGCCCAGGTAGACGAAGGGCAGGCCGAGCCAGATGGACAGCGCGCGGAAAGCCAGCGGCGGGTACTCGGTCACGCCCAGCTTCATCACCGGCCAGTTCACGCCCCAGCTCAGCGTGAGCAGCACCAGCAGCACCAGCTGTCGAGGCGCGAGCGTCATGCCTGTGCGGCGCGCATCACCGCGACCGGCCGAAGTAGCGCTTGCGCCAGGACAGCACGCTCAAGCCCACGCCCAGCACCAGCATGAGCAGCAGCACGACCCAGAAGCCGGAGACGCTGTGGATGAGCGGCAGGTCGTCGAAGTTCATGCCGAAGAAACCCGTCAGCAGGTTCAGCGGCAGGAAGATGGCGGTCAGCACGGTGAGCGTGCGCATGATGTCGTTGGTGCGGTTGCTCTGCGCGGCGAAGTGCATCTGCACCGCCGTCTCGGCGGCCGACTCGAGCCGGCGCACGTGGCTGAGCACACGCTCGATGTGCTCCAGCAGGTCGCGCGAGCGCACGCGCAGCAGCTCGCGCTCGCGCAGGGCGGCGGCGCCTCCGGGCGCGGGGGATTCCTCGAGTGCGTCCAGCCATTCGACGATGGCGCTGCGCTGGTCCTCGCAGGTGTCTTCCAGCGCGTGCAGCGTGTTGCGCGCATCGAGCAGCGTCTGCCACTGGCCGTAGTGCGCGCGGGTGCTGAACAGCTGCTGCTGCAGCTGCGCCAGCTGGCGGGTGAGCAGGCGCCGCAGGTCGAGGTAGCTGTCGACCATGAAGTTGATCATGCGCAGCATCATGTCGGCCGCGTTCGGCGGGATGCGCGCGGTGGCGCGGGCGTCGCCGCCCTGCGCCTGCATCTGCAGGCGGTTGGCGAAGAAGTCGCGCACGACGCAGTCGCTCGGATGCACCGTGACCAGCACCCGGTCGAACAGCGCGAAGCCGACCGGGCTGGTGTCGATGGCTTCGAGTGCGGCGCGCGCGCCGGCGGCCTCGGGCACCGCGTCGTCGGCCAGCCGCGCACTGCTGCCCACGCCGGCGGCGAGCCGGCGAAACACCAGCAGGTCGTACCAGGAGGTGTAGTCGAAGTTGGACGGCAGGTGCTGGTTGAGCAGGTCGGCCACATGCAGGTCGACGATCTGCCCGCCGGTCCAGCGCTGCAAGCCGGACTGCAGCTCGGCGAGCTGCGCCTCGAACTCGGGCCGGTCGGTGCCCACCCACAGATAGCCGCTCGCCGGCAGGGTGTGCGGCAGGGCGTCGAGTTCGGTGTAGCGCTCGGGCGTGATGTGGAAGACGCGCATCGCCGAGCGCGTCGTCAGCGGCCGCGCAACTGCCGCGCCGCGTCGAGCGCGAAGTAGCTGAGCACGCCGTCGGCCCCGGCGCGCTTGAAGGCCAGCAGGCTTTCCATCATCACGGCGTCATGGTCCAGCCAGCCGTTCTGCGCGGCGGCCTTCAGCATCGCGTACTCGCCGCTCACCTGGTAGACGAAGGTAGGCATGCGGAACTCGTCCTTCACCCGGCGCACGATGTCGAGGTAAGGCATGCCGGGCTTGACCATCACCATGTCGGCGCCTTCGGCGATGTCGAGTGCCACTTCGCGCAAGGCCTCGTCGGTGTTGGCCGGATCCATCTGGTAGGTCTTCTTGTTGCCGCGGCCCAGGTTGGCGGCCGAGCCCACCGCGTCGCGGAAGGGTCCGTAGAAGGCGCTCGCGTACTTGGCGCTGTAGGCCATGATGCGTGTGTGGATCAGCCCGCGCTGCTCGAGCGTGTGGCGGATGGCGCCGACGCGCCCGTCCATCATGTCGCTCGGCGCGACGATGTCCACGCCGGCCTCGGCCTGCACCATCGCCTGCTGCACCAGCACCGCGAGCGTGTCGTCGTTGACGATGTAGCCGCGTTCGTCGAGCAGCCCGTCCTGGCCGTGGCTGGTGAAGGGGTCCAGCGCCACGTCGGTGAGCACGCCGAGTTCGGGAAAGCGCTTCTTCAACTCGCGCACCGCGGTGGGCACCAGGCCCTCGGGGTTGAGCGCCTCGCGGCCGTCCTCGGTCTTCAGCGAGGGCTCGATCACCGGGAACAGCGCCATCACCGGAATGCCGAGCGACAGGCATTCCTCGGCCACGGGAAGCAGCAGGTCGACGCTGCGCCGGTGCACGCCCGGCATGGAGGCGACCGCCTGTTCCTGCTTCTGCCCGGCGAGCACGAACACCGGCAGGATGAGGTCGCTCGCATCGAGGCGATGCTCGCGCACGAGCGCACGGCTGAATTCATCGCGGCGCAGGCGTCGCGGGCGGTTGGCAGGGTAGGGCGCGAAGGGGGGCGTACGTGTCACGGCGAGCCGGTCCGGGGTTCAGGGACACGCCGCGCGGCGGGCCGCACACGCCCAAGAGGCCTTGCGTTCGGCCCTTGCCGCAGCGTCTGCGCAGGCGAATTCCATCTGCTAAAGTGATCCGCGAATGATAGCCGCGAGGCCGTCATTCCCTGCTTTTCCTCCCTGAGCAGGTGCCTTACCGTGATGACAGCGCTAAGGCTTTCCAGCCCTGACCGTTTTGGTCGGGGCTTTTTTCTGGGCGCCTCTGGCACGGGCCGCAGCGCGCCCGCGGCCCGGGCGATCCGACCGGACTTTCCCTGATGCGTCGCCACCGCCGCGGTTCATAGCATGGCCCGGGCAGCGCGCCCGCGGGCTGCGCTTGCATCCTGAATCGCCGAGGTGGATCGTGCATCCGAAGTACGGGGATCGCCACAGTCACCACATGCCGCGCAGGCGCGCCCTGTCCGCGGACCGGCCAGCGAACGGGCCGCCTCTCGGCTCACCAACGCCAGCACATGCGGCCGAGTGCCTGCGCGTCAGCGACTGCATCGATGGCTGGCCGTTCACCAAGGGCCTGACGGCGCAGCAACGCGAGCGCCTCCTGCGCGAGATGACGATTCGCCGGCATGCGCCCGCAGCCACGGTGTGCCGGCAAGGCGAGCCCGCCCTGCACTGGGTGGGTGTGCTGCGCGGCGCGGTGAAGGTCGAGGCCAACTGCGCCGACGGGCGAACCACCACGCTGGCCACCGTCACGCGCGGCGGCTGGTTCGGCGAGGGTTCGGTGCTGAAGCACGATGCGCGCGGCTGGCCGTTCTGCGCCGTGGCCTTGCTGGACACGGATGTGGCGGTCATGCCGGCTGGCCTCTTCCTCTGGCTGCTGGACAACTCGCTGCCTTTCAGCCGCTTCATCATCGACCAGCTCAACGCGCGCCTGGCTCAGTTCATCGAACGCTGCGAGCATGGCCGGCTGCACAGCGCGGAGCAGCACATAGCGCATTGCATCCACGAATTCAGCAACCGGCAGCTCTACCCGGAGCAGGACGACCGCGTGCCGCTGTCCCAGCAGGAACTCGCCCACCTGGCCGGCGTGTCCCGCCAGGTGGTGAACCGCGTGCTGCGGCAACTGGAGCGCCGCGGCATCGTGCGCCTGGCCTACGGCTCGATCGCGCTCGTCGATCCCGATGGCCTTCGAAGCTTCAGCGACGAAGCCTGGCACTGACCCGCATCGACGCCGCAGGCGCACCGCAAAGGGCAGGCCTTGCGGTGCGCACGCGTCTCAGGGCGCGGTGCAGGTGTAGTTCGCAGCGAGCGCAGCCGCGCTCGCGTCGTTGGCCGGCCCGGTGTAGCGCGGATAGGTCGGGTAGGCGCACAGCGGGCGGGTGAACTGCGTGCTCGTGCCCGACATCTTGGTGGCGGTCAGCGTGCCGGGTGCCGTGCCGTCGACGACCCAGGCATCCAGGGCGGACAGCAGGTCGGTCTGGTCGGCGCCGGGCCCGCCCGCGCAGTGATTCACGCCCGGTGCGATGTAGTAGCGCACGAAGGCATCCGCATTGGCCTGCCCGCCCACGACCGCCACCACACGCTGCTGGTATTCGGTGGTCGCCTTGTGGCTAAGCGCCGAGTCGTTGCCGCCGTGCCAGAGGATCAGCTTGCCGCCGCTGCCGGCGAACGGGCGCAGGTCGGCATTGTTCGCGGCGTTCAGTGCGGCCAGGGCATACAGGGCGTTCAGATTCTGGTCCCAGGTGTAGGTCAACGAGTCGGCGGCCGGATCCCGCGCCAGGTAGTTCTTCACCGTGGTGTCCTGGAACAGGAACTGAAGCGCCGTGCGCACATCGCCGTTGCCGGTGACCCATGCCGGCCAGGCGCCCGGGTCCTCCTCGTTGCCCGTCAGCGCCCAGCCGGCGTTGCGGTAGGCACCGCCGGCGAACTCGGCCGGCTGTGTCCACGAGTGCACGACCGCCAACTGCGCATCGGACAGGCAGGTATCGCCCGCATCGCCGCCGCCGGGGCAGCGCAGGCTGGCCGGGTCGAAGGTGCAGGCGTCGGGGTTGGCCACGATGCCGTCGACGATGCCGTCGCCGGCGTCGCAGGCATCACGCACGGCCTGGGACAGCAACGCGAGTTCGGCTGCATTGAACTGCCCGCCCGGCGCGTTCAAGGCCTTGGCCGTGCGGTTGAACTGGCCCATGAAGCCGGCCCAGTTGTAGGCCGGTGCGCGGGCGATGATGCCGTCGAACAGGTTGGGGTAGCGCTGCGCGTTCATCAGCGCCTCGCGCCCGCCGTTGGAGCAGCCCTCGAAGTACGAGCGGCTCGGCGCGCGGCCGTAGGCAGCGGCGATCATCTCCAGCGCAGACGACATGACCGTGGGCACCGACAGGTGCCCGAACAGATTGGCCGCGTGCGTGTCGTTCAGGGCGAAGGAGGCGTCCACGCCGCTGCCCTGGTGCCCGGAGTCGCTGCTGACGGTGGCATAGCCTTGCTGCAGCGCGTTCAGGTTGCCGCCGGACAGGCCGGGGATCGTGCCGTTGTAGCCGCCACCGCCGCCGTAGTGCAGCTTGCCGTTCCAGCGGTCGGGCAGGCGCATCTCGAGGTTGAGCTGAGGGGCAATCGTGGCGTTGACCTTGCAATAGGTCGGCACCGCGCCGCTGGCCGGCACGGCCGCCGCGGCGGCGACCTGCGCGCCGGCGATGGTCTTGCCGGAGAGGGCCTCGCAGGCCTGTTGCGCCGTGATGCTGTCGTCGTCGCCGTCCCCGCCGCCGCAACCGACGACCAGCAGGGAAACCGCGAGAGCGGACAAGCCCGGATGTCTGCACAGGATCGCTCGCATGGTGTCTCCTTCGGACAGGCGTTCTGGTGCCTGCAGCATGGCAGTTCGCCCCATCACACACTGTCTACTGGCAGACAGTTCGGCGCGCGCCGCGCCCGCCGCCGGGGCCGAAGGCATCTGGATAATGGCCGGATGCTCTGGATCAAAGCCTTCCACATCGTCTTCATCGCGAGCTGGTTCGCGGGC
>JBIQKU010000043.1:0-21039 GCA_044506225.1 Rubrivivax sp. | reverse complement strand
TGCACCATCTCCAGCCCGAAGAAGCCGCCACGCGCCTCGCCGCGCACGCGCACGCGGCGCCCGGGGGACAGCGTCTTCTGGTGCGACGGATAGAAGTGCAGAAAGCGCAGCAGCAGTTCGCCGCTGCCGTCGTCGATGCGCACCACGAGCTGGCGACGCCCGCGCAGCTGCACCTCGCAGGACTGCACGGTGCCCTCGACCTGCGCGGTGATGCCGTCGCGCAGCGCGGCAATGGGCGTGAGCCGCGTCTCGTCCTCGTAGCGCAGCGGCAGGTGCAGCGCCAAGTCGATGTCGCGCGCGAGGCCCAGCTTCTCGAGCGCACGCTGCGGCGCCGACTTCTCGCGCGGCGTCGTCGGGGCGTCGGCGGAGGAGGTGGCCGCGGGCATGGCCGATTCTGACCCGAGGCCGCCGCAGGACAATGCCGGCTGCTGCTGCCCGTGCTTCGATGACCCGCTCCTACACCCTCGACGATTTCGACTTCCCCCTGCCCCCCGAGCTGATCGCCCAGCATCCGGCGCCCGAGCGCAGCGGCTCGCGGCTGCTGGACGGCACCGGGTTGCCGCCGGTGGACCGGGTGTTCCGCGAGCTGCCCGAGTGCCTGGCGAGCGGCGACCTGCTGGTGTTCAACGACACGCGGGTCATCAAGGCGCGGCTGCTCGGGCGCAAGGCCAGCGGCGGCGCGGTGGAGGTGCTGGTCGAGCGGGTGCTGCCCGGCCACGAGGTGCTCGCCCATGTGCGCGCCAGCAAGTCACCGCGCGCGGGCAGCGTGCTGATGTTCGAGGCGCCCTCGGGCGAGCGTGCCGAGGCCGAGGTGCTGGGCCGCAGCGGCCCGGACGACGCGCTCTTCCGCCTGCGCTTCGCCGACGACCCCTTCGTGCTGCTGGAGCGCATCGGCCATGTGCCGCTGCCGCCCTACATCACCCACGCGGACGACGCCGAGGACGAACGTCGCTACCAGACCGTGTTCGCCCGCCGCCCCGGCGCGGTGGCCGCACCGACCGCGGCGCTGCATTTCGACGAGCCGCTGCTCGCGGCGCTGGCCGGGCGCGGCGTGCAGACGGCGCATGTCACCCTGCACGTCGGCGCGGGCACCTTCCAGCCGGTGCGCGCCACCAACCTCGCCGAACACCGCATGCACAGCGAATGGTTCGAGGTGCCGCAGGCCACCGTGGATGCGATCGCCGCCACGCAAACACGCGGCGCGAACGTGGTGGCCGTGGGCACGACCACCCTTCGCGCGCTCGAATCCGCGGCGCAAGGTGGCACGCTGCAAGCGGGCGCGCGCGAGACCGACATCTTCATCACGCCGGGTTTCGAGTTCCGCGTGGTCGACCGGCTGGTGACCAACTTCCACCTGCCGAAAAGCACCTTGCTGATGCTGGTCAGCGCCTTTGCCGGCCATGCGCACATGCACGCGCTGTATGCGCATGCCGTGCGCGGGCGCTATCGGTTCTTCAGCTACGGGGACGCGATGCTGCTCACCCGGGCCGCAGCCGCCTGCGCATGAAAAAGGGCCGGCAGTGCCGGCCCTCGATCGGTGCGTGTCGCGCTTACTGCATCCACTGGCCGGTCACGAAGCGCCGGTTGTACGGGCCCTTCACATGGATCCAGGTGTTGGGCACGACGCCCGGCGCCGGGCCCGACCAGGTGCCCACGCTGGCGCTGGTGACACCGGCCGGCACGTCCTCGCCGAACCAGTGGGTGCCGTCATCGAAGCCCAGGTCGATGACCTTGTAGGCGCTGTCGGTGGGTGCGGTCCACTGGTAGACGATGTTCACGCCCTTGGCCAGCTGGGTGTAGCTCTTGGGCGTGACGCTGTAGCTCGCGAACCACTTGGCCGCGTTGGCCTGCGCGTCGGCGTTGGACACGGGGGTGCGCTGCAGCGTCATCGGGATCGGCGCGCCCACCGCCTTGTTGTCGGCGTCGAGCAGTTGCACGCTGTAGACGGCGTCGCTCGAGACCTGCGAGAAGTCGACGCAAGGCGGCGCCTCTTCGTCACATGCCGGAATCCACGAGCCGCCGTTGGTCAGGCCCACCACCGAGAAGTTCGCATCGGCCGTGGCCGCGCTGCGCTTGAGGAAGATCGCCTCGTTGACCGTGGAGCCCGGGCCGTCGACGCCGGGGCCGGTCAGCTTGGCGCCCTGGATGTCCAGCCGCGCGGACTCGATCCACAGCTCCAGGTAGCGGCGGAAGTTCTCGCCGCCGCTGTGCACGAAGCGGTGGTTGACCGGGTCCAGGCTCATGTCGGCCAGGCGCTGGTTGCCGAGGATGCGCCACTTGCCGGCGCTGTCCTTGCGGAAGAACCACTCCACCGCCTCGGTCTCCTCGGGGCCGACGTATTCCCACGCGACCAGCAGGTCGCCTTCGGCCGTGCGCTGCACGATCTTCGGGCTGTGCAGCTTGCTGCCGACTTCGGGCATGTTGTCGGGCGTGAGGAACTCGGCCAGCGACAGGCCGTTGTCGAGGAAATCCTCGTGAAGCAGCGACAGAAGCTGCGCGTTGTCCTCGGCCGGCAGCTGGGTGGCGAACAGCGCGGTCATGGCATTGAGCAGCGCATCGACCTGCTGCAGGTCGGTGACGGCGCCGCTGAGCGAGCCTTCGGCCGGCGCGGGGATGACGCTGACGTCCGCCTTGCTGGCCAGGTCGTCCTCGATCTGCTGCTGGTTGATCAGATCGCGGATCACCGCCTTGTTCGTGACGGGGTCCACCGACACCTGCACCACGTCCATCACCGCGTCGAAGTTCGTGCGGTTGGCAGTGAAGGCGCTGCGCAGCAGGTCGAAGCTGTCGGCCACGCCGAACTCCTGCAGGATGGGCAGCAGGCGCTGGGTGAGTGTGTCGCGCGCCGCATTCAGCTCGGCGGTGGTCAGGCTTGCGAACTCCGCGTTCGACAGAAAGCCGTCGACCGCCTTGCCCACCACGTTGGCGACGATGAGGTCGGTGAACGGCGTGATGTTGATCGTCTTGCCCACGTCGTCGGCGGTGGCCACCGAGGACAGCGCCACGTCGCGCCCGCCCACCTTGCCGACGGCGCGGAACTGGAACGGGCCGGTCATGTCGCTCACGTCCACCGTGTAGCTGCCGTCGGCTTCGATGAGCACGGTCTTCTGTGCGCCCAGGCTGTCGCGCACGGTGACGTTGCCGATGATGGGCGCGCCGGCGGCTGCGGTGCCGGTGATGTTGAAGGCCGGGTCGGGCGATGTGCTGCCGTCGCCACCACCGCCGCCGCCGCAGGCGGTGAGGGCGAAGGCGGCCACGAGGGCGCACAGCAGGGGGGAGAGGGCGGGGCGTCGGGTCATGCGGGTCACGGGCGTTCCTGGTGTGGGAGCAGAGCGGTCCAGTCTCGCCAGCGGCGCGGCGCGCCGGCATCGGCCAAATGGATGAGGTGCAGTGACGGAGTTGGCGTGGCAAGGCGTTTTCTGGCCGCGCCGGTCGACGAACCGCTAGGCTGCGCGCCATGCGTTCAGTGGTGAGGGCGGGACGAGCCGGCGGCGCCGGCATGGCGGCGTGGCGCTGGCTCGCCGGCCTGTGGCTGGCCGCCTGCACGCTGGGCGCCTGGGCGCTGCCGCCCACCGAGGTGCAGCACATCGCGCAGGCGACGGTGCGCATCGGCGATGCCGTGGCGCGCGAGGTGACGTTGCCCGACACCTGGGCACAGCGCGATGTGGGCGACCTGCGCAGGCTCGGCCACTACCGGCTCGGCTTCCGCCTGGCGGCACTGCCCGAGGAATCGATGGCGCTGATGTTCACCCGGCTGTCCACGCAGCACACGGTGCGTGTCAACGGCGAGCTGGTCTCGGACCTCGGGCAGACGCCCGGCGGCGCCAACCCCGGCCTGCCCAACCCGGCGCTGCTGAGCGTGCCGCAGGCGCTGCTGCGCGTGGGCGACAACGTGGTGGACATCGAGGTGCTGCACTCGGGCTCGCGCGCCGGGCTGTCGGACATGTGGGTGGGCCCCATGGGCGCGCTGCGTACGCAGTACCAGCGGTACGAGCTGCTGCACATGACGCTGCCGCAGGCGCTGAACCTGGGCACGGCGGGCCTGGCGCTGATGCTCATCGCCATCTGGTGGCGCCGCCGCAGCGAGGTCGCGCTCGGCAGCTTCGGCGCGCTGTCGCTGATCGGCTCGGTGCGCAACTACAGCTACTTCTCCTCTTCCGCCGTGTTCGGCTCGGCCGTGCACGCGGACTGGCTGTTCTATGCCGTCCAGTCCTGGACCCTGGTGCTGCTCGCCACCTTTGCCCAGGCGTTCGCCGGCGTGCGCTGGCGGCGCTATTCGCGGCTGGTTGTGGCCACGGCGGTGATGCTGTCGCTGGCGGGCGTGGTGGCGATGCACTACGAGCGCATGCCGGAGCTGCGCCGCGTGACCTATCCGCTGCTGCTGGTGCTGGTGCTGCCGGCGCTGTGGCTGTGCCTGCGGCATGCGCAGCGCATGCCGGTGGCCTCGGTGGTCGCCCAAGCGGTGGGCGTGGTGGCGATGCTGGTCGCAGTGGCGCATGACTACGCCTTCCAGACGGTCGGCCTGCTGCCCATGACCGAGACCTTCTGGCTGCCCTATGTGATGCCGCTGGCGCTCGCCGCGGTCACGCTGGTGCTGATGCGGCGCATGACCGCGGCCATGGGCGAGGTGGAGGCGCTCAACGCCGAGCTGGAAGCGCGCGTGGCCGCCCGCACCCGCGAGCTGGCCCGGGCCAACGAAAGCAAGACACGTTTTCTCGCCGCCGCCAGCCACGACCTGCGCCAGCCGCTGGTCACCATCGGCCTGCTGGTGGGCATGGCGCGCGACGAAAGCGGCTCGGCCACCACCCGCCAGCTGCTGGACCGCGCCGACCAGGCGGTGGGTGCGCTGGAAAACCTGCTGACGGGGCTGCTGGACCTGTCGCGCCTCGAATCCGGCGTGGTGCGCCCGCGCCTGGCGGCCGTGCCGCTGGCCGGCATCTTCGCCTCCATCGCCGCGCACGAGCAGGAGACCGCCGCGCAGAAAGGCCTGCGCCTGCGCTTGCGTCCGACCACCGCGGTGGTGCGCTCCGACGCGGTGATGCTCGAGCGCATCCTGCGCAACCTGGTGTCAAACGCCTTGCGCTACACGCCGCGCGGGTCCGTGCTGGTGGCAGCGCGCCGCCGCGGCGACGCCCTGCGCATCGAAGTGCGCGACAGCGGCGTGGGCATCGCCCCGGAAGACCAGCCCGGCATCTACCGCGAATTCCTGCGCCTGGACAACCCGATGCGCGGCCACAGCAGCGGCATGGGGCTGGGCCTGTCCATCGTTCAGCGCTCGGCCGAGGTGCTGGGCCACCGTGTCGGACTGCGCTCGGCGCCGGGCCGCGGCAGCTGCTTCTGGGTGGAGGTGGCGCTCGATGGCCAGGCCGCCCCGGCCAGCCCGGCCGCCGAACCCCCTGCCGCGCCCGCACCGCCTGCCGCCGACCCGCGGCCGCTGGCCGGCATGCATGTGGTCGTCGCCGACGACGATGCCGGCGTGCGCCAGGCCATGGCCGAGCGGCTGCGCAGCTGGGGCGCGCAGGTGAGCGCCTGCGACAGTCTGTGGGCGCTGGAGCGACTGCTGGCGGCGTCCGGCACCTCGCGGCCCGATGTGCTGGTGTCCGACTTCCAGATGCCCGATGGCGACGGCTTCGACGCCATCGCCGCCGCCCGGTCGCATTTCGGCCAGGTGCCGGGGGTGCTGGTCACGGCCGACACCTCGAGCGCCACCCGCGATGCGCTCCAGGGCTGCGGCCTGCCGGTGCTGCACAAGCCTTTCCGACCGGAGGCCTTGCTCGAGGCGGTGAGCGCCGCGGTGCGGCGGCGCTGAGGCGCGGCGTCTCAGGCCGTCAGGCGCAGGCCCAGCCGGGCGGCGGCCAGCACCGCCTGCGTGCGCGACTCGACCTCCAGCTTGCGGAAGATCGCCGCCAGATGCGTCTTCACCGTCGATTCCGACAGCGCCAGCTCGCGGCAGATCGTCTTGTTGGGCTTGCCCTCGATGAGCAGGCGCAGCACGTCGCGCTGGCGCGGCGAGAGGTCGACGGGGCCGTCCTCGGTATGCAGCGGCGACAAGTCAGTGATCGCTTGCTGCGGCACGAACACGCGCCCGTCCAGCACCGTTTCTAGCGCGTCTTCGAGCATCGCCTTGCGTGCGGTCTTGGGAATGAAGCCGGCGGCGCCGGCATCGATGGCCTCCAGCACCGTCTCCGGGCGTTCGTCCGCGGAGATCACCACCAGCGTCACCTGCTCGGCCGCGGCCTTGAGCGCCCGCACCACCTCCACGCCGCGGCTGTCGGGCAGGCTGAGGTCGACGAGCGCCAGGCGCAGGGCCGGCTGGGCGTCGATGAGCCGGCAGGCCTCGGCGAGGCTGCCGGCATGAAGGACCTGGATGTCGGGAAACCGATGCGAGATCAGGAAGGCGAGGGCGTCACGAAACAGGGAGTGGTCATCGATCAGCAGGATCTGCATTCGGTACTTCGTCGACGGGGCGGAAGGCGCAGCCAGGCGTGTGGCGCCGCGGCCTGCCGTGATCTACGGCACGCGGGATTGTCGCCGGTTCGGCCATTTGGCCGATCCATGCCCGAGGCCGTCTTCGAACAATTCGTCGCAGGTTCTGGCCGGGTGGCCGGGGCGTGTGTTTCAACAAACAAGTTGGAGAGGTTCCCGATGCGACGTCATGTCTTGTGGAGCGCCATGCTGGCCGCCGGTCTGCTGGCCGCGTGCGGTGGTGGTGGTGGTGGCAGTGGCGATGACAGCGGTGGCGGCGGCGACCTCGCGCTGTCGGGTGTGGTCGCCAAGGGCGCCGCACTTGCCAACGCCGAGGTGCAGGCGGTGTGCGCCAGCGGCGAGGGCCAGGCCACGGCCGACGCCAACGGCAGCTACACCCTGACGGTGACTGGCGGCGAACTGCCCTGCGTGCTCGCCGCCACTGGCGTGGGCGAAGACGCCGGCCTCGTGCTGCACTCGGTGGCCACCGGCACCGGCGCCGTGGCCACCTCGAACATCACCCCGGTGACCGAGCTGCTGGTCGCCCAGCTCACCGGTCAGGATCCGGCCGCCTTCATGGCCGCCGCCAACACCGGCACGCTCAACAGCACCGTGACCGCCGACAACATCGGCGCGGCGAAGACCGAAGTCATCGCCACGCTTGCCGCCGCCGGCCTGGACACCACCGCGCTGACTGACGCCGACATGGTGAGTGGCACGCTGCAGGCCGGCACCGGCGCCGGCTACGACGGCGTGCTCGACGCGCTGGGCGCCGCGCTGCAAACGAGCGGCACCACGCTGGCGCAGATGACCCAGACCGTCGTGGCCACGGCCTCCGGCCAGGCTCCGGGCGGCGAGGCCAGCACTCCCGCTTCGGCGCTGCCGGCCGGTCTGCTGCTGCGTGCGAAGGCGCAGAACTGCGACGCCCTGCGCAGCACCGACTATCGCGTCATCAAGTTCGCCGGCAGCAACGGCGCCGAGAACGCGCCCAGCACCGCCTTCGAGGACATGAGCTTCGACGCCGCGGCGTTGACTGCCCAGTTCGGCCCCGAGGACACGATGGCGTTCACGCCCGATGGCGACTGCCGCTACACCTTGCCGCAAGGCGAGGCCGTGGTGTCGCCGGCCGGCGTGATCGTGATGCGTCACTTCGTCGGCGCGGATGACGACTCGGTGGCCGTCGGCGACCGCGGCGCTCAGCGCCTGATGATTGCCCTGCCCAAGCAGGACCTCGCCCTGGCCGACCTGGCCGGCGAGTGGGCCTTCCTCGGCGTGGATCGCAACCCGCTCGAGGCGTATGCCGGCTACGCGAGCATCAACGCCACGGGCGTGCTGAGCAATCCGCGCTGCTGGGAAGATGCGCTGAACGTGGCCGAGGCCGACTGCTCGCCGCTGCCTGCCGGCTACACCGAGCAGATCAGCAAGAACAGCAACGGCAGCTTCAATTGGGTGCCCGGTGCGAGCGAACCCGACCCGTGGACCGACACGGTGTTCGCCTACCGCGCTGGCAACGGTGACGTGCTGATCCTGGCGATGACGCATGAGGGCGAGCCCACCTTCGGCATCAAGCGTCGCGCCCTCGGTCTGCCCAAGGCCGGCGATGAGTTCAGCAACCTGACGCTGATGACCAACGGGAATCTTGTCGCACTGTCTGGCCACTTCGACGGCAGCCACAAGGTGCTGAGCGTGGACGCGACGACCGGCACGGTGGTTCGCGAGACCGTTCAGAACGGCGCGCCGGCGCACCAGCAGACCTTGGTCTACAACTCCGGTCGGGAGGGTTACCTGATTCGCACTTCCGCGGGAGGCATGAATCCGTTCGAAGGGATCGCGATGCCTGGCTTCGGGCTGACGGCGTTCGTCATGCCCAACAACGCGCAGTTCGGTGTGGCGGTGCGCCAGTAAGAGCGACCGCTGCTTTCGAGGCCCGCCCGACCGGCGGGCCTTTTTCGTTGTGCCTCCGGCTGCGGGCCGCCCGGCGCACCGGGCGAGAATCGCTCCCTATGCTGCAGTTCGACATCCTCAGGACCGAAGGCCATGCGCGACGCGCTCGCCTCACCCTCAACCACGGCGTCGTCGAGACGCCGGTGTTCATGCCGGTGGGCACCTACGGCACGGTCAAGGGCGTGATGCCGCAGTCGCTGGAGGCGATGGGCGCGCAGATCATCCTCGGCAACACCTTCCACCTGTGGCTGCGCCCGGGGCTGGACGTGCTGACGCAGTTCGGCGGCCTGCACCGCTTCGAGGGCTGGACCCGGCCCATCCTCACCGACAGCGGCGGCTTCCAGGTGTGGAGCCTGGGCGAGATGCGCAAGATCAGCGAGGAGGGCGTGAAGTTCGCCTCGCCGGTCAACGGCGACAAGCTCTTTCTCACGCCCGAGACCAGCATGCAGATCCAGCATGTGCTCGACAGCGACATCGTCATGCAGTTCGACGAATGCACGCCGTACGAGACCAAGGGCCATGTGACGACCGAACGCGAGGCGCGCAGCTCGATGGAGCTGAGCCTGCGCTGGGCCCGCCGCTGCAAGGACGAGTTCGCGCGGCTCGAGAACCGCAACGCGCTCTTCGGCATCGTGCAGGGCGGCATGTTCGAGCACCTGCGCGAGGAATCGCTCGCGGCACTGGTCGAGCTCGACCTGCCGGGCTATGCCGTGGGCGGCGTGAGCGTGGGCGAGCCCAAGGAGGAGATGCGCCGCATCGTCGCCCATACGCCGCACCGCCTGCCGGCGCACAAGCCGCGGTATTTGATGGGCGTGGGTACCCCAGAGGACTTGGTCGAAGGCGTGGCCGCGGGCGTCGACATGTTCGATTGCGTCATGCCCACGCGCAACGCGCGCAACGGCCATCTCTTCACGCGCTTCGGCGACCTGCGGCTGCGCAACGCCCGCTACAAGACCGACGACCGGCCGGTGGACGAGAGCTGCAGCTGCGATTGCTGCGCGCGCTTCTCACGCGCCTACCTGCACCACCTGGACCGCTGCGGCGAGATGCTCGGGCCCATGCTCGCAAGCATCCACAACCTGCACTACTACGTGAACCTGATGCGCGATGTGCGCGAGGCGCTGGACGCAGGTGCGTTCGCCGAATTCGCAACGCGGTTTGCCCGGGATCGGGCGCGGGGGGTGTAGCGGCCGCGTCAGGCGGGGCGGCTCTTCTCCCGGATCCACTGTGCGAACTGCGGTTCGTCGATGTCGCCGGCAGCAAGTCGGAGCACGGTCAGGACGCAGTCGACATCGTCTGCGTCGAGAGACCACCCGTTGAGATCGAGGAACAACTCGACGGCAACGAAGGCGGTGCGCTTGTTGCCGTCGACGAACGGGTGATTGCGGGCAAGGCCGAAACCGTACGCCGCCGCGAGCGCGGCGATGTCAGGGTCCCCATAGGCGGCGAGTTGCATCGGGCGCGCCAGTGCAGACTCGAACAGCGCCGGATCGCGCAGCCCCGCAGCTCCGCCATGTTCGGCGAGCTGCTCCTCGTGCACCGCATGCAGCACGCCGGGATCGACCCAGACCCAGGCGTCGTTGCCGGGTGCCGTCATGCTATTTCGCCAGTTCGCGCAGTACGTTGCGGCGCTTGCGCATGATCTGCCGGGCCGCCTTCATCTGCGCCTCGAAAACGGGGTCCTGAGACGTGAGGCGCACACCATCCGGCGTGTCCGTGAGATACAGCGAATCGCCCTTTTCCAGCTTGAGACGCGCCAGCACTTCCTTGGGCAGGATCACGCCGACGGAGTTGCCGATCTGGGTGAGCTTGAGGGTCTGCATGACGGCCTGGCGAAGTTATAACGGCCGTTATATTACCGATCGCCGCTCCGTGCGGCAAGGGCTCACCAGAACACCCAGTTCCCCGTCATCACCACCCACACCCCCAGCACGCCGTTGGTGACCGCGTGCGCCAGGATCGCGACCCACAGCTTGCCCGTGCGCACATACAGCCAGGCGTAGGCCAGCCCGGCGATCGCGGCGGCCAGCCACAAGGTGTGGGCCAGGGTGAAGACGAAGGTCGAGAGCACGATGGCCTTGAGCGTGGCGCGTTGCGGCATCACCGCCTCGAAGCGCACGTTGTCGATCCAGCGCATGAGGAAGGAGCGCCAGAACAGCTCCTCCATCACCGGGACGACCAGCGTGGCGCCGATCCAGCGCACGGCGATCAGCGGCCAGATGAGCTGTCCCGCGTCGTCCAGCGGCACGAAGCTCGCGGTGGGCTCGCCGAGCGTCATCCATGGCGCGTCCAGCGAGATCCACAGGCCGAACACCGCCAGCCCCACGGTCACGGCCAGCAGCGCTTCCCGCACATCCGGCGCGAGCTGGCGCACGAGTTCGCCGTACTCGCGCCACAACCACAACAGCAGGCCGCCCACCAGCACCACGTTCAAGCCGTAGACCCAGCGGGCGTCGATGCCGCTGTCGGCGGTGTCGCCCAGCATGCCGCGCAGTGCCAGCAGCAGCATGAACAGGCCGAAGGGAAGGATGCGGACGATGGCGGCGCGGTTGAGGGTCATCGGAGTTCGGGTCAGTTCTGGGCGCGCATTGTGGCGGCAGTGGCGGCACCGGCCAGCAGCCGGCCGACCTGCTCGCGCAGGAGCTGCGGTGCGATGGGAATGGCGCCCGCCAGTCGGGACAGCCAGCCCAGCAGCGGGAAACGGAAGAGGCACCCCTGGCAGGTCGCCTCGCGGCCTGCGTGACTCATTGCTCGCGCACCACCTGCACCGGGCCGCCATGGCCGCTGCGTGCGAGCCAGCGGAACACCGAATCGACGGTCACCGTCTCGATGCGGTCGGCGAAGCGTTTGCTGTTGGGGTGGTCGTCGAAGGCGACGTTGGCACGCGTCGCCCGTGCACCCAGGCGCGTCAGCGGCCCGAGTCGCAGCACATCCGGCTCGTAGCCCTGCAGTTCCAACCACGCCTGGGCGCGCCGGCGTGTGGTGGCGTTCGGCGATTGCGACAGCGCAAAGGTCTCCAGCGCCCACTGGTTGGACTGCTGGTAGCGCTGCGCCCAGGGATAGGCCACCATGCTGTAGGCCGGCGTGTGCAGTTGGCCGATGCGGTGGTTGTCCGCCAGCAGCGGTCGCAACGCTTCCTGTACCGCCGGCGTGGGTACGACGAAGCCGGCTTCGTACTCGTGCAGGTCGTCGAGAAAGAACTCGCCCAGGCCCTGGCGGTACACCGCCGCCTCGGCGCTGCCGCACTGGTTCAGCTTGTGCACCACGCGCCAGTGGGCACCCTCGCGGTAGGCCAGGCCCATGTGCGAATAGCGCTGGCCGTACTTGCCGAGGTCCTGGCCGATGCGGGCGATCGCGACCACCTGCGCGCCGCTCGGGTCCAGCCGCCGGGCGGTGGCCTGGGCCAGCGTCATCGCGCGCTGCACGTTGGCCGCAGTCGGCGCCTGCCGTTCGCAGGAGCGGCCCGCCTGCGCCGCGCCGGCGGCGGCGACCAGCACGGCGGCGAAGGCGGCGTGCCGCAGGAGGCGCCGGCTCATCGTGTCACCCGCTCGTTGTAGAGCAGCGCGCGGCCGATCTCGTTGGGGATGTAGGCGATGGCCTGCCCCGCGGCGCTGAGCACCCAGCCGGCGCTGAAGGCCGTCACCACCACCACCGTGCCGACCGCGACCGACAGGCCGCCCGCGGCCGCCGCACTCAGCGTGACGCTGGCTTGCGCGCCGTCGGACGCACGCTCCAGCACCCACACCGCGCCGTCGGCCGATGCCTCGACCGCGACGACGGTGAACATGGCACCCGCCGACAGCAGCATCGCCGGTGCCGCCACCGAGACGGCCAACGGCAGGGCGGAGAGCGCGCTGGCTTCCGAGGCACCGTGGGCCAGCGCCGGGCGCACGTCGGCCGAACACAGGGTCAGCGCGGCAAGCGCATGGATCAGAGCTTTTTTCATGGCCGGCCTCCTGCTCAGGCGTCGTCATGCACGCGGGCGCGGCGGCGTTCGGCCAGCGTCGCCTCGTGCGCGTCGCGCAGCGTCTTGGCCAGCGTGAACACGCTGGAGACGAGGAACAGCCAGCTCACGCCGAGGTAGGCCTTGTAGGTCGGGTTGATCGCCATGCGCCACAGACCCCAGGCGGTGAGCGCCACCGCCAGGCCGAAGCCGCCCCACACCACCAGCCCCCACAGCGGCGTCTCGCTGCCCGCCTGCGCCTGGTCCCGTACATGTTTGGACACGGCAAACACCGCCGAGAGGCTGAACACATAGCCCATGAACATGAATGCGCGGTCCAGGTCCTGGCCGGGCAGCCAGGCGAGGCCGCTCACGCACAGCGTCACGGCGACGGCGAAGGAGATCCAGACCTGCAGCTTCCAGGCACGGGTGTCGTGGCGGGGGAAGTCGTGGCGGGAGGTGTCGTAGGACATGGCACAGACCGTTTGTTGAACACGGCGCGCATCCTCCCGGTTCGGCTGGGCCGGTTCAATCGCTCCTGGGGAGGTCTCGAAAGCACACGCCGCTGGTATCGTCTGTCGATACTTCTCGCAGCCACCCATGAGCACCACCCAAGACCTTGTTTCGGCCCTGAAGGCCGAACTCAAGACCGCCGGCATCACCTACGCGATGCTCGCGGCCGAGCTGGGCATGTCCGAGTCGACCATCAAGCGCGTCTTCGCCAAGGCCGACATGCCGCTGTCGCGCATCGACGATGTGCTGCGCGTGCTGCGCATGGATTTCGCCGAACTGGCGCGCAAGGTGGCCGATGCGCAACCGCTCGCGCGCGAGCTCACGCTCGAGCAGGAAAAGGCGGTGGTGGCCGACCGCAAGCTGCTGCTGCTGGCGATCTGCTGCCTGAGCCAGTGGACCTTCGAGCAGATGGTGGCGACCTACACCTTCACCGAAGCCGAATGCGTGGCGCGGCTGGTGACGCTGGACCGGCTGGGCGTCATCGAACTGCGCCCGCTCAACCGCTACCGGCTGAAGGTGGCCAAGGGCTTTCGCTGGCGCGCCGACGGGCCGGTGATGCGCTTCTTCCGCGAGCACGTGGTCCAGGACTACTACAGCGGCGGCTTCGACGGCGACGGCGAGATGTTGATGCTGGTGCACGGACAGGTGAGCCCGGGGCAGGCCACGGCCTTCGTCGAACGGCTGCAGCGGGTGGGGCAGGACTTCGCGCAGCAACACCTGGCCGACCAGCGGCTTGCGCCGACGCAGCGGCGGCCCTACACGCTGGTGGTGGGCATGCGCTCGTGGTTGTTTGCGGCCTTTCGGGACTTGAAGCGGGACGGCGCCGTGTAGGGAACGGGCGGGGCGCCCCGCGCAGGCTCTGCGCGAGCCCCTCAGACCA
The DNA here is from genome assembly GCA_044506225.1 of Rubrivivax sp. GTDB lineage: Bacteria > Pseudomonadota > Gammaproteobacteria > Burkholderiales > Burkholderiaceae_C > JAKFDI01. The sequence continues at coordinate 7,294 of JBIQKU010000043.1, read as the reverse complement.
CCCCACGCGCGCGCAGCGCCGCCAGCTGCTCCGCCGTCACCCCCACCTCGCGCAGCACCGCCTCGGTGTGCTCGCCGAGTTTCGGTGCGCGCCGGGTGATGCCGCCCGGCGTCTCGCTCAGCGTGGGCACGATGCCCGGGACCTCGAGCGTCAGCCCGTCAGCGCTCTGCACCGTCTGCAGCATGCCGCGGGCGCGGTAGTGCGGGTCTTCGGCGATGTCGCGGGCGTTGTAGATGCGACCGGCCGGGACCTGCGCGGCCGTGAGCGCGTCCAGCACCTGCGCCACATCGTGGCGAGCGGTCCAGTCGCCGATGGCGGCATCGATGCGCTCGACCTGCGCCACGCGACCGGCGTTGCCGGCGAGCGCCGGGTCGCGGGCCAGGTCGTCCCGGCCGATGGCGGTCATCAGGCGCTTGAAGATCGAGTCGCCGTTGCCGGCCACCAGCACCCAGCCGTCGCGACAGGCGTAGGCGTTGCTCGGCGCGATGCCCGGCAGCGCGGAGCCGGCCGGCTCGCGCACCACGCCGAAGGCGCTGTACTCGGGCAGCAGGCTTTCCATGCAGTTGAAGACGGCCTCGTACAGCGCCACGTCCACCACCTGGCCGCGCCCACTGGTGTGGCGATGCTGCAGCGCCATCAGCACGCCGATCACGCCATGCAGCGAGGCCAGCGTGTCGCCGATGCTCACCCCCACACGCACCGGCACGCGCCCCGGCTCGGCGCTGAGATAGCGCAGCCCGCCCATCGCCTCGGCCACCACGCCGAAGCCGGGGCGGTCCTTGTAGGGGCCGCTCTGGCCGTAGCCGCTGATGCGCAGCATCACCAGGCGGGGGTTGCTGCGGCTGAGTTCCTCGTAACCCAGGCCCCAGGCTTCCATCACGCCGGGCTTGAAGTTCTCGACCAGCACGTCGGCCTCGTCGATGAGGCGGCGCGCGATCTGCCGTGCCTCGGGATCCTTCAGGTCCAGCGCCACGCTGCGCTTGTTGCGCGACTGCACCTGCCACCACACGCTCGTGCCTTCGTGCAGCAGCCGCCATTGGCGCAGCGGATCGCCGCCGGCGGGCGGCTCGATCTTGATGACGTCGGCGCCGAAGTCCGCGAGCGTCTTGGCGGCGAAGGGGCCGGCGATGAGCTGGCCGAGTTCCAGGACTTTCAGGCCGGCGAGCGGGCCGGCGGGAGCGGGAGCAGTCATCGGCGAATCGTAGCGACGCCGGACGAACGGCAAGAAGGTGTTCAGACCGCCTTCTGCTCCAGCAGGTAGTTCGCGCCGTCGTACTGCCCGAGCACGTCCACCAGCGTCGGCAGCACCGCGGCGAGCTCGTCATGCAGCGTGTACGGCGGGTTCAGCACGAACATGCCGCTGCCGGCGAGGCCGAACCCCTCGGCGTCGGGCTCCTGCACCGTGAGGCGCACATGCAGCCAGCTCTTGGGGGCCACCGCTTCCAGCCGCTTGGGCAGCTGCGCCGCCTCGAGCTTGCTCACCTGCGGGTACCACACCAGATACACACCCTCGGCGAAGCGCGCGAGCCCGTCGCGCAAGCTTGCGATGACGCGGCCGTAGTCGCGATGCCCTTCGTAGCTCGGGTCCATCAGCACCACGCCGCGGCGACTCGAGGGCGGAAGCGTCCCCTTCAGGCCATCGAAGCCGTCGGCCATGCGCACCTCCACGCCGCGCTGCTCACCGAGGTAGGCGGCGAGGATGCGGTGATCGGTCGGATGCAGCTCGAACAGGCGCATCTGGTCCTGCGGGCGCAGCGTCATGTGGGCGACGGCGGGCGATCCGGGGTATTGCGCCAGCGTACCGTCGGGGTTGAAGCGGCGCACCAGCGCCACGTACTCGGTCAGCAGTTCGGGCAGGTCGTCGCGGCCCCACAGCCGGCCGATGCCCTGCTCGAACTCGCCCTTCTTCTGCGCATAGCGGCCCTGCAGGGAATAGCCGCCGGCACCGGCGTGGGTGTCGACGAAGCGATAGGGCTTGTCCTTCTGGTTCATGTAGCGCAGCACGTGCATCAGCACCAGGTGCTTGAGCACGTCGGCGTGGTTGCCCGCATGGAAGGCGTGTCGGTAGGCGAGCATGGCGAGCGAATCGGGTGGGATGGAAAGAGAACGCGCCGCAGCGCCGGCTGCGGCGGCTGCGGCGCGTGCGGCGAGGCCGAAGACTCAGTTCGGGATGCGCAGCACCTGCCCCGGGTAGATCTTGTCCGGGTGCGTGAGCATGGGTCTGTTGGCCTCGAAGATCTTCGGGTACTGGTTGGCGTTGCCGTAGTAGGTCTTGGCGATGGCCGACAGCGTGTCGCCGCGCACCACGGTGTGGAAGCGCGAGGCCGGCTCGGCCGCCTGGGCGACCGTCATGCGGTCGTCCACCTTCGCCACGCCGGCCACGTTGCCGCAGCACAGCAGGATCTTCTCCTTCGTCGCCTGGTCGGGCGCGACGCCCGAGACCGTGACGGTGCTGCTCGCGCCGTCGAACTTCACGTCGAGGTTCTCGGCGCGCAGGTTCTGCGCGGCGATGTACTTTTCGATCGCCTGGCCGGCGGTGTCGTTGAGCTGCGCGACGTCGGGCTGGGCCGGCGCGGCGTCGGCCGCCGCCGGAGCGGGCGCGGGTGCGGCCTGGGCCGACTTGCCGCCGAACAGCTTTTCGCCGGCGTCTTTCAGAAAGCTGACAAGACTCATGGTGACTCCTTTGACAAATGCAAACGTGAATGCCTGGCCGCGGCTTTCAGGTGGACTTGGCGCGTGCCATGCGGGAGCGGAACAGTTCCTGGATCCCGACCTCGCGCGGCCCGGGAACCAGCTCGAAGCTGTCGCCTGCCGCGAGGGTACCCGTGCGATGCACCGCCAGGTAGTAACCACACCAGGCGTTGGCGGCCATCAGAGAGAGCGCCTGCGGAAACCCCATGGCGTGGTTGAACTTGAAGCAGGGGTAGCGCGGCTCGGTCACCAGCAGCTCGCAGTCGGGAAAGCGCAGCAGGTCGCCCACCCAGACCTGCGATTCCAGCAGGCCGCGCACCGTCAGGTTCTCGCCCATGGCGCCGGGCGGCAGCGTGTCGTCCCAGGCGGCGACCTTGGCCTGCGCACGCACCGTCTGCCAGAACGGGTAGTGCTCCACGGGATAGGCGTACACCGCCTTGGTGAGGCCACCGTGCACCGACAGGTCGGCCTGCTCGTCGCCGTCGAGATTGAGCGGGCGCACCGCCACCCGGCCTTGCACCGGGCGCTTGCCGATGGCCGAGAGCACGCGGCGCCCGCCGATCAGCAGCGGGCTCGGCTGTGCGACGTTGACGCTTTCGATGTGCATGCGGCAATGATGCCCGGCGCCGCTCAGCGCCCCGGCAGCCGGTAGCCCGGCGTGCCATCCACCACCCGCCGGCCGAGCCGCCCGCCCAGCCAGTCGGCGAACAGCTTGGCGCTCGGATGGCGGCTGCGGAACGAACGCATCACATGCACGTCGACCAGCAGCCGCGCGGTGTCTTCGCTCAGCACCGCGAAGCCCTTGATGCCGTGCGCCGCCCAGGCCCCGCGGTCCACCAGCATGCAGGCGTTGTGCGTCTGTGCCTCGGCCCACCAGCGCCCCGGCGCGCTGGCCGGCCGGTACCAGGGCTCGGCCGGTGCCACCGCCGCGGTGCGCCACAGCGCCTGTTCGGCCAGGTGGGTGCCGCTGCCGTCGCCGCGCGTGAGGAAGGGCGCCTGCACCTGGGCCAGGCGTCGCAGCGCGAGCGCGGCGTCGCGCCGCGCGTCCAGCGGTGCGGCCAGCACGGCCGGGCCAACCAGGATGAATTCGGCACGGCCGACGGCGCGCCGGTCGGTGACCAGGCCTTGCTGTGCGAGCGCCGCCTCGGGGCCCGGCGCGTTGCACAGCGCCGCGTCGTGCTCGCCGCGCTCCAGTGCGGCGAGCAGCGCGCTCGCCGGGCCGGCGATCAACTGCACGGCCAAGCCCGTGTCGCGCGCGAAGCTGCGCTGCAGGCGCGGTGCAAGGCCGGACTCCATCAGCGCATCGTCCACCGCCAGGCGCAAGGGGTCGGCGGCGCGTTCGGCCCTGGCGGCCAGCAGCGAGGCGGGGGCGGCGGCGCAGGCGGCGCCCGCGAGGACAAGACGGCGGCGGTACATGGCGCGCATCGTATCGACACCGCTTGCGGCAGCGCCGACGCGCGGCCGTGCGCCAATGTCCCTGTTCGCACGAGGGACCATGTCGGGTGTAGAAATGTCGCGTCGCTGGGGTCCGCGGTTCCGGTTCTAGGAGGAACACCATGCGCAGACGCATCTACTGGCTGCTTCCCGACGTGGCAACCGCCAGGCGCGCAATGGACGACCTGCTGCTCGCGCGCATTGCCGAGCCGCACATCCACGTCGTCGGCCCCGAGGGCGCCGACATGACCGGCCTGAACGAGGCCAACGTCCTGCAGACCTCCGATGTCATCCGCGCCGCGCAGCAAGGCCTGGTGATCGGCGGCGTGGTCGGTGCAGTGGTCGGCGCGGTGGCGGCGGTGGTGTTTCCCATCGTCGGCGATTCGCCGCAGTGGGGCATCGTCGCGGTGCTGGCCATGCTGGGCGGCGGCTTCGGCGCCTGGGCGTCGAGCATGATCGGCGTGTCCACGCCCAGCCACCGGCTCGCCCGCTTCAGCGAAGCCATTGCCCAGGGCAGCTTCCTGCTCATGGCCGACATCCCGCGCTCGCGCGTGGCCGAGGTGCAGCAGCGCATGCAGGCGCACCTGCCCGAGGCGCGGCTCGAAGGCGAAGAACCCAACATCCCCGCGTTTCCCTAGGTCGACAGGCCGTTGCCGCGAGGCGAACGCCTCACCACTGCTCACGTGGAGGTGCACATGGAACTGCGAACACATGCCCCCCGATGGACCGCGCAGCGCCGCACCGACTGGGCGGCTGCGGCCGTGGCCGGCTTCGTCGCCGGCGCGGTGCTGATGCTGCTCGAGCTCGTCTGGGCCACGACCACCGGCACCGCCGGGCCGTGGCGCATCTCCTCGCTCGTCGCCGCGCTGGTGCTGGGCCCCGGCGTGCTGCAGGCCAGCGGCCCGAGCTTCGGCGTGCTGGCGGTCGCGCTGATCACCCATTACGTGTTGGGCGTGGTGTTCGGCCTGGTGCTCGGCTTTCTCATCGCGCGGCTGCACTACGAGCGCAGCGCCGGAATGATGCAGGTGCTGGGCGCGGCCTTCGGCGCGTTGCTGTACTTCCTGAACTTCCACGTGATGTCGCAGGTGTTCCCGTGGTTCGTCGAACTGCGCGGCTGGGCCACCTTCATCGCCCACCTGGTGTTCGGCATGACGGCCTCGTTGCTGTACTGGAAGCTCGCCCGAGCGGCCGACGAGCCGGCCCTCAGCGCATGACGAGACGGCGCTTGCCCACGGCCTGCAGAGTGCCTCATGGCCATCGCCATCGCGCTGCTGGTGATTGCGCTCGGCTCGGTGCTGTTTCACCTGGTCACGCCATGGTGGACGACCCCGATCGCCTCGAACTGGCAGTCGATGGACGACACGCTGGCGATCACGCTGGTGGTCACCGGCGTGTTCTTCGTCGCCATCAACCTCTTCGTCGTCTACACGCTCTGGCGCTTTCGCCATCGTGCGGGTGAGGCGGGCCGGCGCGCCGCCTACCAGCCGGAGAACAAGCGGCTCGAACGCTGGCTGATCGGCCTGACGACGCTGGGCATCGTCGGCTTGCTGGCGCCGGGGCTGGTGGTTTACGCGGCCTACGTGCGCCCGCCCGACGATGCGCTCACGCTGGAGGTGGTGGGCCTTCAATGGCAGTGGCGCTTTCGCCTCGCGGGCGAGGACGGCAAGCTCGGGCGCAGCGATGCGCGCTTCGTGAGCGGCAGCAACCCGCTGGGCCTGGACCCGGGCGACGCCAACGGACAGGACAACCTCATCGTGCTCGGCAACGAGGTGCACCTGCCGCTGAACCGGCCGGTGAAGGTCATCATGCGTTCGCACGATGTGCTGCACGACTTCTACGTGCCGCCGTTTCGTGCGCGCATGAACATCGTGCCGGGGCAGGTGAGCAGCTTCTGGTTCACGCCCACCGAGGCCGGCCGCTTCGAGGCGATGTGCGCGCAGCTGTGCGGCGTGGGCCACGCCAACATGCGCGGCTACGTGGTGGTGGAGGACGAGGCCCAGTTCGCCGCCTGGGCGAGGATGCAGCCCACCTTCGCACAGACGCAGCGGCCCGCGTCCGCCGACGGCACGCCGGCCGCACGCGGCGCAGCGCTCGCGCAGAGCAAGGGCTGCGTCGCCTGCCATTCGTCGGACGGCAGCACGAGCGTCGGCCCGACCTGGAAAGGCCTGTACGGCAAGACCGAGCGGCTCGACGGTGGCGCGAACGTCCTGGTCGACGAGGCCTTCCTGCGCGACTTCATCCGCAACCCGACGGCACGCAGCATCGCCGGCTTTCCGCCGGTGATGCCGCAGATCCCGCTGAGCGACGACGAACTCGACGCGCTGGTGGCGCACATCAAGGCGCTGGGCGGCGGATCCTAATGGGAGGGTGGCGATGGCCTACGCACACGATGAGCACGGCCCGCAGAGCTTCTGGACGAAGTACGTCTGGAGCCAGGACCACAAGGTGATCGCCGTGCAGTACGCCGGCACGGCCATCGTGGTCGGCCTGGTCGGCGTGGCGCTGTCCAACCTCATGCGGCTGCAGCTGGGCTTTCCCGGTCAGTTCGAGTTCATCTCGCCCGAGCGCTACTACCAGTTCGTCACCATGCACGGAATGATCATGGTGATCTACCTGCTCACCGCGCTGTTCCTCGGCGGCTTCGGCAACTACCTGATCCCGCTGATGGTCGGCGCGCGCGACATGGTGTTCCCGTTCATGAACATGCTCAGCTTCTGGGTGTACCTGCTGTCGGTGCTGGTGCTGCTCGCGAGCTTCTTCGTGCCGGGCGGGCCCACCGGCGCGGGCTGGACGCTGTACCCGCCGCAGGCCATCCTGCCCGGCACCCCGGGGCATGAATGGGGCATCGTGCTGATGCTGGTGTCGCTGCTGATCTTCATCGTCGCGACCACCATGGGCGGGCTGAACTACGTGACGACCGTGCTGCAGGCCCGCTGCCGCGGCATGACGCTCATGCGCATGCCGCTCACGGTGTGGGGCATCTTCATCGCCACCATCCTCGCCCTGCTGGCCTTCCCGGCGCTGTTCGTGAGCGGCGTGATGATGCTGTTCGACAAGGTGCTGGGCAGCAGCTTCTTCATGCCCTCGCTGGTGTCCATGGGCCAGGCCACGGGGTACGGCGGCGGCAGCCCGCTGCTGTTCCAGCACCTGTTCTGGTTCTTCGGCCACC
>JBIQKU010000278.1:0-3076 GCA_044506225.1 Rubrivivax sp. | reverse complement strand
TGGGCGGCTTCTACCGCGTGAACGCCGAACGCGGCATCGACGAGAACCTCAACTCTCCCGGGGCGAGCTTCGTGCCGCTCGCCTTCGCCGAGACCAACCAGCTGCCGCGCCCCGGCGTCAAGCCGGGCGCCAGCGCGCCCAACCGCTTCTACATGTACGGCGTCATCGCCCGCCTGGCGATGGTGGCGGCGGCCTACGAGCTCGAGGCCACCGACCCCGACGCCGAGGTCTACGAGTAGCCGTGCCGCGGCCCGGGAACTCGCACGCATCCGTGCTGCTCTGACCAGCCACGTCTGCCCGCCCACCTGCGGGGCAGCCCGGGGGCGGTGACCCCACCGGCTTGTGTCACAGTGGGCCGCCGCGACCCCGCCTCTCATGCACGCACCCGCCATGGACCTGCTTTTCGTCGCTGACCCGCTGGAAGGTTTCAAGACCGCCAAGGACTCGACCTTCGCCATGATGCGCGAGGCTGCCGCGCGCGGCTGCACGCTGTGGGCCTGCGAGCCGGCCGACCTGGTGTGGGCGCGCGGTTCGCGCGTGACGGCGCGTCGCGCTCGTGCGATCACGCTGACCGGCGATCCGCTGCACTGGTTCAGCGTCGTCGCACAGAAGGAGCTGGCGCTCGCCGACACCGCGGCCGTGCTCATGCGCAAGGACCCGCCCTTCGACAGCGAGTACTTCTATGCCACGCACCTGCTCAGCCAGGCGATGCGCGAAGGCGCGAGGGTGTTCAACGACCCGGCGGCGCTGCGCAACCACCCGGAAAAGCTCGCCATCCTCGAGTTCCCGCAGTTCATCGCGCCCACGCTCGTGACACGCGACGAGCAGGCGATCCGCGCCTTCCACGCCGAACACCGCGACATCATCCTCAAGCCGCTGGACGGCATGGGCGGCGCGGGCATCTTCCGCGTCGGCCCGGACGCCATGAACCTCGGCAGCATCGCCGAGACGCTGAACCGCGGCGGCGCGCAGACGGTGATGGTGCAGCGCTACCTGCCCGAGATCACGAAGGGCGACAAGCGCGTGCTGGTGATCGACGGCGAGCCCGTGCCTTACAGTCTGGCCCGCATTCCGCAAGGCAGCGAGATCCGCGGCAACCTGGCCGCAGGCGGCAAGGGCGTGGCGCAACCGCTCACGCCGCGAGACCGCGAGATCGCCGAGGCGCTCGGCCCGGTGCTTGCCGCACGCGGGCTGCTGCTGGTCGGGCTGGACGTGATCGGTGACAGTCTCACCGAGATCAACGTCACCAGCCCGACCTGTTTCCAGGAGATCACGCAGCAGGCGGGTTTCGACGTGGCGCAACGCTTCGTCGACGCGCTGCTGGCGAAGATCGCCTAGGCAAGACCCCCGGTGCCATGCCATGTGCATGGTGTCGTCGAACCGGTGCGGTGAGGCAACACGCACCCGCCGGACCACCGGCCTGCTCGCCCGCGACCGCGGCGCGTGCGGGCGCCAGATGACGAGGAGGCAGCATGATCAGAGTCGGCCTGATGGGTTACGGCAAGGCGGGACAGGCGGTGGCCAATGTGCTGGCCACGGACCCGCGTCTGGAACTTCGCTGGATCGCACGCCGCAGTTCACCCGCGGGCACACGCCACGCGCCCGAGCCGGGCATCGACGTGCCCGTGATCGGGCTGGAGCAGACCGGCCTCGCCAGCCTGCTCGACGACCAGCCGATCGACGCGCTGGTGGACTTCTCGCAGCGCGAGAGCGTGCATGCCTACGGCGAGGAACTGCGCCGGCGCCGGCTCATGCTGCTGAGCGCGATCTCGGCCTACGAACCCGGTGACCTCGAGTACCTGCAGGATCTCGGGCGCGACACCCGGGTGCTCGCCTCGCCCAACATCACGCTGGGCATCAACTTCGTGCTGCTGGCCGCACGCATGCTGCGCATCATCGCGCCCTTCGCCGATGTGGAAATCCTCGAGCAGCACTTCCGCGACAAGCCCGAAGTCTCGGGCACGGCGCGCAAGATCGCCGAGGCGCTGGATGTGGAGGACGAGCGCATCACCTCGCTGCGGCTGGGCGGCATCGTCGGCCACCACGAGGTCATCTTCGGCTTTCCCAACCAGACGGTGCGCATCATCCACGACGCCATCCGCCGCGAAGCCTTCGGCACCGGCGCGGCGTTTGCGCTGCGCGAGCTCACCAAGCGCGACAACGGCTTCTACACCTTCGACGACCTGCTGATGCACATCGTGCGCAACGCGCTGCTCGAATCGCCCGACCTCTAGACGTTCCGAGCGCTGTCTCCTCCTTCCGATGGCTGTCCTGTCCCTGTCCAATGCCCACCTCGCCTACGGCCATGTCGCCCTGCTCGACGGCGCGGCCTTCTCGCTCGAACCGGGCGAACGCCTGGGCCTGATCGGGCGCAACGGGGCAGGCAAGTCCTCGCTGCTGAAGATCATCGCGGGGCTGGAGAAGCCCGACGACGGGCTCTTGCAGATGACGCAGGGCCTGCGCATCGAGTACGTGCCGCAGGAGCCCGTGTTCGACCCGGCGCACACGGTGTTCGAGGTGGTGAGCGAAGGCGTGGCCGAGGCGCGTGCGCTGCGCGATGCCTACGAGGCGCACGCCGAAGGCACCGACCTCGACGCGCTGCAGACACGCATCGAGGCGCTGGACGCCTGGAACTGGGAGCAGCGGGTGGACACCACGCTGCACCGCCTGCAGCTCGACGGCACGCGCATCGTCGGCGAGCTCTCGGGCGGCATGAAGAAGCGTGTCGCGCTCGCGCAGGCGCTGGTCGCCGTGCCCGACGTGCTGCTGCTGGACGAACCCACCAACCACCTCGACCTCGACGCCATCGCCTGGCTCGAGGAGTTGCTGCGCGGCTTTGCCGGCAGCCTGATGCTCATCACCCACGACCGCGCCTTTCTCGACGCGGTCGCCACGCGCATCCTCGAGCTCGACCGCGGCGTGATCCGCAGCTACCCCGGCAACTTCAGCGCCTATGAGCGCGCCAAGGAAGAGCAGCTCGCCGCCGAGGCGCTGGCCAATGCGCGCGCGGACAAGCTGCTCGCGCAGGAGGAGGTGTGGATCCGCAAGGGCGTGGAGGCGCGGCGCACGCGCAGCG
>JBIQKU010000277.1:0-3111 GCA_044506225.1 Rubrivivax sp. | reverse complement strand
TCGACCACACGCCGTTCTATGCCGAATCCGGCGGCCAGGTGGGCGACACCGGCGAACTGCGCAACGCCAGCTCCCGCGTGGTGGTCGAAGACACCATCAAGGTCCAAGCCGCGGTCTACGGCCACCAGGGGCGGGTGGTCGAAGGCGAGATCAGGGTCGGCGACGTGCTCAATGCCCGGGTCGACGCCGACAAGCGCGCGCGCACCATGCGCAACCACAGCGTGACCCACCTGATGCACAAGGCGCTGCGCGAGGTGCTGGGCGCGCATGTGCAGCAAAAGGGTTCGGAGGTGAACCCTGAGCGCACGCGCTTCGACTTCGCGCACAACGCGCCGATGACGCCCGAGCAGATCGCCAAGGTCGAGGCCATGGTCAACGCCGAGATCCTCGCGAACGTGGCGACGCAGGCGCGAGTGATGCCGATCGAGGAAGCGCAGAAGAGCGGCGCCATGATGCTCTTCGGCGAGAAATACGGCGACGAGGTGCGCGTGCTCGACATCGGCAGCAGCCGTGAACTCTGCGGCGGCACCCATGTGCAGCGCACCGGCGACATCGGGATTTTCAAGATCGTCGCCGAATCCGGAGTGGCCGCCGGCGTGCGCCGGGTGGAGGCGGTGACGGGCGAGACCGCGCTCGCCTACCTGCAGTCGCTGGAAAGCACGGTGCAGCGCATCGCCGGCACGCTCAAGGCGGCCCCGGCCGAAGTGCCGCAGCGGCTCACGCAGGTGCTCGACCAGGTGCGTGCGCTCGAGAAGGAACTGGCCGCCCTCAAGGGCAAGCTCGCGTCCTCGCAAGGCGACGAGCTGCTGGCGCAGGCGGTGGACGTGAACGGCATCAAGGTGCTCGCCGCGCGCCTCGAAGGCGCCGATGCCAAGGCCCTGCGGGAGACGATGGACAAGCTGAAGGACAAGCTCAAGACGGCCGCCATCGTGCTGGCCGCCGTCGACGGCAACAAGGTCCAGCTCGCCGCCGGCGTGACCGCCGACCGCACGGCCAAGGTCAAGGCGGGCGAACTCGTCAACTTCGTCGCCCAGCAGGTGGGCGGCAAGGGCGGCGGCAAGCCCGACATGGCGATGGCGGGCGGCACCGATGCGAGCAAGCTGGGTGACGCGCTCGCGTCCGTGCAGGGCTGGGTGGCCGAGCGGGCCTGAGCGCGACGGATCAGCCGCCCGCGGCCTCTGCCCAGAACACTGCGAAGGCTTCGTCGGCCGCCGTCCAGCAGCGGCTGTCGCCGAAGCCGGCACGCGCCAGCAGCGCGCGAAACGACGCGACGGTGTACTTGTACGAATTCTCTGTGTGGATGCGCGCGCCGGCGTCGAAGCGCCGCCCGCCGCCCGGCCAGCGCACCGCCACCGCCCGTCGTGCCTCGAGGTGCATCTCCACGCGAGACGCCTGCACATTGAACAGCGCCACATGCCGCCAGTCGCGCGGGTCGAAGTCGCTGCCGATGCGGCGGTTCAGGTGGCGCAGCAGGTTGAGGTTGAAGGCGGCGGTCACGCCCAGCGCGTCGTCGTAGGCGGCCTGCAGCGTGACGGCGTCCTTCAGCAGGTCGACGCCGATCAGCAATCCGCCGCCCGTGGCCTGCGCATGCAGCTCGCCCAGAAAGCGCTCGGCCTGCGCCGGGTGGAAGTTGCCGATGCTCGAGCCCGGGTAGAAGAACACCGGCCGCGTGCCGGCGCCCAGCCACTCGGCGGGCAGCCGGGGGGAGCGCTCGAAATCCATGCCCACGCCCACCATGTCCAGCGTCGGGTGCTCGCGCTGCAACTGCCGCAGGGCCGCGTGCAGGTAGTCGGCCGAGATGTCGACTGCCACATAGCGCGCAGGCTCCAGCAGCGGCAGCAGACGGGCCGCCTTGGCGCAGTTGCCGGCGCCCAGGTCGACAAAGGTGCTGCCTGCACCGATCGCATGCGCCATCTCGGCGCGGTGCGCGTCGAACAGCGCGGCTTCGGCGCGCGTGGGGTAGTACTCCGGCAGCTCGGTGATGGCGTCGAAGAGATGCGAGCCCAGCCGGTCGTAGAAGTACTTGGGCGACACGCCGGCAGGCTCGGCTATGAGCGAAGCGATGGCGGCCTCGCGTTCGCCGGGCGAATCGGGCGGGTGCAGCTGGACGAAATGGGGCTGGCGCAGCGTCATGGGGCCAGCATAAGACCAGCCGCCATAATCCCCCGACGCGGGTCGCCGACCCGAAACGCCACCTACTGTCTTGAGTCTTTCTCCAGCATCCATCGACCCGGCCGGCGACCTGGCCGGCAAGCACATCGTGCTCGGGCTGTCGGGCGGCATCGCCTGCTACAAGGCCGCCGAACTCGCCCGCGCGCTCGCCAAGGCCGGCGCCACCGTGCAGGTGGTGATGACCGAGGCCGCCGAGCAGTTCATCACCGCGGTGACGATGCAGGCGCTGTCGAACCGCAGCGTCTACACCAGCCAATGGGATGCGCGCGAGCCGAACAACATGGCGCACATCAACCTCACCCGCGAAGCGGATGCGGTGATCGTCGCGCCGGCCAGCGCCGACTTCATGGCCCGCCTGGCGCACGGGCGCGCCGACGACCTGCTGAGCCTGCTGTGCCTGGCGCGGCCCATCGAACGCTGCCCGCTGCTGCTCGCACCCGCGATGAACCGCGAGATGTGGGCGCATCCGGCCACGCAGCGCAACGTGGCGCAACTGCGCGCCGACGGCGCGGTGGTGCTGGAAGTGGGCAGCGGCGACCAGGCCTGCGGCGAAACCGGCGACGGCCGCATGCTCGAAGCCGAGGAACTGCTGCAGGAGCTGATCTCGTTCCTGCAGCCAAATGCGCTGCTCGGCCAGCGGGTGCTGATCACCGCCGGCCCGACCTTCGAGCCGATCGATCCGGTGCGTGGCATCACCAACCTGTCCAGCGGCAAGATGGGCTTTGCGGTGGCGCGCGCGGCCGCCGAAGCCGGCGCGCAGGTGACGCTGGTCGCGGGGCCCGTGCACCTGCCCACGCCGCGCGGCGTGCGCCGCATCGACGTGCGCACCGCACGCGAGATGTACGACGCAGTGCTGCCGGCCGCGCCGCAACACCATGTGTTCGTCGCCACCGCCGCGGTGGCCGACTGGCGCCCGGCGACGCTGTCGGACGAGAAGAT
>JBIQKU010000276.1:0-3137 GCA_044506225.1 Rubrivivax sp. | reverse complement strand
CGGGCCGCCTGAACGGCATCGAGATCGCGCGCTGCGAGTGGTATCGCGAAGGCCGGGTGCCGCTGCACACGCTGAAGGCCGACATCGATTACGGCTTCTCCGAAGCGCGCACCACCTACGGGATCATCGGCGTCAAGTGCTGGGTCTACCGTGGCGACCGCCTGCCCAACGGTGAAGCGCCCGGCATCGTGACCCCGCCCGGGGCCGAGGACGACCGTCGCTCGCGCCGCGGTCCCCGCCCGGGTGCGCCCGGTGGCCGTGGCCGCCCGGCCGGTGGTGCCGGTTTCGATCGTGGTGCGCCGCGCCAGTCAGCAACGGCCGAGCCGGCCGCTGCCGGCGCCGATGCGACCAAGCCCGCTGCCAAGCGCGTGCGCAAGGCCGCCACGCCTGGTGCCGCCGAGCCCGCCAAGGGCGAGGCCAAAGGAGAATAAGCATGCTGCAACCTGCACGCAGAAAGTTCCGCAAGGAACAAAAGGGTCGCAACACCGGTGTCGCCACGCGTGGCGCTGCCGTGTCGTTCGGCGACTTCGGCCTCAAGGCCACCGAGCGCGGCCGCCTGACGGCGCGCCAGATCGAGGCGGCTCGCCGCGCGATCTCGCGCCACATCAAGCGCGGCGGTCGCATCTTCATCCGCATCTTCCCCGACAAGCCGATCTCGCAGAAGCCGGCCGAAGTCCGCATGGGCAACGGCAAGGGCAACCCCGAGTACTACGTGGCCGAGATCCAGCCGGGCAAGGTGCTTTACGAAATCAACGGCGTGCCCGAAGAGCTGGCCCGTGAGGCGTTCCGCCTGGCTTCGGCCAAGCTGCCGCTGAGCACCACCTTCGTGTCCCGCCAGGTGGGCGCCTGAAGCCCACACGGAGAACGTCATGAAAGCATCTGAACTCCGCGACAAGGACGTGGCCGGGCTGCAGAAGGAAATCGCCGACCTGCTGAAGGCCCATTTCGGCCTGCGCATGCAGCGCGCGACCCAGCAGCTCACCAACCACTCGCAGCTCGGCAAGACCCGCCGCGACATCGCCCGCGCGAAGACCGTGCTGGCGCAGAAGAAGAAGGAAGGGGCCGCGAAATGAGCGAAGCCGCAACCGCCAGCGCGACGCCCGCGCCCAAGACCAAGAACACCCGCACCCTGGTGGGCAAGGTCGTGAGCGACAAGCGCGCCAAGACCATCACCGTGCTGGTCGAGCGCCGCACCAAGCACGAGCTCTACGGCAAGATCGTCGCCAAGTCGAGCAAGTACCACGCGCACGACGAGGCCGGCGAGTACAAGCTCGGCGACATCGTGGAGATCGCCGAAGCCCGTCCGATCTCCAAGACCAAGTCGTGGGTCGTGACCCGCCTGGTGCAAAAGGCCGTCATCGTCTGACGCACGCGCCACCCATTGGCGCCGCGGCCGGCACGCTGGGCAACCAGCGGCCGGCCGTTTCCATTGGGGTCGCCGCTGCGCGCGCAGGGGCGGGCCGGCGCGTCCTCCGGCCGCCCGGCGTCGCCGCGATACTCCCTGCCTCGCGCCGTCGTGTCCCGATGGCGTCCAGACAGACACCACACAGGAGATTTTCATGATCAAGACCGGTGACAAGCTGCCCGCAGCAACGCTGCACGAGTACATCGAAGTGGCAGGCGAGGGCTGCACGCTGGGCCCGAACACGTTCGACGTGCACAAGGAGACGGCCGGCAAGACGGTCGCGATCTTCGGGCTGCCCGGCGCGTTCACGCCGACCTGCTCGGCGCAGCATGTGCCGGGCTATGTGCAGCAGGCGGACGCGCTGCGTGCCGCCGGCGTCGACGAGGTCTGGTGCGTGTCCGTCAACGACGCCTTCGTGATGGGCGCCTGGGGCCGCGAGCAGCAGACCGCCGGCAAGGTGCGCATGATGGCCGACGGCAGCGGCGACTTCGCCAAGGCGCTCGGCCTGACCCTGGACCTTTCTTCGCGCGGGATGGGGGTTCGCTCCCAGCGCTTTTCGATGTTGGTGGTCGACGGTGTCGTGAAGACCTTGAACGTCGAGGCGCCGGGCAAGTTCGAGGTGAGCGACGCCGAAACGCTGCTCGCCCAGGCGCGCCCTGCGCCGACAAGCCCGCCTTCGTCGGGCGCTTGACACCGCGCCGGCAAAGGCGTCATAATCGCCGACTTCGCCGAAAGTTCGGCCACGTCCCTTGCGGCATGGCCCGACTTTCGGTTTCGCCCAAACGCATTTCGCCGCGCGTCACCTCCATCGGCCGCCGCGGAACACGACGGGCCCAAGACTGGCTGTGCGCGGACCCTGTGGTGGGCATGGGGTGGCAAACGGTTCAAGTTGGGGACAGAGAACATGATTCAAATGCAGTCGCGGCTGGACGTCGCGGACAACACTGGCGCGAAGTCCGTCATGTGCATCAAGGTGCTGGGCGGCTCCAAGCGCCGCTACGCCGGCATCGGTGACGTGATCAAGGTCAGCGTCAAGGAAGCGGCGCCGCGCGGCCGCGTGAAGAAGGGCGAGATCTACAGCGCCGTCGTCGTCCGCACGGCCAAGGGCGTGCGCCGCCAGGACGGCTCGCTGGTCAAGTTCGACGGCAACGCCGCTGTGCTGCTGAACGCCAAGCTCGAGCCGATCGGCACCCGCATCTTCGGCCCGGTCACGCGCGAACTGCGCACCGAGCGCTTCATGAAGATCGTGTCGCTCGCGCCCGAGGTGCTCTGAGCATCGGGCGGCTCCAAGGAATTCGCATGAACAAGATTCGCAAGGGCGACCAGGTCATCGTGCTGACCGGCCGCGACAAGGGCAAGCGTGGCGCCGTGGCGCGGCGCGTGGACGCCGAGCGTCTGCTGATCGAGGGTGTCAACCTCGTGAAGAAACACGTCAAGCCGAACCCGATGAAGGGCACGACCGGCGGCATCGTCGACAAGGCCATGCCGATTCACCAGTCGAACGTGGCGATCTTCAATGCTGCGACCGGCAAGGCCGATCGGGTGGGTGTGAAGCTTCTGCAGGACGGCAAGAAGGTTCGCATCTACAAGTCCAGCGGCGAAGAAATCAAGGCATAAGGCAAGACCATGGCTCGTCTGCAGAAGTTCTACCGCGAACAAGTGGTGCCGGACCTCGTCAAGAAGTTCGGCTACAAGTCCTCGATGGAGGTGCCGCGCATCACCAAGATCACGC
>JBIQKU010000042.1:0-21820 GCA_044506225.1 Rubrivivax sp. | reverse complement strand
CAGCACCTGAACACGCTCTACATCATGAGCCGCGGCTGGGCCGAGGAGCACAAGGCCACTGTGCCGCAGAACTTCGCGGGCAAGGAGGAGACCTACGCCGCCTTCCACACCAACGGCACCGGCCCCTACATGCTGGTAAGTCGCCAGCCCGATGTGCGCACCGTGCTGAAACGCAACCCGAACTACTGGGGAACGATCGAGGGCAATGTGCAGGAGGTCGTCTACCTGCCGATCAAGAGCCCGGCCACCCGGGTGGCCGCGCTCATCTCCGGCGAGGTCGACTTCGTGCTCGACCCGCCGCCGACCGACCTGCAGCGCCTGAAGGCGTCGCCGGACCTGCAGGTCATCGAGGGCATGGAGAACCGCGTCATCTACATCGGCATGGACCAGGGCCGCGACGAACTGCTCTACAGCAGCGTGAAGGGCAGGAACCCCTTCAAGGACCTGCGGGTGCGCCAGGCGCTCTACCACGCCATCGACATCGAGACGATCCGCGGGCGGTTGATGAACGGCCAGGCCATCCCCACCGGCGCGCTCGTGCCGTCGCCGCTCGCGAGTTTCGGCGACCCGCAGATCGAGGCGCGCCTGCCCTATGACCTGGAACGTGCGAAGAAGCTGATGGCCGAGGCCGGCTATGCCGACGGCTTCGAGGTCACGCTGGACTGCCCGAACAACCGCTACATCAACGACGAGCGCATCTGCGTGGCGCTCTCAGGCATGTGGGCCAAGCTCGGGCTCAAGGTGCGCGTGAACGCGATGCCGCGTGCCGTGTACTTCCCCAAGCTCGAGAAGCTCGACACCAGCCTGTACATGTTCGGCTGGGGCGGCTCCATCACAGATGCCGAGACCACCTTCACGCCCATCTACCGCAACCGTGGTGAGAAGGGCGTGGGCGCCTACAACTACGGCAACTACACCGACGACAAGCTGGACGCGCTCGCTGCCGCGAGCAGCATCGAGGCCGACCCGGCCAAGCGCCGGGCCTTGATCAAGGAGGTGTTCCTGGCCCACAACGCCCAGGTGCACCACATCCCGCTGCATCGCCAGTTCATCCCCTGGGCGGCGCGCAAGAACATCTCGGTGGTGCACCGCCCGGACAACTGGCTCGAGACCAGGTGGGTGACGGTGAAGTGAGCCGCAGTGCGGCCGTCGTCGTGCGTCATTTCATGCCCAGCTTGAAGGCGATCATCGCCCGCAGCTTGTTGGGCAGCACCGGCTTGATGAGCAGGTGGAAGTCGTCGTCCTGGGCTTCCTTGTCGTGGCCGCTCATGGTGCTGCCGGTGACGACGATGGCCGGCACGGCAGCGCCGAAGCGCGCGCGCACCGCGCGGATCGCATCGATGCCGCTGCGCCCCCCCTCCAGCCGGTAGTCGGTGATCAGCAGGTCGGGGCGGGACGCCGCCTCGCCCGCGAGCCACGCCTCGCAATCGGCCACGCTCGCAAACGTCAGCAACGTCGCGCCCCAGCCGCGGATCAGCACCTCGAGGCCGCTGCGCACCGCGGGTTCGTCCTCCACCACCACGATCAGCCGGCCCGCGAGCGTGATCGCGAGCGGCGCCTTGGCGGCGGGCGTGCTGGGCGCGCTCGCGCTGGCGCGGCCCACCGGCACCTCCAGGCTGAACACCGAGCCATGGCCGGGCAGTGAGCGCAGCGCGAGCGGCGCGCCCATCAGGCCGCACAGCTTCCTGACGATGGCCAGCCCCAGGCCCAGGCCCTTGCGCTGCTCGGGCGTGGCGTGGGCCGCGTTGCTCTCGAGCTGATAGAACTCCTCGAAGATGCGCTGCCGCTCGGCTTCGGCAATGCCCGGCCCGGTGTCCCACACCGCCAGGCGCAGCACGGCACCGCGCCGCTGGCAGCTGACCAGCACGCCGCCGTCCTGCGTGTAGCGGATGGCGTTGGACACGAGGTTGCGCAGCACGCGCTCCACCAGCAGCGGGTCGGCGTGCGCCACATGGTGGCGGCCGCGAAAGCGCAGCGCCAGCCCCTTCTCGAAGGCCGTGGGCTCGAAGTGCAGCCGCAGCTTCCGGAAGATGTCGCCGACCTCGAAGTGCGCCGGGTTCACGTCGACGCCGCCGCTGTCGATGCGGGTGATGTCCAGCAGTTCGGAAAACAGGCCTTCGAGCGCGTCCACCGAGCTGTTGATGCTGTTGACCAGCGGCGCGATCTCGTCGTCGTGCACCTTTTGCCGCAGTGCCTCGGCGAACAGGCCCATGGCGTGCAGCGGCTGACGCAGGTCGTGGCTCGCGGCGGTGAAGAACTGGGTCTTGGCGCGGTTGGCCACCTCCGCCTCGTGCCGCGCGTCGTCGGCCGCCTGCTTCTCGGCGCGCAACTGCACGGCGAGCTCATCCGCTTCCAGCTTGAGCGCGATGGCACGCTGCAGCGCCTGGCGGAAATTGCCCGCCAGCATGATGGTGAGCGTGAGGATGATGAGCAGGATGCCCGCGAGTTGGTAACTGTCGCTGGTGCCGCCCTCGGCGATGCGCAGCGCCAGCGGCCCCATCAGCAGCGTGGCGTAGACGATGTACACCCGCGGCTGCGTCGCCAGCACCGGCACCGCCAGGCCGCAGAAGGTGTAGACGACGAGGATGAGGCCGATCTGCTGGATGCTCTCGCCGCGCGGATAGAACAGCCAGGCCGTCGCGCCCCACAGCACGGCCGAGGCGAAGGTGCCGATGTTCCCCAGGCGCCGCCAGTGGCGCCATTTCGCGAGGCTTGACGGCCGCGCGCGCCGAAAGCGCAGCGCCAGCGCGCCGCGCGCGAGCAGCACCACCAGCCAGGCGACGAGCCACGGCAGCGTCAGCGCCACCGGCGCCATGTCGCGAAACAGCAGGCTGATGACGGCCACGCCGGCCACCGTGCCCGACAGCGTCGCGGGCATGTAGTCGAAGCTGCTCTGCACCTCTTCGGGCAGGGCGGAAGGCGGCGGGGCTGGCGCCGCGGCGTCGGAATCGGCGTCGGCGTCGGCGTTCACAAGGGACAGGTCGGCGGCCACGGGCGCTCCCTGGGCATCGGGTCGAGAAGGCGGCGATCGCCGCGCGGCCTAGGAGGGCTTGCGCCAGGCGAGCGGCGCGCCGTGGGGCTGCTGCGACATCTGGCCGACGGCCAGCACCGCCTGCGTGCGCGAGCTGACCTTGAGCGCCCGCAGCACCGCGGCGACATGGTCCTTCACCGTCTCCACCGACAGATGGAGTTCACGCGCGATCAGCTTGTTGGGCTTGCCCTGCAGCAGCAGCGCCAGCACATCGGTCTGGCGCGGCGTGAGGCCCAGCGATTCCAGCGGCGGCTGCGCCTGGAAGGGCGCGGCGCTCGCGCTGTCGTGCACCGTCGGCGCACCCGAGCCGTTCTGGCGGCGCTCGACCCCCTGGCGCTGGCCGTCGCCCATGGTCATGGGCGGCACGTAGATGCCTCCCGACATCACCATGCGCAGCGCGTCGAACAGCGTTTCATTGGAGGCGCGCTTGGGCACAAAGCCCATGGCGCCGAGGTCGATGGCGCGGATCACGTCGCTCGCGCGGTCGCTGGCCGACACCACCACCACCGGCAGCGCCGGATAGGCGGCGCGGAACTCGGCCAGCACCTCGAAGCCGTCGGCGTCGCCCAGGTGCAGGTCCAGCAGCACGAGGTCGAAGTCGGCGTCCTGCTGCAGCGCTTCGCGGGCCGCGCGTGCGGTTGCCACGCCCTTGACGTCGACCTCGTCACCCAGCCCCTGGATCACCGACTGCAACGCAGACAGGATGAGCGGGTGGTCATCGATCAACAGCACTTTCATGGTGGTCTCCCTGTGGGCGCCCGCCTCTCTGCAGGAGGCGTGGCGCAATGAGCCGGCGGCTCAGCTTTTCATGTGTAGCGGCGCGACAGCGACTCGGCCACGCACACCGGCTTGGCCGAGCCTTCCCGCTCGATGGTGACTTCGCTGGTGATCTGCACGCCGCCGTCGATCGGCTCCCAGGCGAGCAGCTTGCACACCGCACGCAGCCGGCTGTCCACCGGCACCGGCGCAGGAAAGCGCACGCGGTTCAGGCCGTAGTTGACGCCCATGCGCGTGTCCTTCACCTGGAAGGCCTTGGCGGTGAGTTCGGGCAGCAGGCTCAACGTGAGAAAGCCGTGTGCGATGGTGGTGCCGAACGGGCCCTTGGCGGCGCGCTCGGGGTCGATGTGTATCCATTGATGGTCGCCGGTCGCGTCGGCGAACAGGTTGATGCGCGGCTGGTCGATCGTCACCCAGTCGCTCTCGCCGATGACCTGGCCCACCAGCGGCTGCAGGTCGGATGCCTTCTCGAAAACTCGCATGAACTTCCTTCTGATTTACGCGTTGATCCAGTCCAGGATGGGCTGCCACTGCGCGAGGTCGCGTTCGACACGGCTGGGCGCCACGTCCCACAGCGTCAACCCGCGTGCGGCCAGGTGCACGTAATTCTGCGTGTCGCGCAGATGGCCCAGCACCGGCACCGGCAGCTTGGCCAGGAACGCATCGAGCTGGCCCGCGGAGATCGTGCCTTCGCGCGCGCGCATGGCAACGACGCCGACCCGCACCTTGGCGCTGCGCCGGTGCGCGAGCAGCTGGCCGATGAAATCGTGCGTGGCATGGATGTCGAAGATGCTGGGTTGCAGCGGCACGATCACGCGGTCGGCGATCTTCATCACCTCGTCCAGGCGCTTGCCGTGCAGACCGGCCGGTGTGTCCAGCACCACATGCGTCGTGCCCTTGGGCGGGCGCACCACCTCGTCGCGCACCACGTCCCAGGCGCGGATGGCGGGCAGCTGCGGCGGGCGCAGGCCGAGCCAGGTGCGCGCGGACTGCTGGCGGTCCACATCGCCCAGCATCACCGCATGGCCCTGGTGCGCCAGGTACCCGGCGATGTTGGTCGACAAGGTGCTTTTGCCGACGCCACCCTTGGGGTTGGCAACAACGATCACGGGCATGGCGAACCTCCGTATGGCCGTCCGTGCGAGGGTGACGGAGGGCCTTGCTTTTGGGGGATGTTAGCGGCGGCCCTTGCGAGGCGGCCATTCAGGCTAACCCACGCCGCGGCGCGGCGAGGCGCTATCGCTCACGCGATGCCGTCCCACAGGAGCTTGATGCCCGTGAGCAGCAGACCGGCGTTGAACAGGCCGTAGAACAGCGCCGGGTTCATGCGCCGCACCAGCCTGATGCCCAGCCACACGCCCAGCGGCGCGAGCGGCATCAGCACCAGCGAGGTGGCCATGTTGCGCAGGTCGATCAGGCCCAGCCACCAGTACGGCAACCATTTCGACAGGTTCACCGCGGCGAAGAAGATGGCCATGGTCGCGGTGAAGCGCAGCGGCGACAGCTTGAGCGGCAGCACGTAGGCACTGACCGGCGGACTGCCGGCATGCGCCACGAAGCTGGTGAAGCCGGACGCGACGCCCAGCACGAAGCCCAGCCAGCGCGGCGGCGGCGGCGCGTCCACCTTGGGCGGGAACAGCGTGCGCTGGGCGAGGAACAGAAGCGTCAGCGCACCGACGATGCCTGCGACGGCCTGCGCCGACAGCAGGCCGAATGACAGCGTGCCGACCACCGTGCCCAGCAGCCCGGCCGGCAGCAGCAGGCGCAGCAGCTCACGGTCGCGCTCCAGGAACAGCGCCTTCACGCCGGCCGCATCCATCACGAGCAGCAGGGGCAGCATGATGGCCGCCGCCTGCGGCACCGGAATCGCGAGCGCCATCAGCGGCGTGGCGAGTGACCCGAAACCACCCAGCCCGGCCTTGGCCAGGCCCATGAGCAGCACGGCCGGCACCGCGACCGCGTAGAACAGCGGCTCGGTGATGAGCGGCAGGTTCACGCGATGCCGCAGGCGTCCTCGAAGGCCAGGCGCGGGTTGCGCGGGAACACGCCCACCGGGTCACCGTGGCCGAGGTTGCACACGAAGTTGGCGGTGATCTGCGTGCCGGCGAAGAAGGCGGCATCGACCGCGGCGGCATCGAAGCCGCTCATCGGCCCGCAGTCCAGGCCGAGCGCACGCGCGGCGATGATGAAGTAGCCGCCCTGCAGGCTGCTGTTGCGCATGGCGGTTGCGGCAATCACCTCGGGCTTGCCGGCGAACCAGGAGCGCGCATCGGCGTGCGGAAAGAGCTGGGGCAGCTTGTCGTAGAACGCCATGTCCATGCCGATGATGGCGGTCACCGGCGCCAGCCGCGTCTTCTCGCGGTTGCCGTCGGAAATGCAGGGCAGCAGTTTGGCCTTGCCCTCGGGCGTGGCGACGAAGACGATGCGCGCCGGCGAGCAGTTGGCCGAGGTCGGGCCCCACTTCATCAGGTCGTACAGGCGCCGCAGCGTGGTCTCGGGAATCGGGTCGGGGCGAAACGCGTTGTGCGTGCGCGCCTCGTCGAAGAGTTGTTCGGTGCTGACTTGCATGGCGCAGGGGTTTGACTGAGCAGCCGACAATTGTGGGATGTTTGCCCCCTCCCAGAACGATGTGAGGCGATTCTTCTGCGAGGCCTTCGCCAAGCGTCGCGACGGCCTGCCGCTGACCGCCATGGAAATGCTCGCCGCCGACTGGATCGCCCAGCATCCGGAGTACGACGCCGATCTGGCGGATGTCGACGCGGCGCTCGCGGCGGTGTTCGACGTGGAGTCGGGCCGCACCAATCCCTTTCTGCATCTGTCCATGCACCTGTCGATCAGCGAGCAGGTCGCCATCGACCAGCCGCGCGGCATCAAGCAGGCCTACGAACTGCTCGCCGCCAAGCGCGGCTCGGCGCACGAGGCCCAGCACGAGGTGATGGAATGCCTGGGCGAGATGATGTGGACCTCGCAACGCAGCGGGCTGCCGCCGGACGGCGAGAAGTACATCGAATGCGTGCGACGGCGGGCGACGCGGGGTTGATGCACGCAGGGCGGGCCACCACTCCCCGTTGGCGCTGAGCTTGTCGAGCCCCAACAGGCGCAGGACGAGCGGGTGTTGTTCCCGCCTAGAACTCGAGGTTGTCGATCAGCCGCGTCGTGCCCAGCCTGGCCGCACCCAGCACGACGAGGGCCTCGCCGGCTTCGCGCCGCTCGGGCGTGCGCAGGTCCTCGCGACGACGGATCGTCAGGTAGTCCGGCTCCCAGCCGTTGTCGCGCAGCGCATCCATGGCCTGCGCCTTGATCTCTTCGAGCCGCTGTGAGCCCGCGCGATAGCGCTGCGCCATGTCGCGCAGCGTGCGCGACAGCGCCACGGCCTGCGCCCGCTGCGCTTCGCTCAGGTAGCCGTTGCGCGAGGACAGCGCAAGCCCGTCCTCGGCGCGGCAGGTCTCGCCCGCCTCGATGGCGATGGGCAGCGCGAACTGCTCGGTCATGCGCCGGATCACCATCAGCTGCTGGTAGTCCTTCTTGCCGAACACCGCCACCCGCGGCTGCACGATGCCGAACAGCTTCATCACCACGGTGCACACGCCGGTGAAGAAACCGGGGCGGAAATGGCCTTCGAGGATGTCGGCCAGCGCCGGGTCGGGCGTGACCTTGAACGCCTGCGGCTGCGGATAGAGCTCGGCCTCGTCGGGCGCGAACAGCAGGTCGCAGCCGGCGCCTTCGAGCTGCTGCGCATCCTGCGCCAACGTGCGCGGATAGCGGTCGAAGTCCTCGTGCGGCGCGAATTGCAGGCGGTTGACGAAGATGCTTGCCACCACCGGCAGGCCGTGCGCTCGCGCCTGGCGCACGAGGCTCAGGTGTCCCTCGTGCAGATTGCCCATGGTGGGCACGAAGGCGCACTGGCCGGCGCCGGGCAGGGCGGCGCGCAGCGCGGCTGTGGTGTGGATCGTCTTCATCGTCAGTGGCTGTGCACGCTGTCGTCGGGAAAGCGGCGCGCCTTCACGTCGGCCACATAGGCGCGCACCGCCTCGTCGACCGAGGCGGCGCCCTGCATGAAGTCGCGCACGAAGCGCGGGCGCTTGCCGCTCGTGATGCCCAGCATGTCGTGCAGCACCAGCACCTGGCCGGCACAGCCGCTGCCCGCGCCGATGCCGATGACGGGGATGGGCAGCGCCTTGCTCACTTCGCATGCGAGCAGCGCCGGCACCAGTTCGAGCACCAGCATGGCAGCGCCCGCATCGGCCAGCGCCTGCGCATCGCGGCGCAGCACGGCAGCGGCTTCGTCGCCACGGCCTTGCACCCGGTAGCCACCGAGTGCATGCACCGACTGCGGCGTAAGCCCGAGGTGCGCGCACACCGGCACGCCGCGCTCGGTGAGAAAGCGCACGGTGTCGTTCGTCCAGCCGCCGCCTTCGAGCTTGACCATCTGCGCGCCCGCGGCCATGAGCACGGCGGCGCTGCGCATCGCCTCGTCCATGCCGGCCTGGTAGCTGCCGAAGGGCAGGTCGCCGATCAGCCAGGCGTTGCGCCTGCCGCGCGCCACGCAGCGGGTGTGATAGGCCATGTCGGCCAGCGTCACCGGCAGCGTGCTCGCTTCGCCTTGCAGCACCATGCCCAGCGAATCGCCCACCAGCAGGCAGTCGACGCCCGCGTCGTCCAGCAGCCGCGCGAAGGCCGCGTCATAGCAGGTCAGCATGGTGATGGGTTCGCCCTGGGCATGCATCTCGCGCAGGCGGTGAAGCGTCAGCGGTTTGCGTTCCGTCATGGTGGTTCAAACATGGAGTGCGCCGGCCTGGCGCGGGGGTCAGGCAGGCTGGTAGGCCAGCCGCACGTAGATAGGCGCGAAGGCCTCGGCCTGGGTGACTTCGAGCAGGTGCTCGCGCGCCAGCTCGAGCAGGGCGATGAAGGTGACCACCAGCACCGGCGTGCCGCGGGACGCGTCGAACAGCTCCTCGAACTCGACGAAGCGCCGCCCCTGCAGCCGGCGCAGCACGATGCTCATGTGCTCGCGCACCGAGAGCTGCTCGCGCGAGATGGTGTGGTGCTGGTTCAGCTTGGCGCGGGCGAGGATGTCGGCCCAGGCGGCGCGCAGCTCGTCGGCGGCCACGTCGGGAAAGCGCGGCGCGAGCGACTGCTCGATCGTCACCTGCGCGCGCAGGAAGTCGCGTCCCAGCACCGGCAGCGCGTCGAGGCGCGCGGCGGCCAGCTTGATCTGCTCGTACTCGATCAGGCGGCGCACCAGCTCGGCGCGCGGGTCCTCGGCTTCCTTGCCGTCCTCGCTCTTGCGGGGCGGCAGCAGCATGCGCGACTTGATCTCGATCAGCATCGCCGCCATCAGCAGGTATTCGCTGGCCAGCTCGAGGTTGGTCTTGCGGATCTGCTCGACGTAGGCGAGGTACTGGCGCGTCACGTCGGCCAGCGGGATGTCGAGGATGTTGAAGTTCTGCTTGCGGATCAGGTACAGCAGCAGGTCCAGCGGGCCTTCGAAGGCCTCGAGAAAGACCTCCAGCGCATCGGGCGGGATGTAGAGGTCGGTGGGCAGCGTGAACAGCGGTTCGCCGTACAGCCGCGCCATCGCCACCCGGTCCACCACATCGGGCACCACGCCGCTGTCGGCGTCGGCCACGGGCATGTGCGCCGGGGCGGCAGCATCCGCCGCGGCGTGGGTGTCGTCGCTCACGAGCAGTTCACCGGCCGATGCGCGCGGCGCGGCCTCAGCGCTTGACGGTGTAGTAGACGTAAGGGTCCTGCGGCACCTTGGCTTCGCGGTAGTCGGCCTGGGCCTCGCGGTCGATGCGCTTGTCCCACAACAGGGCGCGGCCGCGCCGCTGCTCTTCCTCGAGCTGCGGGTTCCTGGCCTTGAGTTCGTCGATGAACTGGGTGATGTCGGACTTGTAGGGCTTCCAGAACAGCGGCATGGTGATCCTCGGGCCCGGGCCGGGCCGCGCGCTAAAGTGAACCGTCGATTTTACGAGGGTCGCACCATGCGCCTGGCCGGGAGGTGGCTGCTGATGTTTTCGCTGTGGGCCTTGTTCACGGGCTGCGACCAGCAGCGCATCGCCGAACTCGAAGAAGGCGTGTCCACCGAGGCCGACGTGCGCGCGCGCTTCGGCGAGCCGGCGGCCATCTACCCCGAGGAGGGCGGCGGGCACACGCTGGAGTACCCGCGCCAGCCCGAAGGCCAGTCCAACTACATGATCACGATCGGCCCGGACGGCAAGATGAGCGCGCTGCGCCAGGTGCTCAAGCAGGCCGATTTCGAGACCATCCTGCCCGGCCTGGACAAGGCCGAGGTGCGCCGCCGACTCGGGCGACCCGCCAAGACGCAGGTGTTCGCGCTGAAGAACCAGGAAGTCTGGGACTGGCGCTACCTGGAAGACCGGCAGCCACGCGTGTTCTCGGTCACCTTCGATGCCGAGGGCCGGGTGCTGTCCACCGCCTCGGCGATCGATCCGCGCGAGCAGTACCCGGGCGGCAAGTAAGCGGTCTCAGGGCTCGAGGCGGCGCAGCCCGAGCCCGCCGTCGAGGAAGCGGCTCGGCTGGCCGACCACCCAGCGGGCGAGTTCGTCCAGGCGTGCGCTGCCGACCTCGAAGGCCGGGAACTCGACGAACACCGTCTCGAAGGCATCGAGGTTGTCGAGCTGGAAGCGCACCCGCCCGCGCTCATGGTCGGGCACGAGCAGCACGCCGGCGCGGAAGTCGGCGGCGAGGCGGTAGCGCATTTCCTTCAGCCGGCCGTGGTCCGGGTGGCGCACCGCCTCGGTGTCGACCTCGGCGCCGCTTTGCCGAAGCCGGCGTTCGAGCCGCTCGATCTCGGGCGGAAAGTCGCACACATAGCTGAGCTGCTGCGCCGACGCGATTCGCCAGTGCAGGGCCACATGGTCATGCAGGGCGGCGCCGTGCAGGTCGCTGCGCCGCGCGTCGACCTTGAAGTCGCGTAGCGCCAGCCCTTCGAGTGCCTGCCGGCGCTCGAGCACGAAGCGCCCGGCGGCTGCCGGCTTCAGCACCTCGAGCTGGGCGGCCAGCGTCGTGAAATAGCGCGAGGCGCTGCCGCAGGCCGCTTCGACGAGGGCCGTGTGGCGCGCGAGCGCCGCGCTGTCGCCCGCCTGCCTCGCCCGCGCGGCGTCCGCTTGTTGTTTGAGGTCGTCGAGAAAACCCACGGTGGCCGGCACGAGACAAGACGGCGCGAAGGATATCGCAGGGACTTTCGGCCAATGGCCCGCCCGCGCCGCGAGAACGCCGGCGGCGTGCGCTTTCAGGCAGGCTGCGCGGCCTCGGGCGCTGCCGTGTCGCCGGCGGCCGCCAGCGCCAGCGGCAGGTCGGGCCACAGGTTGTCATCGCCGAGCAGTGCGAGAAAGCCGCTGCGCTGCATCAGGCTGCGCGGCTGGGCGTTCACGTCGCACAGCAGCAGGCGCACGCCCTGGCGCTCGAGCGCCCGGTGCAATTGCTCCAGCGCGTCCAGCCCGCTGGTGTCCATGGACACGAGGCGGTGCATCTCCAGCACCACCGCACGCGTGCCCTCGGGCGCGCGGTCGGCCAGACCCTCGAGCTTGGCCACGGCGCCGAAGAACAGCGAGCCGTACAGCCGGTACACCTGCACGCCCGCGGGCGCCTGCGCATCCGGCTCCACGCGAAACAGCGTGCCCATGCGGTAGATGAAGAACACGCACGCGAGGATGAGGCCGACCTGAACCGCCACCGTCAGGTCGAAGATCACCGTGAGCGCGAAGGTGCCGACGAGGATGGTTCGATAGGGCAGGCTGAAATGCCGCAGCCGCCCGAACTCGCGCCATTCGCCCATGTTCCAGGCGATGTACAGCAGGATGCCGGCAAGCGCGGCCAGCGGCACGTGCACCGCCAGCGGGGCGGCGACGAGCACGATCAGCAGCAGCACCACGGCATGCACGATGCCGGCGACCGGCGTGGCGGCACCCGCGCGGGCATTGGTCATGGTGCGTGCGATGGTGCCCGTGACCGGCAGTCCGCCGATCAGCGGCGAGGCCATGTTGGCCATGCCCTGGGCCATCAGCTCCTGGTTGGGGTCGTGGCGCGGCGCATCGCCGAAGTTGTCGGCCACGCGGGCGCACAGCAGCGACTCGATCGCGCCCAGCAGCGCGATGGTCACGGTCGGAATGAGCAGCTGCTTGGCGCTCTCCCAGCTGAACGGCGGCAGCTCCAGGCGCGGCAGGCTTTGTGGAATGCCGCCGAAGCGCGAGCCGATGGTGTCCACGGGCAGGTGCAGCAGCGCCGTGGCCAGCGTGGCCAGCGCGAGCGCCACCACTGTGCCCGGCACCCGCGAGACGAAGGCGCGCCAGCGCGGTTCGGCCGCGCCGCTGCCCACGCCCAGCACCGACGGCTTGGGCCAGGCCCACACCAGCGCCAGGCAGGCCAGGCCGATGAGCACGGCGATCGGATTGACCGTGTGCAGATGGCTGGCCAGCACGCCGATCTGGGTGAAGAAGTCGGCCGGCAGCGACTCGATGCGCAGGCCCAGCAGGTCCTTCACCTGCGACAGCCCGATCAGCACCGCGATGCCGTTGGTGAAGCCGATCACGATGCTCACCGGGATGTAGCGCACCAGCGCGCCCAGCTTGAACGCGCCCATCACCGCCAGCAGCACGCCGGCGAAGAAGGTGGAGATCAGCAGGTTCGTCAGGCCGTAGCGCTGCACGATGCCGTAGACGATGACGATGAAGGCGCCGGCCGGCCCGCCGATCTGCACCTGCGAGCCGCCGAAGGCCGAGACGATGAAGCCGCCGACGATGGCGGTGAAGATGCCCTGCTCGGGCTTGACGCCGCTGGCGATGGCGAAGGCCATGGCCAGCGGCAGGGCGACGATGCCCACGGTCAGGCCGGCGCCGAGGTCCGCGACGAAGCGGCGGCGGTCGTAGCCCTTCAGCGCATCGACGAGGCGCGGGCGGAACGGATGGAGTTGCAGCGGCATGGAATCTCCTGGACGACACGGTGCGGGGCGAGGCGGGGTGTCGGTGGAGGGCCGCAGTGGTGCAGCCGCGCGATGAAGCGCCGCCTGCGCGAGAGCAGGCGGGGCTGGAAGGCGCGGTCGGACGGCATGGGCGCTGGCGCGGCTTCAGCGCACCCGCATGCCCGGCGTGGCGCCGGGCCAGGGTTCGAGGATGTACAGCCCCGGATGTGCCTTCTCGTCACCGTGCGAGGCGGCGAGCACCATGCCCTGGCTGACACCGAACTTCATCTTGCGCGGCGCGAGGTTGGCGACCATCACGGTGAACTTGCCGACGAGGTCTTCGGGGGCGTAGGCCGACTTGATGCCGCTGAAGACGTTGCGCGGTGCCGCTTCGCCCACGTCCAGCGTCAGTCGCAGCAGCTTGTCGGAGCCTTCCACCGCGGAGCAGTCCAGTATCTTGGCAATGCGCAGGTCGATCTTCGCGAAGTCGTCGATGCCGATTTCCGGCGCGATCGCCTCGCCGCCGGGCGGCGGCAGTTCGATCTGCGGCGGCTCGAACAGGGCGTCGAGCAGTTTCGGGTCCACGCGCTGCATGAGGTGCTTGTAGCTGCCGATGCGGTGGGCGCCGAGCGGGCGCTGCGCGTCGGCGACGGTCAGCGGCCCGATGTTCAGGAAGGCCTCGACCTGCGCCGCGAGCGCCGGCAGCACCGGCTTGAGGTAGACCGTGAGCACGCGGAAGGCTTCGATGCACACGCTGCACACCTCGTGCAGCGCCGCGCTGTTTGCTGCGTCCTTGGCCAGTTCCCACGGCTTGTGCTGGTCCACGTATTCGTTCACCCGGTCGGCCAGCAGCATGATGTCGCGCAGCGCCTTGCCGAACTCGCGGTCGTCGTAGAGCTGCGCGATGGCCGGGCCGGCGGCGCGCAGCGCGTCCAGCAGCGCCGCGCCCTGCGTGCCCGGCTCGGCCGCCAGCATGCCGTCGAAACGCTTGGCGATGAAGCCCGCCGCGCGGCTCGCGATGTTGATGTACTTGCCGACGAGGTCGCTGTTCACACGCGCGACGAAATCGTCGGGGTTGAAGTCGATGTCCTCGTTGCGGGCGCTCAGCTTGGCGGCGATGTAGTAGCGCAGCCATTCGGCGTTCATGCCGAGTTCGAGGTAGCGCAGCGGCGAGATGCCGGTGCCGCGGCTCTTGCTCATCTTCTCGCCGCTCACCGTGATGAAGCCGTGCACGAACACCCGGTCCGGCACCTTGCGGCCGCTGAACTTCAGCATCGCCGGCCAGAACAGCGTGTGGAAGTAGGTGATGTCCTTGCCGATGAAGTGGACCTGCTCCACCGCCGGGTCGGCCATGAAGGCGTCGAAGTCGCGGCCGGTCCTGTCGAAGTAGTTCTTCAGCGAGGCGAGGTAGCCGATGGGCGCGTCCAGCCAGACGTAGAAGTACTTGCCCGGCGCGTCGGGGATCTCAATGCCGAAGTAGGGCGCGTCGCGGCTGATGTCCCAGTCCGACAGGCCGCCGTGGCCATGCTCGTCGACCTCGAACCACTCCTTGATCTTGTTCAGCACCTCCGGCTGCAGCCGGCCGGGCTCGGTGGTCCAGGCCTTGAGGAAGTCGATGCAGCGCTGCGACGAGAGCTGGAAGAAGTAGTGCTCGCTCGACTTCATCACCGGCGTGGCGCCGGTGAGCGTGGAGAACGGGTTCTTCAGGTCGGTGGGCGCGTACACCGCGCCGCAGACCTCGCAGCTGTCGCCGTACTGGTCCTTCGCGCCGCACTTGGGGCACTCGCCCTTGATGTAGCGGTCGGGCAGGAACATGCCCTTGACCGGGTCGAAGAACTGCTCGATGGCACGCACCGTGATGAGGCCTTCGCGGCGCAGGGCGAGGTAGATCTCCCTGGCGAGCGCATGGTTCTCGGGGCCGTCGGTGGAGTGCCAGTTGTCGAAGCCGATGTGGAAGCCGTCGAGGTACTGCTTGCGGCCCGCGGCGATCTCGGCCACGAACTGCTGCGGCGTCTTGCCCGCCTTCTCGGCGGCGATCATGATGGGCGCGCCGTGGGCGTCGTCGGCGCCGACGAAGTGCACCTCGTGGCCCTGCATGCGCTGGAAGCGCACCCAGATGTCGGCCTGGATGTACTCCATCATGTGCCCGACGTGAAAGGGCGCATTGGCATAGGGCAGGGCGGTGGTGACGAACAGCTTGCGCGGCATCGGGCTTAGGCTTTCGCAAAAGCGCGAATTCTAGGCCGCGGCCCTTGCGCCGGCGCCGACGCCCCCGGGGAGAAAGGCGCTGGGCTAGACTGGCGCGCGCCCCGTCCACCCCTTGACCGAACTGCACCCATGGCCGTTTCCGAAGCCGCGCTGCTCGAGGCGCTGAAGACCGTCGTCGACCCTCACGCGGGGACCGATTTCGTCTCCACGAAACAGTTGAAGAACCTGAAGGTGGCCGGCGGCACGGTGAGCTTCGAGGTGGAGCTCGGCTATCCGGCGAAGAGCCAGTTGCCGGTGCTGAAGGCCGCGCTGGTCGAGGCGGCGCGCACGGTGCCGGGTGTGGAGACGGTGGACGCCACGGTACGCACCCAGGTGGTCGCCCATGCGGTGCAGCGCGGCGTGCAGCTGCTGCCGCGCGTGAAGAACGTCGTCGCCGTCGCCTCCGGCAAGGGCGGGGTGGGCAAGAGCACGACGGCGGTCAACCTGGCGCTGGCGCTGGCCGCCGAGGGCGCGAGCGTGGGCATTCTCGACGCCGACATCTACGGCCCCAGCCAGCCGATGATGATGGGCATCACGGGCCGCCCGGAGTCAGTCGACGGCAAGACCATGGAGCCGCTGGAGAACTACGGCGTGCAGGTCATGTCCATCGGCTTCCTGGTGGACGACGACCAGGCCATGGTCTGGCGCGGCCCCATGGCCACCCAGGCGCTGGACCAGTTGCTGCGCCAGACCAACTGGCGCGAGCTCGACTACCTCATCGTCGACATGCCGCCGGGCACCGGCGACATCCAGCTCACGCTCAGCCAGCGCGTGCCGCTGACCGGGGCGGTCATCGTCACCACGCCGCAGGACATCGCGCTGCTGGACGCGAAAAAGGGCCTGAAGATGTTCGAGAAGGTGGGCGTGCCCATCCTCGGCATCGTCGAGAACATGGCGGTGCATGTGTGCTCCAACTGCGGCCATGTGGAGCACATCTTCGGTGCCGAGGGGGGCAAGAAGATGGCGGCGCAGTACGGCGTCGACTACCTCGGTGCGCTGCCGCTGAACCTGTCGATCCGCGAGCGGGCCGACAGCGGCCGCCCCAGCGTGGTGAGCGAGCCGGAGGGCGAGATCGCCGGTCTCTACAAGGCCGTGGCGCGCCAGGTGGCGGTGAAGATCGCGCAGCGGGCCAAGGACTTCTCGGCGAAATTCCCGACGATCACGGTGTCGAAGAACACCTGAGGGCGGCGGCTGCGGCCCTCGGCCCGGGGGCGCCCGTATCAGGCGGGGTGCGCCATGTTGCGGATATGCGTCGGCCCGGCGCGGCGCTCGATCTCGGCGAGCAGCGGCTTGTTCCAGCCGAGCGAGAACAGCAACTCGGCCACCACGAACATCGGGCCGATCAAGAGGCCGGTGAGGTCGTCGACGAAGGCCGGCTTGCGGCCCTCGTACCAGTGGCCGATGAACTGCACGATCCAGCCGACCACGAAGATGCCGATGCCGGTGGCCAGCCAGGCGAGCGTGCTGCCGGCGGCAAGCGGCTGGGCCATCCAGATCAGCAAGGCGGTGGCGGCGCTGACGGCGATGCCCAGCACCAGGTCGCCGCGGGTGAGCCACCACACGGCGGCGGCGGCGAAAACCAGCCAGGCGGGCGTGAGCAGCAGGTTGGCCACCTCGAAGCCCGGGCGGGCCAGCAGCACGCCGATGGCGAAGACGATCATCGGCACGCCGATGAGATGGGTGGTGATGTTGCGCCGGTCGCGGTGGTACTCGGCGTACTGGGCGAGGAGGTCGATGGCCTGACGCATGGGGCTTGCTCCCATTCCGATGGACACACAACTGTCGCACAGCAAGCGGCGGGCCGCCTGGGCGGCTTCCCTAAAATCGGCCTCTTTTCGCAGGGCGTGGCATGAGCATCAAGAGCGACAAGTGGATCCGCCGCATGGCCGAGTCCCACGGCATGATCGAGCCGTTCGAGCCGGGGCAGATCCGGTGCTCGCCCGACGGCCAGCGCATCGTCAGCTACGGCACCAGCAGCTACGGGTACGACATCCGCTGTGCACCGGAGTTCAAGGTCTTCACCAACATCTACAGCACGGTGGTGGACCCCAAGAACTTCGACGAGAAAAGCTTCGTGGACATCCATGCCGACGTCTGCATCATCCCGCCCAACAGCTTCGCGCTCGCGCGCACGGTGGAGTACTTCCGCATCCCGCGCAACGTGCTCACCATCTGCCTGGGCAAGAGCACCTATGCCCGCTGCGGCATCATCGTCAACGTCACCCCCTTCGAGCCCGAATGGGAGGGTTATGTGACGCTCGAGTTCAGCAACACCACGCCGCTGCCGGCCAAGATCTACGCTGGCGAAGGCTGCGCCCAGGTGCTGTTCTTCGAGAGCGACGAGGTCTGCGAGACCAGCTACAAGGACCGCGGCGGCAAGTACCAGGGCCAGCGCGGCGTCACCCTGCCCAAGACCTGACGCCTTCCAGGCGCCGCACGGCGTCCCGTCCTACCCGCGATTCAGCCAGGGGGAAGCGCCGCGCCGCGCGGCGGGGGCTACGATCCGCCGACAGCCGGCAGGCCGCGCTTGGCGAGGAGAACCCATGAGGTGGCAGGGAAACCGTCAGAGCAGCAACGTCGAGGATGCGCGTGCCGGCGGCGGCCGTGGCGGCTTCCGAGTCGGCGGCGGGCGCGGGCTGAGTCTGGGCACCATCGCGGTGGCGCTGGTGGCCGGCTGGATCTTCGGCATCAACCCGCTCACCCTGCTCGGCGTGCTCGACGGCGGTGGCCCGGTGGCCACGCAGCAGGCTCCGGCCGGCGCACCGCCGGCGAACGACGAGATGGCGGCCTTCGTCGCCACCGTGCTCGCCGACACGGAGGACGTGTGGCATGCGCAGTTCCGCCAGCTCGGCGGCAACTACCAGGAGCCGAAGCTGCGGCTCTTCCGTGGCAGCGAGCCCACTGCCTGCGGCACCGGCCAGGCGGCCATGGGGCCGTTCTACTGCCCGGCCGACCAGAAGGTCTACATCGACCTGTCGTTCTACGAGACGCTGAAGACGCGCCTGGGCGCGCCGGGCGACTTCGCCCAGGCCTACGTCATCGCACACGAGGTGGGCCACCATGTGCAGAACCTCATGGGCCTGACGGCCAAGGTCGACAGCCTGCGCGGGCGCGTCAGCCCCGAGCAGCACAACGCGATGAGCGTGCGTCTGGAACTGCAGGCCGACTGCTTTGCCGGGCTGTGGGCGCACCATGCCCAGCGCGCGCGCCAGATCCTCGAACGAGGGGATATCGAGGAGGCGCTGAACGCCGCCTCCCAGATCGGCGACGATGCCCTGCAGCGCAGGTCGCGCGGCACGGTTCAGCCCGAGACCTTCACCCACGGCAGCAGCGCGCAGCGCGTGCGGTGGTTCCAGCGCGGCTTCGACACCGGTGACGTGGCCGCGTGCAACACCTTCGAGGCCGCCCAGCTCTAGGCCGGCCCGTCTTCTTCAGGGATGTCCCATGCGATCAGTCGTCCGCTCGGAACCCGTCATCCATGCCTGGTTCGACCTCATCGAACCCGACCAGCAGGCCGTCGCCCGGGCCCTGCGCGATGCCCTCATGGCCGCCGAACCGGCGCTGGTGCCGGTGGTGAAGTGGGGCAACCTCGTGTTCACGCTGGGCGGCCAGCACGCGTTTGCCATCGCCACGCACCGCTCGCACGTCAACCTGCAGGTGTTCAACGGCGCCGACCTCGCGGACCGCTTTCCCGAGCTGGAAGGCACCAGCCGCGGCTCGCGGCAGCTGAAATTCCGCCTGCGCGAGCCCATCGACGAGGCGCTGGTGCGCGAGGTGGTGCTGGCGTCGGCGGAGTTGATGGCGCATTGAGCTGAGGCCCGGTTCCCGCCCACACCCTCACCCCGACCCTCTCCCGCAGGCGGGAGAGGGGGCCGGTCAGTCGGGATAGGTCCCGGGGATCAGGATGCGCCGGTCCACCGTGTTGATGTCGGTGTGGCCGCAGAACGCCATGGAGATGTCCAGCTCCTTCTGGATGATGTCCAGGCAGCGGGTCACGCCGGCCTCGCCCATGGCACCCAGGCCGTAGAGGAAGGCGCGGCCGATCAGCGTGCCGCGCGCGCCCAGTGCCACGGCCTTGAGCACGTCCTGCCCGGTGCGCACGCCGCCGTCCATCCACACCTCGATGCGCGAGCCGACCTCGCGCACGATCTCGGGCAGCGCGGCGATGGACGACAGCGCGCCGTCGAGCTGGCGCCCGCCGTGGTTGGAGACGATGAGCGCGTCGGCGCCGCTGTCGGCCGCATGGCGCGCGTCCTCGGCGTCCATCACGCCCTTGAGGATGAGCTTGCCGCCCCAGCGCTGCTTGATCCATTCGACGTCGCGCCAGCTGAGCGTCGGATCGAACTGCTCGGCCGTCCAGGACGACAGCGAGGACAGGTCGCTCACGTTCTTCGCATGGCCGACGATGTTGCCGAAGCTGCGCCGCTTCGTGCCCAGCATGCCCAGGCACCAGCGCGGCTTGGTGGCGAGGTTGAGCAGGTTGGCGAGCGTCGGCTTGGGCGGCGTGGTCAGGCCGTTCTTGATGTCCTTGTGGCGCTGGCCCAGCACCTGCAGGTCCAGCGTGAGCATCAGCGCGCCGCAGTTCGCGGCGCGGGCGCGGTCGATCAGCGCCTCGATGAAGCTGCGGTCGCGCATCACGTAGAGCTGGAACCAGAAGGGTGCGCTCGTGTGCGCCGCCACATCCTCGATGGAGCAGATGCTCATGGTCGACAGCGTGAAGGGCACGCCGAACTTCTCGGCCGCGCGCGCGGCGAGGATCTCGCCGTCGGCATGCATCATCCCGGTGTTGCCTGTGGGTGCAAGCGCCACCGGCATCGCCACGTCGACACCGATCATCTGCGTGCGCGTGCTGCGGTTGGCCATGTTCACCGCCACCCGCTGGCGCAGCTTGATGCGCTGGAAATCCTCCTCGTTCGCCCGGTAGGTGCTCTCGGTGTAGGAGCCGGCGTCGGCGTAGTCGTAGAACATGCGCGGCACGCGCTTTCTGGCAAGGGCTCGCAGTTCTTCGATGTGGGTGATGACCGGCACACAGCCTCCTGGCAAATCGGTGGACACACGCCCGGCGCGGGCGAGCGCCGATCCTACGGCTCAGGGCTTGGGGTCGTGCGGCAGGCCGTCGAACAACGGCAGGTAGGGCGGCGCGGGTTCGCGCAGCACCGGGGCGTCGCCCGCGAGCAGGGCGGCAGGGCCGACCAGGTCGGCCAGCCGCGCCAGGTTGCCGGCGCGCACGCCGAGCAGGCGCAGCCGGCGCGACAGGTCCACCCGCTTCAGGCACTCGCCGGCCGCGCGCCGGATGCTGCGCGCATCCAGCGTGTGCGCGCTCAGGGTGAGGTCGCGGGTGACGATGCGGAAGTCGTCGAAGCGCAGCTTGATGCCGATGGTCTTGCCGGCATAGCCCTTGCGCGCGAGGTCGCCGGCGAGCTGCACGCACAGCTCGGTGAAGATGGCGCCGAGCTGGGCGCGGTCGCGC
Organism: Rubrivivax sp.; assembly: GCA_044506225.1. Classification (GTDB taxonomy): domain Bacteria; phylum Pseudomonadota; class Gammaproteobacteria; order Burkholderiales; family Burkholderiaceae_C; genus JAKFDI01. Next base: position 1,369 of record JBIQKU010000042.1, on the reverse strand, counting down.
ACCGCATGCAGGTCGCGTTCGAAGGTGGTCTCCCGGCTGATGGACTTGGGCTCGCTGCTCGTCACCACCGGCCGCTCGTCGCGCGCGTGCGCGACCGCATGCAGCCAGGCGCCGTAGCTGCGGCCGAACTGTTCGATCAGCGCCTGCGGCTCGGCCGCGGCCAGCTCGCCGATCGTGTGGATGCCGAGGCCCCCCAGCCTGAGCGCCGCCTTGGGGCCGATGCCGTTGATCCTGCGTGCGGCCAGCGGCCAGATGCGCGCCGGCACGTCCTCGGCCGAGAGCAGGGTGAGGCCGTCGGGTTTCTCGAGGTCGGAGCAGATCTTGGACAGCAGCTTGTTGGGCGTGATGCCGATGGAGCAGGACAGCCCGGTCGCCTCGCGCACCGCGTCCTTCAGCCGCTGGCCGATGCTGCGCCCGGCGTCGGCCTGGGCGCCGGGCACGTCGGTGAGGTCGATGTAGATCTCGTCGATGCCGCGGTCTTCCACCACCGGCGCGATCGCCCGCACGGCGGCCTTGAACAGGCGGGAGTACTTGCGGTATTCGTCGAAATCCACCGGCAGCAGCACCGCGTCGGGCGCGAGCTGGGCGGCTTTCATCGTGCCCATGGCCGAATGCACGCCGAGCGCGCGCGCCTCGTAGGTGGCGGTGGTGACGACGCCGCGCCCGGCGTAGTCGCGCAGGCGCGCATAGCGCCATCCACCGCCGGGCAGGGCCTGCGGCTGGTGCCGTCGCCCGCCGCCGATGACGACCGGCTGGCCGCGCAGGTCGGGGTAGCGCAGCAGTTCCACGGACGCATAGAAGGCGTCCATGTCGAGGTGGGCGATGAGGCGGCGGGGCGAATCGGGCACGGCAGGACGCGGCGGGCGCGCCCGTGGGTCAACCCGGGAACTGTATGTTCAACCAGTAGTCGCGGCAAGCGCGCCCACAACGCAAAACGGACCCGGCGGGGTCCGTTGTCGCGCAGGGCGGGAATCAGGCCTGGAGGGTGCCGCCCAAGAGCCGCGAATCGGCCATGCCCGCCGACGAATAGAGCGCGGGCGCCTCGCGCGGCATCAGCACGTCGATGGCGCGGTCCAGCGCCGCCGTGGCGCGGGCCAGCGATTCGCGCTGCGCCGCCACCTGGCCGCTGGCACTGGCCAGCCGGTGGCGCATGGGCAGCGGCACGCCGCCGCTGCGGGCGGCGTGGGTGAAGCGTTCCACCGCCCGCGCGAGCGCGCGGTGCAGTTCCGACGAGTGGATGTCGATGGCGGCCGCGTCGCGGGCGCGCAGCGCTTCGCCGAGGGCGCCGAGTTCGGCTTCCACCGCCGCGAGCGTCTGTTCGAGCAACGGATCGACCGCCTCGGCGGACGGCATCGGCAGTGAAATCATG
>JBIQKU010000275.1:0-3150 GCA_044506225.1 Rubrivivax sp. | reverse complement strand
GGACGCCGAGCTGCGCGCGCTGCGCCGCAAGGACATCAGCATGGTGTTCCAGTCCTTCGCGCTGATGCCGCACATGACGGTGCGCGCGAACACCGCGCTGGGCCTGGAGCTTGCCGGCGTCGCGAAGAAGGAGCGCCTCGCGCAGGCCGACCTCGCGCTCGCGCAGGTGGGCCTCGCCGGCTGGGGCGACAGCTACCCCGACGAACTCTCCGGCGGCATGCAGCAGCGTGTGGGCCTGGCGCGGGCGCTGGCCTCCGACCCGTCGGTGCTGCTGATGGACGAGGCGTTCTCGGCGCTGGACCCCATCATCCGCACCGAGATGCAGAACGAGCTGCTGCGCCTGCAGCAGGTGCAGCGGCGCACCATCGTCTTCATCTCGCACGACCTCGACGAGGCGATGCGCATCGGCGACCGCATCGCCATCATGAAGGACGGCTACATCGTGCAGGTGGGCACGCCGGAGGAGATCCTGCGCAACCCCGCCAACGACTATGTGCGCAGCTTCGTGCGCGGCGTGGATGCGACCGCCGTGTTCAAGGCCGGCGACATCGCCATCCGCCGCCAGGTCGTGGTCTCGGAACAGCCCACGCGCGGCTGCCGCGCGGCGCTGAAGATGCTCGAGGACGAGGACCGCGACTACGCCTACGTGGTCAGCCCGCAGCAGAAGTTCCTCGGCATCGCCTCGGCCGACTCGCTGCGCGAGGCGCTTTCGGGACACGTCGGCCCGCTGGGCCTGGAGCACGCCTTCCTGCCGCAGGTCACGCCGATTTCGGCCACCGACGTGGTGAGCGATCTCTTCGGCCAGGTGGCGCAGTCGCCCTTCCCCGTGCCGGTGGTGGACGACGACGGGCGCTTCCGTGGCGCCATCAGCAAGAACACCTTGCTCAAGTTCCTCGACCGCGGCGACGACGCACCCGCCGGCAGGACCCGCGCACTTCAGGAGGGCCCGCGATGAACGCCCCGGCCATCGAACTGGCGCAAGCCACCATTCCCGAAGCCATGCTCGAGCGTGAGCCCGATGCAAGCGCCGAACCGACGCCCTGGGACACGCCCGCCGCCGCCGACGACGCCGGCGACGCCTGGGGCGCTGTCGGCGACGCCGCCGACGACAGCACAGGCGCCGACGACTGGCTGGGTGCGTCCGGCAGCGCCGCAGACGCGGATGACGCGGCGGCCGAGCAGGGCTTTGAACTGAGCGACCTGTGGACCGGCGAGCTGCCGGTGCACGACTGGATCAACCAGGGCCTGGACTGGACGGTGCTGCACTTCCGCCCCTTCTTCCAGAGCGTGCGTGCGCCCATCGACACCACGCTCACCGGCGTGGAAGGCCTGCTGCAAAGCGCACCCGCGCCGCTGATGATCGTGCTGCTGGGCCTGATCGCCTGGCAGATTGCCGGGCGCGCGCTGGCCGTGGGCACCATGGTGTCCATGCTGCTGATCGCGATGCTTGGCATCTGGTCGGAGGCCATGGTCACGCTGGCGCTGGTGCTTACCTCGCTGGTTTTCTGCCTGCTGATCGGCCTGCCGCTGGGCATCGTGCTCGCCAACAGCGACCGCGCCGAGCGGCTGATGCGCCCGCTGCTGGATGCGATGCAGACCACGCCGGCCTTCGTCTACCTGGTGCCGGTGGTGATGCTCTTCGGCATCGGCAACGTGCCGGGCACCATCGTCACCATCATCTTTGCGCTGCCGCCGCTGGTGCGGCTGACGAGCCTGGGCATTCGCCAGGTGCGGCCCGATCTCATCGAGGCCTCCAAGGCCTACGGCGCCTCGCCGTGGCAGATGCTGGTGAAGGTGCAACTGCCGCTGGCCATGCCGTCCATCATGGCGGGCGTCAACCAGGCGCTGATGCTGTCGCTGTCGATGGTGGTGATCGCCTCGATGATTGCCGTCGGCGGGCTGGGCCAGATGGTGCTGCGTGGCATCGGCCGCCTGGACATGGGTCTCGCCACGGTGGGCGGTCTCGGCATCGTGCTGCTGGCCATCGTGCTCGACCGCATCACCCAGTCCATGGGCCGCCCGCGCCGCGGCGTGCGCCACTGGTACGAGACCGGCCCCGCCGGCGCGCTGCGCCGCCTGCTGCGGCGTGGCCGCAGCACGCCCGCGGCTGCATCCGCCGACACCCCCTCGCACAGCGCCGTTCGCGCGCGCTGATGTCTCCCGTTTCTCGCGCGAGGCGCCCGGTGCGCCCGCGCAACCCTTGAACCACCACCACGAAAGGCAAACACCGCATGACGTTCACACGACGAACCACGCACCGCTGGACCGCCCTGCTCACCGCCGGCCTGATGGCCGTCGGCTCCGCTGCCGTCGCCCAGGACCTGCCCGGCAAGGGCATCGAAGTCCTGCCGCTGAAGAGCTCGATCGCCGAGGAGACGTTCCAGACGCTGCTGGTGATGCGTGCGCTCGAGAAGCTCGGCTACGACGTCAAGCCGATCAAGGAAGTCGAGTACCCGACGGCTCACCTCGCGATCGCCAACGGCGACGCCACCTTCATGGCCGACCACTGGCAGCCGATGCACAACGACTTCTACAAGAACGCCGGCGGCGACGCCAAGCTTTCACGCGCGGGCACCTACTCCGCCGGCGCCGCGCAGGGTTATCTCATCGACAAGAAGACGGCCGACCAGTACAAGATCCGCAGCATCGACCAGCTGAAGGATCCCAAGCTCGCCAAGCTGTTCGACACCAACGGCGACGGCAAGGCCGACCTCACCGGCTGCACGCCCGGCTGGGGCTGCGAGCTGGTGATCGAGCACCACATGGACGCCTACAAGCTGCGCGACCACATCACCCACGTTCAGGGCAGCTACCCCGCGCTGATGGCCGACACCATCACCCGCTTCAAGCAAGGCAAACCCATCCTCTACTACACCTGGACGCCGTACTGGGTGAGCGGCGTGCTGCGCCCCGGCCATGAGGTGACCTGGCTCGAAGTGCCCTTCTCCTCGCTGCCCGGCGAGCAAGCGGACCTGGACACCGAACTGCCCAACGGCAAGAACTACGGCTTCGTGGTCAACACTCAGCACATCGCCGCCAACAAGAAGTTCGTGGAAGCGAACCCGGCGGCGGCCAAGCTCTTCGAGCTGATGAAGCTGCCGGTGGCCGACATCAACGCGCAGAACCTGCGCATGCGCGACGGCGAGAACA
>JBIQKU010000041.1:0-21916 GCA_044506225.1 Rubrivivax sp. | reverse complement strand
CCGCGTGCTCGGCTGCGACGAGATCGGCATGTCGCTCACCGAGAGCCTGGCCATGTCGCCGGCGGCCAGCGTCAGCGGCTTCTACCTGGCGCATCCGCAGTCCACCTACTTCAACGTCGGCAAGATCGGGGACGACCAGGTGGACGACTGGGCCCGCCGCAGCGGCCTGGACGCGGAGCGACTGCGGCGTTCGCTGTCCTCGGTGCTGTAACCGGGTTGTTGCTGCCGGCGTTGCGCTCGTTCACGCCGGCATACGTTTGGTCGCAAGACGGGCAGGCCGTGTCGCAATGCACGTTGCAAGCCGCTGCCGGGCACCCGCGCGAACCGGGGGGTCCGGCCCGCTTTCCGACCTGAAACGGCGCTCGCGCGCTGGCATGGCGCCTGCGTCGGCCCCGGTGCATGACACACGGGGGCAGCGTGACCATTACCAACAATCAGCACCACGGGGTGGCCGCGGGCCGCACCCTTGAACTCGTTCGCGGCCTGCGCCTTTCGCTGGCCGCACTCACGGCGGCCGCGCTGGTGGCCTGCGGCGGCGGAGGCGGCGGCGAGGGCGGCGACAACGCCTTGCGCGAAGGCCAGGCGGCGGTGCCCAGCTCGCGCACCGACGCACAGCGTTTTCTGACCCAGGCGAGCTTCGGCCCGGTGGACACCGACGTCGAACGCGTCATGGCCATCGGCTACGGCGCCTGGATCGACGAGCAGCTCGCGCGGCCCGCCAGTTCCCACCTGGCGAACTGGCAGGCCTACGACGCCTGGCGCAAGGCCGACAACACCAGCGCCAGCGCCGGCCAGGACGGTGTCTTCCATTCCTTCTGGCGCACGGCGCTGGTCGGCGAGGACCAGCTGCGCCAGCGCGTGGCCTATGCGCTGTCGCAGATCTTCGTCATCTCGATGATGGACGGCACGGTGGGCGACAACCCGCAGGCCGCGGCGGCCTACCTCGACATGCTGGCCGACAAGGGCCTGGGCAACTACCGCGACCTGCTCGAGGCCGTGGCCCTGCATCCCATGATGGGTGCCTACCTCACCCACCTGCGCAACCAGAAGGCCGACCCCAAGACTGGGCGGGTGCCGGACGAGAACTTCGCGCGCGAGGTGATGCAGCTGTTTTCCATCGGCGTGGTCGAGCTCAACGCGGACGGCACGCCGCGGCTGGCCGACGGTGCGCCCATCGAGACCTACACGAGCGCCGACATCGCCGGCCTCGCGCGTGTGTTCACCGGCTGGAGCTGGGACTGCCCGGACGCGCCGGACAACAACTGCTTCTTCTCGGGCAACGTCGGAGGCAGCGCCAACGGCTACCCGGATCGCAGCTGGCGGGCCATGGTGGCGTACCCGCAGTACCACAGCCGCGAGGAAAAGCAGTTCCTCGGCGTGACCGTGGCCGCGCAGGACGGCAGCGCCGACCCGCGTGCAAGCCTGGCCACTGCGCTGGACACGCTGGCCGGCCATCCCAACGTCGGCCCCTTCATCGGCCGCCAGCTCATCCAGCGCCTCGTCACGAGCAACCCGAGCCCGGCCTATGTGGCGGCGGTGGCGCGGGTATTCGCCGACAACGGCGCCGGCGTGCGCGGTGACATGCGCGCGGTGGTCAAGGCGGTGCTCACGCATCCGGAGGCGCGTGTCGTCTCCGAGACCTCGGGCAAGGTGCGCGAGCCGGTGCTGCGCATGTCGGCCTTCCTGCGGGCCTTCGGCGCGCGTTCGGACAGCGGCTGGTATCGCCTGGGCAATACCGACGATGCCGGCTCGGCGCTCGGCCAGAGCGTGCTGCGCTCGCCCTCGGTGTTCAACTTCTACCGCCCGGGCTATGTGCCGCCGGGCACGCAGGCGGCGGCACGCGGCATGGCCGCGCCCGAGATGCAGATCGCGCACGAGACCACCGCCGCCGGCTATGTGAACTTCATGCGCGACAGCGTGCAGTACGGCGTGGGTTCGTCCGCCCGGGTGACGGTGGGCGGCGAAAGCGTCAACCGCCGTGACCTGCAGCCCGACTTCAACACCGAGCTGGCCCTGGCCGACGACCCGGCGGCGCTGGTCGCGCGCGTGAACGACAAGCTGATGCTGGGCAGCATGCCCACCGCGTTGGCCAGCGAGATCGAAAGCGCGGTCGAGTCCATCACGATTCCGTCGCTCAACAAGGCGGGCAGCAACCAGCGCTCCATCGACAACGCGCGGCGCAACCGGGTGAACGCCGCGGTGTTCCTCGCGCTCGTCTCGCCCGAATACCAGATCCAGAAGTGACGCGGAGAACCCCGATGACACGCCACGACGCCTCGCGCCGCCTCTTCCTGCGCCATGCCGGCGCCCTGTCCTCGCTCGGTGTGGCCGGTGCGCCGCTCGCGCTCAACCTGGCCGCCATGGGGTCGGCCGCCGCGCAGACGGCGAGCGACTACAAGGCCATCGTCTGCATCTTCCTGTTCGGCGGCAACGACGCGATCAACATGGTGCTGCCCACCGACAGCGCATCCTGGACGAACTACACCAATGTGCGCCGCCAGGCGCCGGACTCCATCGCTCTCTTGCCGCCCGGCACGCCGCGCGGCGGCAACGGCACGCGGCCCGACCAGCTCGGCGGCGTGCTGCCCATCACCCCGGCGCGCGCGCAGGGCCGCAGCTTCGCGCTGCACCCGACGATGAGCGACGCACAGGCGCTGTTCAACACCGAGCGCCGCCTGGCCGTGCTGCCCAACGTCGGGCCGCTGGTCATGCCGACCACCAAGGCGCAGTACGCGCAGCGCTCGCATCCGCGGCCGCAGAACCTGTTCTCGCACAACGACCAGCAGAACACCTGGCAGTCCTTCCGCCCCGAAGGCGCGACCGAAGGCTGGGGCGGGCGCATGGTCGACATGCTGATGGCCATGAACGGCCAGCCGGTGTTCAGCGCCATCTCGGCCTCGGGCAATGCGGTGTGGCTGGCCGGCCAGTCGGTGCGCCAGTATCAGGTGGGCGGCAACGGCGCGATCCGCATGGGTGCCGACGGCGGCGGGCGCATCTTCGGCTCGACGGCGGTGGGCGAGGCCATGCAGCGCATCGTCTCGGGCACGCGCGGCGGCCATGTGCTGGAGGCCGACTTCGCCGCCGTCTCCAAGCGTTCGCTGGATGCCGAACTCGCGCTGCGCGGCGCGCTCAAGCCAGCCGGCGACATGCTGTTCGGCACGCCGCCCGCGTCGGGCAACTACGTGGCCAGCGCCGACCCGGCGCTGCAGTACGACAACCCCAACGGCGGGCGCTCGTTCAACCCGCTCGCGCAGCAGCTGCAGATCGTCGCGCGCATGATCGACGCGAGCGGCGCCTCGGGCATCGGCGCGAAGCGGCAGGTGTTCATGGTCAGCATGGGCGGCTTCGACACCCACGACAACCAGAACCGCAGCCATGCCGACCTGATGGCGCGGCTGTCGCATGCGCTCGGCTACTTCGACCGCACGCTCGGCCGCATGGGCGCGCGCCAGTCGGTCACGGCCTTCATCGCCTCCGACTTCGGCCGCACCTTCACCAGCAACGGCGACGGCACCGACCACGGCTGGGGCGCGCATCACTTCGTCATGGGCGGTGCGGTCAAGGGCGGCGATCTCTACGGCCGGTTCCCGGTGCTGGGCGCGAAGAACGCGAACAACAACAACTTCGACAGCAGCCCCGACCAACTCGGCAACGGCTCGCTGCTGCCCACCACCTCGGTGGACCAGCTCGGCGCCACGCTGGGCGCCTGGTTCGGGCTGAGCGCGTCGCAGCTGCTCGACGTGTTTCCCAACCTCGGCAACTTCGACGCCTCGCAGCGCAACCTCGGCTTCATGGCATGAAGCCGCGGGCCGCCGTGCTCGTGTTCGTCACGTTGTGGGCGGGTGCCGGGCCGGCGCAGGCCGACGGGCTGTGCGAACGCTGCGCCGTGGTCACCGGCGTGCGCAGCCTGCAGCGCGCGGGTGGTGATGCGCTGCCGGGCGGCCTGGCGATGCCGGCCGGCCACCGCCTCGGCCAGGGCGCGGGCCTGACGCTGGAGGACGCCGCCGGCGTGCAGCGTGCGCACCGGCGCGGCACCGTGTGGATCACCAGCGTGCGGCTGAAGAACGGCCGCACGCGCAGCTTCGAGGCGCGCCAGCACCCGGGGCTGCGCACGGGCGACGTGGTGGTGGTCGACGATGCGACGCTGCGCCGCCACATCCGCGAGCCGGCGCGGCGTTGACACGGATCGCGCATCGCGTGAATCCGGCGGCCTCGTGGGCGCACACGGGCTTTCGATCCTTCAGCTCGAACCGGCTGCCATCGGCTGATCGGAATGGGCCTCAGCCCTCGCGCCGCCGCTTGGTGCGCCCGGGGCGAGACGGCGCCGGGCCGCGCGGCGGCGGCCGATCGGGTCGGTCGTCCGGCTCGTCGGGTTCTTCCGCCTCGCGCACCGGTATCACGCAGTCGAGCGGCGCGAGACCGACGCAACGCCGGCAGGCGCGCACCAGGCGTGGTTCTCCGTCGTCCAGCATCAGCACCCCCAGCGGTGCGTAGTGGTGGGCAATGCCCTGCGGCGGCTGCATCGACTGCGGCGTGCCGGGGGCCGGCCAGTCGATGCCTTGCGTCGCCACACGCGCGGGGATCAGCCAGTAGTCGCCGCTGCGGTACTCGCCGCCGGCGGCAAATGCGATTTCGATGCCGTCTTCCAGCGCCAGCCAGGTGAGCGGCGTGCCACTGGATTCTTCGATGGGCACCGCGCCGTCCTGCAGCACCAGGTCGTCATGGCTGCGCTGGTCCCAGCGGCGCAGCCGCGGGTTCGACAGGGCCTCGGACCAGGGCATGAGCGTGCCGTCGCCCGCCAGGCTGGATTCGTCCACCACCAGTTCATCGCCCTCGACCACGGCGATGCGAAGCATCTGCCCGGGTTGTCCGGCCAGCTCGAGCGCGTCATGCGACAGCTCCACCCAGTCGCCGGCGGCCAGGCCGCGGGATGCGGACACACGCAGCGTCGGCGCGCCGCCGTTCTCGCCCACGCCCAGCCAGCGCGCGGCCAGGCTGGCGTTGTCGCGCGACCACTTGAAGCTCGCGCCGGAAGCGGCGGTGCCGCCGCGGTGCACCTCCACCCGGTAGAGCTGGTTCTGCGCGCCGCGGTAGGCCGCCTCGGGGGACACCAGGCAGGGGTCGGCGATGGGGGCGCCCGGATCCAGCCGTGCGGCCAGACGGGCGCTGCTCGCCGGCAACGAGGGCAGGGGCGCGGCGCAGGCGTCGTTGTCGTTGTCTTGCGGATCGCCCCAGTCCTCGTTCCACGGCAAGGCCTTGAGCTGCCACACCACCTGGGCGCGCGAGCAGGTGTCCGGCCCGCCCAGCGCCGGCTCGCGGATGCTGTCGTCCTCGATCCAGGACACATGGCGCTCCCACACATCGAGGTAGAGCCAGAAGGCGCGGTTGTCGGACGGCTGGGCCAGCCAGGCGAGCAGCGCATCGCCGCCGCTGCCGTCGGCCGCCGGCGGCGCGGGCCGGTGGTGCGGCTGCCTGTCGTAGTCGGTCCAGCGCTCGTTCTCGCACAGGATGCCGTCCACGTAGTAGTGGCCGGGGCTGAGCGACAGCACCGCCGGCTGGCGCGTCGTGTCCAGCGCCAGGGCGAAGCCGCTGTCCGGCGGGCCGCCGGCGGCGCCGAACAGGTCGCGCGTGAGCTGGCGCAGGTGGTGCAGCACGATGGCCGAGGCCTCGTTGGCGTCGGCGTCCAGCGTCACGCGGCCCTGCTGGTGCAGCACACGGCTGAAATGCTTGCGCGCATCGAAGCCGAAGCGGGTGAAGTCGCCTTTCATGGGAAGCCTCCCTGCGGTGTGGGGCGGTCAATTCGCGAAATGCAGGCCGACCTGCATGCCGGCGGGCGTGAACTGCGCCAGGCGCGCGCGCAGGTTGTCCGCGCGCTGCGGCTGGAACAGGTCGTGGTAGGCGCCCATTTCCGAGCCGTCGTCCGCGCCGCGCACGATCTCTTGCGCACAGTGCGGGCCGAGCTGCGCATACGCCGGCGTGCCGTAGCGCATCGACGTGAACTGCGGGCGCAGGCGCAGCTGTTCGGTGAGCAGCGCGGCATACAGCCGGTCCGGGTCGGTGATGCGCTGTCGAAGCTCGGCCAGCGTGTCGTCCGGCTCGCAGCGGTAGCGCCGTGGTGTGCGGCAGGGGCAGGGCGCGTAGCAGAAGCGCAGGCAGCCGATCTGCCGCCGCGCGACGTTCACGCAGCCGGTGAAGATGCTGTTCTCGGCCAGCGCGATCGCATGCACCTCGACCATGCCGAACACCGTGCTGTCGCACACCGTCAGCCGCACATGGGCGAAGCCCTCGCCGGGCCCGCCGATCGCCTGGCGATCGGGCGCGGTGGCGTCGACGATGCAGTCCTCGATGACGAGCGGCATCGGGTCGCGCCCGACCACGTCCTCGATCACCCGGATGGTGCCGACGATGCTGTGGCTGATGCACACGGTCGCCCGCAGGCCGCTGAGCTCGAGGCTGGGCTCGGCCGGACGCCGCGGTGTGCAGTCGCCGCCGATCGCCCAGCCGGGCACCAGCGTGCAATGGCGGATGAGAACCCGCGCGCCGCAGATCTCGTCGGCCGTGTCGCTCTGCGCATCGCCGCGGCCGGCCACCCGCAGCGGCCGCCCGGTGATGAGCAGGCCGTCGAGGCTGATGCGGCTGCGTTCGCCAAGCGTCACCGACAGCGCATCCGGCAGGTCGGTCTGCCAGTCCATCAGCCGCAGCACCGGGCGGATGCGCTGCGCCGCGCGCAGCTGCAGCGACTGGCCATCGGCCAGCGTGATGGACAGCGGCTCGACGAAGACCGCACTGCTGGCGAGCTCGATCACCGCGTCGGCGGGCTGCTCCTCGCGCCAGCGCGCGAGCGCATCGCCGATGCGGTGGAACGCGAAGGCCTCGCCCTCACCCACGCGGTACAGCGTGTAGGGCCCGGCGGGTGTATGCAGCGGGCGTTCGTACTCGCCTCCGCCGATGCGCGCCGGCTGGCCGTAGCGGTAGCTCACCCGCACGCCCTTGCGCGGCAGTTGGGTGGGCGGGAAGGCGATGCGACCGAGCAGCGGGTCCACCGCCACCTGGTTGATGCGCGGCACATAGGTCCAGTGGCTCAGGTCGGCCGGCACGATCTGCGCGAGCGGCACCGGCGCACCCCCCGGCGCGCCAGCCCAGCCCTCGGCGCGAATGGTCAGGCTCAGCCCTTCGCCGTAGTACGCCCCGGGGTCGGCGCCGAAGGCCTGGCGGCGGATGGCCGCCGGCAGGTTCAGCTCGCCGGCGATGTGGCTCGGGTCCGCCTCGGGCTGGGGCGCGACGAAGAGCGGCGCGTCCTGGCCCAGCACGCTGAAGGTGAAGCAATGCGGCCCCACCTCCTCGATGCAGGCGGCCGGCGTATCGGTGACCGGCAGGCTCAGCAGCCGCCAGACGGTGACGCCCACGCCCGGGATGTTGAACTGGCCGAGGCTGCGATGCGAGTCGATGCGCCGCAGGTCCACGCTGTGGGCGATGGCCTCGAAGGCACTGCCCAGGCGGTCGAGTGCGTCGATCTCGCGCAGGTCGGCCACGCGGTGGCGCGCGGGGTAGAGGTGGTTGAGCTGCTGGTGGCGAGCGAGCAGCTGGAAGAACTCCACCGCCCGGGCCGGCCAGCCCGCCACGTCGATGGCCAGCAGCTCCAGCAGGGCCAGCGTGCCCCTGGCGCGGCGGTGGCGCACGGTGTTGGCCACCTCGCGCCGCGGCACGCGCACGCGGGCGCCGTCGCAGCCGCGGCCGTCGGCGCTCGTGCCGGCGTCGGCCAGCGGCTGATGGCCGACGAGCTCGCCGATGTAGGGCACGGCCCAGTCGTCGGCGGTCTCGATGAACCAGTTGTCGTAGAGCCGGGCGATGTCGTCGTCGATCACCTTCACCTGCTCGGCGATCACCTGCAGCAGCGCCTTCAACGGGTAGCCGTGTTCGGCATCGCGCATGCGGTGCACCACGGGCAGCAGCGCGTACAGGCGCTCGGCATGGGCGGAATCGGTGAGGGTGTTCATGTCAGCGCATTCAGGATGAGGGTGTCGGGCACGTCGGGGCTGAAGATGGTCAGTTCCGCCGGGCGCAGCACGCCGCGCTCGCGCCCGCCCGGAAAGGCGATCACATCGGGTGGCAGGCGTGCGCTGTGCGGCTTGCGGCTGGCGGACGGCTCGGGATGCAGCATCCCGGTGACGACGCTGCGGATCAGGCTTTGCGTCATCAGCCGCCGCACGCCGTCGTCGTCGGTGAACTTCTCGGGGATGGCACCGAAGGCATCCACGTCCACATGCGACACGCCGCGCACGCCCTGCATGGCGGCGATGAGTTCGGCCAGGCACACGCCCTGGCCCAGCGCACGCTGCGCGAAGCCGAAGCGCCGCAGCAGCGTGTCGCGAATGGCCGGCGCCACGTCCTCGAAGCGGTGGTCCGGCCGCACCGCGACACCGGCCGAAAGCACCAGCGCGCGCAGCTCGCGCGGCATCAGCCGCAGCGGCAGGTCCGGGTCGCCCAGGCGGCGCAGCGCGGCGAGCAGGTTGCGGTAGAGGTCGCTCGTGGGCTCGATCGGGGCGTCGTCGACGCCGGCAATCGTCAACAGCAGCAGCTCGCGCCGCCCGTCGCTCGCCCGCACGGCCGAGGCCTTGGCGATGCCGGCGAAGGTGCGCGCGAAATCGGCGTAGTCGCTCACCGACACCAGGCGCTCCATCGCCGCGACCGCGAGCGGCGCATTGGCGCGCGCCAGGTCGCGGTCCTCGCGGTCGGCACCACCGGAGGCGCGCAGCGGGTTGACCACTGCCTTCACACCCAGCGGCCGGCTGACGAGCAGGCTGATCTGCCCCGGCTTCACATGGCCCGGCGCGCCGATGCCGTGGCGGTAGCGCGCCATCACGTTCTGCACGCCGGTGGGCAGGCGTGCGCCGTGCGTGCCGTCGCCGAAGACGATGTCGGTGATGCCGTCGTCGTCCGTGCGGGTGACGAAGCCGCGGTCGCGCGGGCCGAGTTCGGCGAGCGAGGCCGCCTCGTGCCAGCGCTGGCCGTCCACCCGCACGGTGAGCGTGCTTTCGGCGCCCGCCGCCGTGGGCGCTGAGACGAAGGTGAGCGGCGGCTGCTTCAGGCCGAAGCGCTGCAGCGACTGGCTCGCGTCGCCGCTGCCCAGCAGCTCGTCGTGCGACTCGCCATGCGTGGCACGCACCACATTGCCCCAGACCACCAGCGACTCGCGCCTGTACCGGTAGGCGCTGCGGGTGGCGAGCCGCAGCGTGGTGTGCACCTTGTCGCCGGGCAGGCTGTCGTCGAACCCGTGGGTCAGGGCGGCGACCATCATCAGCTCGGCGGCGGTGACGCCACTCACGCCCTCGATGTCGGTGCGCTCGCCTTGCAGGATCACCCAGCGGCCCGAGGGCAGCTCCTGGTGCAGCGCCGCGAGCTCGAGGCCCAGCGCCTCGGTGTCCTCGGCCCGGCTGCCGACGTCCTCGGTGATCGGTTCTTCCACCAGATGCAGCGCCTCGCTTTGCGCCCACACCTGCGTGGCCCGTAGCACCGCCATGTCGTTGCTGCCGTCGCCGTCCGCATTGGGCACGCGCGCCTGCCACCAGTCGCGGTCGAAGCGCAGGTGGGTGGACTTGCCGCTGATGCCATAGGCCGTGCGCGGCGTGGGCGTCGCCTGCATCACGGTGAACACCCGCGTGAGCGGCTGCCCGCGGTCCATGCGCCGCACCACCGCATAGCTCGGCGCGGCGATCTCCGGGTGCAGGCTGTCGAGGTAGAGGCCGTCGCGCGTCTCGCCGTCCAGCGTCCATTCGCGCCATTGGTCCTGGGGCGGGACCTCGCCGTCGCGCACGGTGACCAGCCGCGGCGCGGTGGAGCCGAACAGCGAGGCGCTGCTGCGCAGCACGAACACGCCCTTCAGCACCGGCCGGGCGACGTTCTGCGCGGCGCCCGCCCAGGCGCGGTAGTAGCTGTCACGCAATCGCGGCTCGAAGCTCAGCAGCAATTGCGGCGCGGTGTCGGCGCCGGGGGCGAAGGCGCGGTCCAGGTCGCGGCGCAGCCGCAGGCGGTTGCGGGCCTGTGGCACGCGCGGTTTCAGCAGGCCGGCGACGAAATCGTCCGGTCCGGTCGCCTGGGGCGGTTCGCCCGTGCCGTTGTCTTCCAGCGCTGCTTCCACCGCATGCTCCAGGGTCTCGATCAGTGCCTGCACCTCGGCGTCGATGTCAGTCTCGCGCGCGAGGCGGCGCAACAGCCGGGCCCATTCGCGGGGCTCGGCGGTGGCCGGGTCCAGCAGGCTGTGGTTCAGCAACTCGCCCGCGCCGCTGATGACGCGTGCGGTGGCGGCATCGGCCCGCGGCAGCACGGCTTCCATGGCCAGCACGGTGGCGACGAGCAGTTCGCTGGTCGCCGCCAGCGCCGCGGGCACCGGGTCGAGCTGGATGATGGAGCTGCCGTCCGCCGCCGGCCCTTCGGTGGCGCGGATGCTGCGCAGCGCGGCGCGGCTGCCGTCGTCGGCGAACACCAGCAGCAGCGGGTCGCCCGCGCGCAGGCCGTTGACACGGTCGGCCACGATCACGCGCTCGATCGTCGCGGCGGTGGCGAGCGTGATCGCCTGCGGCTTCGTCAGCCGCACCTGCAGGTTGTTCCATTCGCGCCGGGCTTCCAGATCCTCGCTGGTCTCGAAGGACTGCGGCGTCTCGCCCGGCCCGGGCAGGCTTTGCGCGCGCGCGCCGGCGGGGATGAGGGTGGGGTCGAGCTGGTTGTCGTCCAGCGTGTAGGCCAGGTGCACGCTCGCCGCCACGCCGGGGCGCAGCGTGTAGCCGACCAGGCGGGCAAGCTCCAGCACCGAGCGCCGTTCGGTGGCGGTGCGCAGATAGCCTTCGTTGGCGATGCGCTCCTGGTAGAAGCTCAGCAGGTCGGCCACGGTCGCCCAGCCGTCGAGCAGGGCGATGGCGAAGTCGCTGCTGTCGCGGGTGCCGAGCGCCTGCAGCGGGCGGAAGCGGCGCACGGTCTGGCCGTCCTCGGCCGTGCCCTCGACCTCGGTGGCGGCCAGCCGCGCCTTCATGGTCTCGAAGAAGCTCGCATGCGTGCCGACGCGCCAGGCCAGTTCGGCGAGACCCGGCCGGTTGTGCACCGGCGCGGGCGTGAGCACCGCGCTGCCTTCGCAGCAGCCGCAGGGCAGGGCGGAGGTGCAGCTGCAGGTCGTGCAGCCGCAGTGGGTGCAGCCGCTCATCACAGGCCTCCTTCCATCGTGAGCGCGAGCGCGCCGCGTTCGGGCCGGTGCGGGTCGTTGGCCAGCTCGGCGATCTCGTGAGGTGCCAGCGGCAGCACGCCGCGTTCGATCTCGCCATTGGGCGGCCGGCCGTGGCGGTGGAAGGCCAGCACCTCCAGGCATTTCACGCCCGGCACCGCCATCACCGCGGCGACGAGGCGCGACAGGTGCAGGGGCTGGCCGAAGCTCAGCGCGTCCGGCGCGAAGAAGCCGCCGGGGCGCCCGACCAGGCGCTGCGTCACCGCGGCGCGCACCCGGCCGCGTTCATGGCCGGCCCCCACGCAGATGCGCAGGCGCAGGGCGACGGCCACATGCACGGCCGCGTGCAACTGCAGGTCGTGGCCCATGCGGCGCACGCGGTACAGCGCCGCCTCCACCGCCGCAGCCAGCGCCGGATCGGCCGCATGGCGTTGCCAGGGATCCAGCGCCACCATGGCCTCGTACCAGCTGCCCGTCCACACCAGCTGCGCCTGCGCGCCTTGCAGCTGCGGATGCTGCGCGGCGACCGCGGCGTAGTCGTCGGCGGTGATGGCGCGGCGCAGCGTGCGCCGATGCGCGAAGGGCGCGAGCTCCCGCGCCTGTTCGATGGGTTCCGGGTCGACCCCGCCGCGCGCGGGCAGCGGGTTCCAGGGCGTGACGCTCACGCCGTCGAGCGTGATGCCTTGCAGCAGAAGAAAGGCGATCGCGCCCGCACCCACATTGCCGGCCGTGCCGCCGCCCACGCGGTACTGCGCCTGCAGCGTCGCGCCCGGTGGCGGCCGGCGCCCGGATTCGCCGTCGCCGAAACGCAGCCAGGCCGTGCCGGCGTTGTCGATCTCGGCGACAAGGTGGCGGTCGTCCGGGCCGCTGGCGAGCAGGTCGGGCCGGGCGGTCCAGGCGGTGAGGCCGTCTTCTTCGAGCAGCCGCAACTGGGGTGTGGCCGCACGCGGGTCCTGCAGCAGCGCGGCCGAGGCCGGCTGCGTGGCCGGGCGCGCCGCCTGCGCATGCACCAGCGCCCCGCCGGCCAGCGACGCCCGCCACGGCAGGGGTTGCGCCCGCGTTTCAGCCGGCTCGCCCTCGCATTCGCAGCAGGCCGCTCCGGCGGTCGCCGGCACCGGGCCCAGCGGCTCGTCCGGCTGGCGCCGGCCATGGTCGACGAGCACGATGTTGCCGAGCGCCACCGATACCGGCTCCAGGTAGGCGCATTCGGGCGGCGCGCCGAGGGCGGACAGGCACAGCGGGAAGGGCAGCGCATCCTCGCGGTCCCAGGTGATGTGCAGCAGCGGTGTCGGCCGGGTCTGCGGGATTTCGCCTTCGCCCACCGTCATCGGGTACAGCGGGTCTTCGTCCGGTGTGACCTCGGTCAGGCGCACAGCCCAGCGGCGGCTGGCATCCGCGTCTTCCGCGCGTCCGGTGCGCGCGCCCAGCACTTCGGCCAGCACCAGCACGTCGCCCGGCTGCAACTGCAGCGCGCGCCGGCCGTCGGCCAGCCACTGGTCACGCAGCGTGGCGCGGGTGGCGCCGGCCTCCAGGCAGCACAGGCGCTGCCCCGCGGTGTCGAAGGCGATGCGGTTGTGCGCGGCACGAAACACCACGGTCTGCGCCGCATCGGCCACGCAGGGCTCGAACCATTCGATGGCCGACGGGGCGACATGCGCGAGCTGCTCCGCACGCACCAGGCGCGACACCTCATGCAGGTCATCGCGCCAGGGCGTGAGGAAGGCGAGCTGCGAATACGCGAGCGGCGGCGTGTCCACGTCCACCGCGACCTGCACCCAGGCGCGGGCGTTGCAGCCTTCGTGCAGCCGGTAGTCGACCAGCCGCGCATGGCGGCGCACCGAGATGCGCTGGCGTGCGGTGCCGAGGTAGGCCTCGGTGGCCACGGCATCCTGCGCATAGCTCAGGTGGTCACCCACATAGGCCAGCAGCTCCACCAGCGTGATGCCGAGGTCGGGCACATGGCGTTCGTGCCAGTCGGGCAGCAGCAGGGCGAGGCGGTCCAGCAGCAGTTGGCGCAGGCTGGCGTAGTCCTTGGCGAGGTAGTTGGGGCGCGGCTCCTCGCGCACCGGCGGCGGGCAGTCGCATTCCGGCCGGCAGTCGAGGGCGATCGCGCAGTCGATGCGGAAGGCGAAATCGGCGCTCGCGTAGTGCAGGTCGATGCCATCGACCTCGACCAGGCGCAGCGTGTAGCGCGAGCGGTCGCCTTCGCGGTCGAGCCGGATCACGAGGTGGTCGTCACGCTGCGGGTCGGGGTCGACGTGCGGATCGGCGTCGATGATCTTCAGGCCGGTGATGAGCTCGCCGCCCTCTATCCTCAGATGGCGCGGCAGGTCGGGCGCATCGCTGGTCAGCTCGCGCGGCAGCTTGCCGAGGAAGTACGCGACCAGTGTCCTCGGGTCGTCGCCGACCTCGACGTAATCCAGCCCGTTGCGCCCGGGCGTGCGGCGCACCGCATGGCGGCGCAGGTCGGTAAGGCAGGTGGCATCCATGGCGGCTCCTGCGTGTCGCTTCACAGGCTGCGGCTGAAGCTCGCCGTCTGCGCCTCGCCCGTGGCCTTGACCAGGTAGGCGAGGGCGATGGTCAGGCGCGTGTCATCGGCACTCACCGTCAGGTCGGTGACGGCGATCACGTCGCCCAGCCAGCGCTGCAGCGCCGCCTGCAGCGTGAACTGCACCGTGGCGGCGAGCTCGGGGCTGTTGGGTGCGAACACGAGCTGCATCACCCCGCTGCCGAAGTCGGGCCGGTTCACGCGCTCGCCGTGTTCGGTGAACAGCAGCTGCTCGATCATGTCGCGCACATGCGCATCGAGCCCGGCGGTGGCGGTGCGGCCGCGGTGGTCGATGTGCAGCGGGAAGTCGATGTCCATGCGGGCTCCTCGTGCGGCGCCTCAGGTCGCGATGACGCGCGGCTGCACGAAGCCCACCATCGGCGGGCCGTTGGGCAGCTGCTCGGGAACAGGGCTCAGGCACACGCCCGCGCCGGGGCCGGGCGCAGGCTGCAGCAGTGCCGGCTGGCCGGCCACGAACACACGCACCGCGGGCATCAGCCACTTGACCGTGACGCAGGGCTGGGGCTTGGGACCCGGCACGGTGAAGGGGCAGCCGGGCATGACGGCAATCGTGCTTGCGAGCGTGGCCACCGGCTGGCCGCTCACCAGCACACGCGGCTGCACCGGCGGGATCAGCGTGGGAATGCCGTGGGTGCACTGCATCACCGCGCCGGTGTGCATGAGGAAGCCGGGCATGGGCGCGACTCCTCAGGTGATGGTGAGCGCGCCGACGTTGAAGTCGATGGTCGGGCCGACCATCGTCATCATCGCGCCCTTGCCGTTGGAGATGAACACGCCGGCGTCGTTGACGACGATCATCGCCCCCGTCGCGCTGCGCAGCACGATGCCGCCGGTCAGTGGCGTGGGCGGCAGGTCGCTGATCATCAGCGAGTGCTGCAGCAGCGACTGGATGCAGATGTTCGGATCGGCCGGGTTGCCCACCAGCGCGAGCGGCGGCACGTTGGCCGCCACGTCGAAGCGGCAGCCCATCCACACCGGCCGGCTCGCGTCGCCCTGCTCGAACATCACCCACACGCCGGTGCCGATGGGCGGCACCATGTACGTGCCCATCGGCGGGCCGGTGGGGCCGGCGAGTGCCGTGCACGGCTCGGCCCAGGTCGTGGGGACGAACGAGAGCACATCGGGCACGGTGAGCATCAGGCGGCCGCGGAACTCGGGGTCCACATTCACCGCGACGGTGCCGCGGTACAGGCCGGGATAGCGCTTGTCGGTCGTCATACCGGCACCCTCGGGGTGAGCGAGATCAGCCCGTCGCGGCTCAGGCGAAAGCTCTGCTTGAACTCGCCGCGTTCGAGGCTGTGGGTGACGCTGTCCACGTAGTACAGCCCGTCGTAGGCGATGCCCGCGCCGCGCACGCCGACCAGCGCCCGCGAGCGCAGCACATGGCCGTAGCGCAGCACGTTCAGCGTGCCCGACACGGTGATGGTGTTGGCCGAGCCCTTCAGCAGCCGCCCGACCACCTTCTTGAGCGCACGCTGCACGCCCACGCCGGCCGCGTCGTTGGTGAACGCGATCTTTGCCGGCGGCGTCGGCCGCGCACCCAGCGGCGGCTGGAAGAGGCTGATGTTCGGGATGGGCAGCGGGATCGGGACCTTCCCGGTGATCGGGTCCAGCACCGTGACCACCATGGTTTCCTTGGCCAGCCCGTCGAGCGAGAAGCTCATCGACTCGACATTGGTGTGCGCATCCATGTTGACGGACAGCGCCGGCTGCGGCACCGGCACGCGGATGTTCGGCCCCATGTAGGCGATGCTCTGGCCGGGCAGCGGCCCGGGCTCCACGTAGAACACGAAGCCGTTCGCATCGGCCAGGTACTTCAGCCGCTCGAGATGGGTGCCTGTCTGCGCGTCGAAGCCCTCGGTGATCAGGCGGATGTCGAAGATGAACGCCGGGATGACGACCGGCACGATGCCCAGGGCGGCATACGGCGCGAGCATGGCGTAGGCCTGCATGGTGTCGCTCATCTGCGGGAAGGGCAGCTTCAGCTCGACCACGTCCATCAGCACCGAGAGGTCCTCGCCGGTGAGGGTCAGCGTCGACTGGCCGGGTTCGCTGCTCGGCGACAGCTCCTGCTGGGTAACCACGCCATCCATCAGCACATGCGGAAAGCCACCCAGCGTGACGACGACGATCACGCGCGTGGTGATGGGGTCGAAGAAGCCCGCGGGCAGCAGCGTGGTCAGCAGCGGCGAATCCTTGGCGACCGCGAGCGTGATCTGGAAGCCGCTCTTGTCCTTGCCGCTCGTCACCTGCACCGAACGCAGGGCGTCGATCACCGACCTCGGCGCCGGCACGGGCAGGCCGGGGCCGATCATCAGCGTGAGGTGGATGCCTTCGAGCATATGGGCCCCGCAAGCGCGTGTGCCGTTCAGACCGGCGGTGCGGCCGGGATGCCGGCGGGCAGCGTGATGCGCAGGCGCCGGCCGATGTGCGCCGTCAGCTCGTCCGGGCGCATCACGTCGTTCGCGTCGCACACGCGCCAGAAGGGGAGCGGGTCGCCGAGTTCGGCCGCGGCGACCAGGTCGGGCCGCTCGCCTTCGCGCACGGTGTGGATGTGCAGCAGCGCGAACGCGCTGCCCGGCGGCACGAAGCGGCGCGCGAGGTAGGCGACGGTCTCGCCGTCCTCACGTGTGAAGGTCTTGACGGGCGTGTCGTGGTAGCGGCTGGTGGGCGGGAAGTTGTAGTGAGCCATCTCGCACTCCGGTTCAGGCAATGCCGTCGATGCCGAGCGTCGCGAAGCTGCCGCCCGCAGCGCGTGCGGCCAGTTGCTCCTTGCCCTGCAGGTAGGTCATGAAGAGGTTGCCGCCCTTGGCATCGAAACCCAGGTCGTCGACGCTCAACACACGCAGGCCGAGGCTCACCTTCGCGCGCATCGGGTTCAGCGCGGCGTCGAAGGCTTCTTCGGTGATGGACAGCTCGGTGATGCGCACCGGCACGATGCGCCGCGCGCCGAAGACGAAGAGCGGCAGCGGGGCGAGGGCCGGTGCGATCTCGAGCGAGCCCGCGCCGGCTTCGCGGTCCGTGGCCACGAGGTGGGCGCTCGTGGGGTAGACGATGGTCTCGAGCGCGGCGAGCTGCGGGTGCAGGCCGACCTCGTTCGCCTGGGCGTTGTCGGCCTCCATCGCGTCGGTGGCGTCGATCTCGGCCTCGAGCTTGAGCGTTTCCACCGGCGGGCCCTTGAGCCGCAGGGCTTCGAGGTGGTCACCGCCTTCCGCGCCGGCGCCCTTCACCTGCAGGCTGCGTGTGAGCGTGTCCGGGTTGTATTGCAGCGCGATGATGCGCAGCACCGTGCCGGTGGTCGGATCGATCAGCACGAGGCCGCCGCGCACCAGGCGGGGGGAGCCGGGAAAGCTGGACATGGCGCGGCTCGCGGGGCTGTCAGCGGTAGTCGCACTTGCGTGCGAAGCGCTCGATGTTGCGCGGCTCGCCGCCCGGGCAGCCGGCTTCGGTCTGCGGCTCGGGCGCCGCGGGGCCGAACAGGCCTTCGCGTTCAGCCTGCCGCGCATAGGGCTGGCAGGCGGTGTCGTCCATCGCCGTGAGCGAACCGGAGGTGCGCTTCTGTTCCTTGCGCTGCGCCTGGCGCGTCGTGCTCAGCTCGACGCTGGCGTAGCGCAGGAAGCCGAAGATGCCCTCCCAGGGCCGCGGTCCGCGCCCGCGGCTGCGGATGAACTGCGCGATGGCGAGCTGCAGGCGCGGCGCCGCGGGCGACGCGGCATCGACGCCGAACAGGCGCAGGCGATCGGCCGGCTCGGTCACGCGTTCGAGCAGGGCGAGGAACTGCGCGGCGAGCTTGGGGTTGCCGATGTCGTCGCCGATCAGGAAGGCCGTCACGTCCTCCGGGTCGCCGAAGCCCGCGCCGAGGATGGCGTCGGCCAGCCGGCTGCCGGGCGCGATGGTGGCCACGCGCCCGAGCAGTTCGCCGCCGCCGGCGGCCCGGGGCAAGACGACGCTCGAGCCCAGCCGGCTCGCCAGCCGCTCGCGCAGGCGCTGCCCGCGCGACAGCGACAGTTGCGCGTTGGGCGTGGGCCGTTCGCGGTTGTCCTCGGGCGAGGCATAACCGGTGATGGCGACGATGCGCGCGCCGGCCGCCACGCGCCGGGCCACGTCGTCGAGCATGCGCGTCGATTCGGCGCGCAGCACCGGGTCCTGCGTGTCCTGGTTGCTGTCGAGGCTGTAGTAGTAGCGCAGGCGGCTGCGGTCGTCGACGTCGTAGGTGACGGTCTCCTCGTAGTCGCGCGGCGGGATGTCCTCGAAGCATTCGTACACCGCGGGGCAGCGGCATTCGCGGCAGACGCGGTCCTCCACGTTCTGGCCCGGCAGGTTGCCGCCGATGGTGACCTGGCCGCCGCGCCGGTCGTCCTGCGGGTTGGTCACGCCGGCACCGATGCGCACCGGGCCGACCCCCGGCACGTTCACGTCCACGCCGGCGGTGATCGAGGTGTCGACCCGGCCGCTTTCGGTGCCGCGCAGGATCTCGCCGCCCACGCCCACCTGCGGGCCGCCGGGTGGCTTCACACGCACGTCGGCCCGCCCGCCCACCTGCGGCTCGCTGCCGGTGTTGCGCGCTTCGCCCTCGACGCCCACGCGCACGCCGGTGCCGCCGCCCGTGGCCACGTTGACATCGCCGCGCACCGTGGCACGGCCGGTGGACACGCTGCTGGGCACCACGTCGCCGCTGATGCGTGCGGTGACACGCCCGCGGCAGATCTCGAGCGTGACGCCGGGCCCGGGCTGCACCCGGGTGGACACGCGGGTGCGGGTGACGCTGCGGCCCACGCAATCGCACAGGTAGCGTGTCACCGCCACGCGCACCTGGTCGTCGCCGCGGCGGCCGGCGTCGAGCGAGCCCGAGCGCGGGCGCCCGCCGCGCTGCTGCGGGCTGCTGAAGTCGGGTTCGGCGCCGGCATTCGGATCGGCCTGGCGCTGCAGCAGCGCATGCGGCGCGGCGCGCACGGCGGGCGCGGCCAGGTCGGCCGTGACCTGCTCGGCCACCCGATCGGCTTCGGCCTCCGCCGCGCTGTCGCTCGCGCCGACCTCGAGCTTGGCCGAGAGGGCGCTGCCGCCGGAGGCGGCCTGCTGCAGGGTGTGCGTGAGTTCGTGGGCCAGCAGCCGCTGCCCGGCCCGCGAGGCCGGGTCGTAGCGCCCGGCGCCGAAGACGATGCGCTGGCCCACGGTGTAGGCGAGCGCGCCCACGGCGCGTGCCGACTCGGCGGCGTGTGCGTCGCTGTGCACCCGCACGGCGGAGAAGTCACGGCCGAAACGCGGCTCGAGCGCGGCTCGCGTGGCGGCCTCCAGCGGCCGCCCGGCGCCTTGCAGTACCGACCGCACGATGGGCGGCGCCTCGAACTCGCCGCCCGGCGCGGTGGCCTTTCGCCGCAGCCGCTTGCGTGCGCAGGTCGCGCATTCGCCGCCGCCGCTCGGGGTGTGCGTGCCGCAGGCGCATTGGCGCTGCAGCATCGGCATGGACGCGCCCGCGCTGGCCGGGGCGGCAACATGGGCGGCGGCCCGCGCGTTCATGCGCCTGGCTCCCCGGCACGGCGGATCCCCGTGCCCGCGTCGTGCATGAACACACGCACCGCGTGCGGGCCGGGGTCGGCCTGCAGGTGCTCGTCGATCCAGGCCTGGTTCAAGCGCATCGCATCGAAGTCGCTCCAGATGCGCGCGTCGTGCGTGCAGTCGTAGTGGCGGCAGACCTGCGGCCGCTCGGCGTAGACACTGCAGCCGCAGGTGTCGGCGTCGAGATGGGCGCAGCGCCCATCGGCCGCGCGGCGAACGAAGTACGGGCGCCCGAGATCGAACTTGAGGCGCCCCGCCTCGACTTCTTCGACGCTCAGCGCGAAGTCGAGGCGGCAGCACACCGCGTGGCACACATGCAGCCGGGCACGGCAGTCGACGCGGGCCGCTGCGCGCGCTTCGCCGGCTTCGGCGTCCACACGCAGCACGGCGCCCGCGCCATTCAGCTCGCCGCGCGCACGCAGTTCGGCTTCGGCCTGCCGGATGGAGGCGGCCAGTTCGTCGCCGTCCACTGCACCCTTGGCCAGCAGCGCGTCGGCCAGGCCGTGCAGAAAGGCCTGCAGTTCACCCAGCCGCAGCGCGTTCTCGCCGAGTGCGGTGTGCGTGAACAGGCTGGCACGCTCGACCTGGCGCTGCAGTTCGTCGACGGCGGTGTCGTCGCGCGGGGTCATGGCCGTTCCTTGGCGCTGCGCAGCCATTGCCGCCATTGCGCAATCGCCTGGGTGCGTCGCGCCGGCGGGGCGCCGTGGTCGTAGTCGCCCTGCGCCTGCCATTCGGCGCGCATCGCGGCCTCGCCGGCCGGCGTGTCGAAGCCTTGACCCGGCACGAAGCCGTGGCGCCGGCCCAGCACGAGCTCGAAGGCCCGCTGTGCGCGCAGGCGGGTCAGGGCATCGTCCGAGCCCATGCGCTCCAGCAGCCCCGGCACGGCGCGCAGACCGAGCGCGCCCAGCGCCTGGACCGCGGGTGTCTGGTCGTTGTGCAGCGGGTCGGGATCGTCGTTCAAGGCGTTCAGGCAGGCCTCGATGCCCTGCGGGTCGCCGATGCGCGCCAGGCCGCGCGCCGCTTGCGCGCGCACCGCCTCGTTCGCGTCGGACAGACCGGCGACGAAGGTGTCGCGCGCTCGCGGGTCGGCGAGTTCCGCCAGGGCATACATCGCCGGTGCGCGTGCGGCGCCGGCCTCTCGGCTCAGCGCGAGCAGCACCGGCACGGCGGCGGCACCGGCCGCCACCGCCGCCGCCACGCCGTCGTTGCGCGTGTCGATGTCGGCCGAGCGCAGCGCGGCGGCGTAGGGCGGCTCAGTGGCGGGCGCGGGAGAGGCAGAGTGCGAGGCGGGTACAGGGGCAGGCATGGTGGGGCCTCGTCACGGAGCGGTCGACGCGCCGGGGTTGCGGTAGTAGGCGTTGAACTTCTCGATCGCCTTGTCGGTGGTGCGCGTCGTAACGTCCCGCCCGGTGGCGTATTCCTTCTCGACCGTGCCCTTCGCGCCGTCGCTGATCGTGAAGCCCCACATCACCGTGCCGTAGACGTGGCCGGTGTCGGCCGCCGTGGCCACCGTCTCGAACGAGAAGCGGCTCTTCTGCGACCAACCGGGGTAGTCCCACAGCGAGGCCTCGGTCACGGCCTTGCCCTTCTTGCTGCCGTCCTGGTTGTTCGGGCCGGTGCCGGGGTAGTCGTCGATGTAGTAGGGCGAGGCCGCCTTGTCGGCCTTGCTCGTGCGCGGCTTCAACGCGGCGTGCAGCTTGTCGACGAAGTAGCCGCCTTCGACGCCGGTCTTCTTGTCGGCGGTGGTCATGACCTTGTTGCGGCCGGCTTCGCCGCCGGTCCACTTGTAGTCGGTGCCCGTCGACAGATCCTCCAGGCGAACCACCTGCAACAGGCGAATGCTGGTGGAGTCGGGCGCCTTGACATTGGCCTTGAACTTGATCGTGCCGCTCATGCCGCATTTCGCGCCCGGGTGCGACTCGGTCTTGAGGTTCATCTTGAAGTCGCCGCCCGCCACCGGCAGCTTGTCGTTCAGGTCACGCTGCAGCTGCGGGGCCACGCTGCGCGCCACGCCCAGCGGCGCACGGCGCAGGCCGTCGCGCAGCGCGAGCGAGGGTGACGCCGGCAGCGCCTGCGCGATGTGCTCGGCTTCGCGTTCGGCCGCGTCGTGCGGGCTGCTGACGGCCAGGCGCGCATGCGGCGCCACACGCGCGCCGCCCTGCTGCACGGTGTGCACCGCCTCGTGCGTGAGCAGTCGGGCGCGTGCAGGCTGCGACAGCGACTGCGCCGCCGCGCCGAGGTGGATGTCGCTGCCCAGCGTGTAGGCGCGTGCGCCCATGCGTTCGGCAGCGCGCGCCGACAGCGGCCCGCTGTGCACGCGCACGCCGCTGAAGTCGCGCCCGAGCCCGCTTTCCAGCCGCTCGCGCAGCGTCGGGTCGAGTGCGCCGCCCGTTTCGCCGGCCGCGGCCTGCAGGGCGGGCAAGGCGTTGCCCGGGTGGCCTGCCAGGGCTTCGCTGGCCGGGCGCGGCGCGAACACCGCGGCGCTGGCGAGCAGAGCGTGCGCGGTGGGCGCTTCGCCGTGTCGACGTTCAGCCATGGCCGTCGCTCTTCATGCGGGTGGCGTCCTGGGACGGTGCCAG
>JBIQKU010000040.1:0-21965 GCA_044506225.1 Rubrivivax sp. | reverse complement strand
AGCCTTCGGCCATCAAGAACAACCGCGCTTGGGAACATACAAGGTATCGAAGCGCCTGCGGCATCCAACCCGTTCGCACCGAACCTGTCGAAGTGCCTTTGCGCATAAGAGGGCATCCCCCCACAAGCTCAGCACGGTCGGGGATGCAAGCCCAGCCCGAACCGTCTGTCCGGAGCCCTCACTCCCCCAGCAAATGCACGGCCACCTCGCGCCGATGCCCGCGCACCCGGTGCTCCCACAGGTAGATCCCCTGCCATGTGCCCAGCGCCAGCCGCCCGGCCTGCAACGGAATCGACAACTGCACCGCCGTGAGCGCCGAGCGCACATGCGCCGGCATGTCGTCCGGCCCTTCGTCGAGGTGGCGAAACATCGGGTCGCCATCGACCACCAGGCGGGCGAAGAAGCGATCGAGGTCGGCGCGCACCTGCGGGTCGGCGTTCTCCTGCACCAGCAGGCTGGCCGAGGTGTGGCGCACGAAGAGCGTCAGCAACCCAACGGTGAGGCCGCTGCCCTGCACCCACTCGACGACCGGGCGGGTGATCTCGAGCAGCCCGCGGCCGCGCGTGTCGAAGGCGAGTGTGGTGGCGGCCTGGCGAAGCATGCGCCAAGCATAGGCGCGCGGACGCGGTCGCGGCCTCAGCGCGCCGGCGTGTGCCGCAAGCGCATCATGCTGAAGCCCGCCGCCACGAAGGACGACACCGCCGCGAGCGCAAGCGCCATCAGCGGTGCCGTGCCGTCATGCGCCGGCTGGAGGCTGAACAGCAGCGCGATCAGCAGCGCCGCGAGCGTCTGCCCCGTGAGCCGCGCCGTGCCCAGCATGCCGCTCGCGCCGCCCGAGCGCTGCACCGGCGCCGAGGTCAGGATGGTGTGGTTGTTGGGCGACTGGAACAGCCCGAAGCCCACGCCGCACAGCGCCATGCGCCACAGCATGTCGCCCATGGCCGGCTCGGCCGGCAGCCAGGCCATCAGCGCGAGGCCGCAGCCCATGGTGACCAGCCCGATGCCACCCAGCAGCCCGTCCGGATAGCGCCCGATGAGCCGCGCCGCGAGGGGCGCCACCGCCACGGTGGCGATCGGCCAGGCCGTGAGCACCAGGCCCGCCTCCACCGCGCTGCGCTGCAGGCCTTCGACGATGAAGAAGGGCACGCCGATGCCCGCCAGCATCTGCGCCGCGAACGCACCGACCGAGGTGCCCATGGACAGCCGGAACACCGGAATGCGCAGCAGATCGACCGGGAACAGCGGCAGCACCAGCCGGCGCTGGCGCTGCAGGTGCAGCACCGCCACCGCCACACCCGCCAGCAGCAGGCCGATGCCCCAGCCGACCGAGGCCGCGGGCGAAGCGCTGTCCGCCGCGTTGGCCAGCGTGTCGGCGCCGAGAAAGATCAGCACGAACATCGCCGCGTTGAGCAGCACGTCGCGCGCCGTCAGCGCAAAGCCCGCCGCCGGCGGTGCCGTGTTGTGCGGCAGCGTGCGCACGCCCAGCGCCAGCACCAGCGCGCCCAGCGGCAGGTTGATCGCGAACAGCCAGGGCCAGCTCGCCACCGACAACACCGCGGCCGCCACCGACGGCCCCGCCACCGAGGCCGCCGCCACCACCGCCGAATTGATGGCCACGCCGCGCCCGAGCAGATGCCGCGGATAGGTCAGGCGCACCAGCGCCGCGTTCACCGCCATCACGCCCGCCGCCCCCACGCCCTGCAGCGCGCGCGAGGCCACCAGCATCGGCAGCGACCGTGCCGTCATGCAGCCGATGGACGCCACGGTGAACAGCGCCAGCCCGAGCAGGTAAATGCGCCGGTAGCCCACCCGATCGCCCAGCATCGCCAGCGGCAGCAGAAGCGCGAGCACCGCCACCTGGTAGGCATTGACGACCCACACCACCTGCGCGGCGCTCGCCTGCAGGTCACGCGCGATGGCCGGCAGCGCCAGGTTGACGATGGTGCTCTCGAGCACCGACATGGCAATGCCGAGGATGATGGTCGCCATCGCGTAATAACGCGCGGGCGTGGGCAGGCCGTCGGCGTGAGGCATGGGGAGTGGGCGGGGAAGAAGGCGCGGCGCCGTCACTCCAGGGTCGCCGCCTCGCTTTCGGCCTGCCGATCGGGCTCCGTGGTGCGCAGGATCTCGTTGAGCACCGACGTGGCGTAAGTCCCGGGCGGCAAGGAGAACGTGAGCACCAGTTGATCGGCTTGCGGCCATTCCCATGACATGTCTACCGGGCTCGCGACCAGGGCGCGGCGCTCCTGATCCAGGCCGGCGTGTTCCATGCCGTTGCACAAGGCGGCGTGGCGTTCGGCCACGGCGTTCTCCAGCGCTTGCGCTTGATCGGTGGTGATCACGCGGCCCCTACCCCAGAGCGGTCCTGTGGGCCAGCCCGCCTCGTCCATCACGTCACCGGGCAAGGTCTTGCCCCAGAGCCCCTGTTCAATGCGTTGCGCCAGCACTTCATTGAAGACGAAGGAGCGCACGGCAGACAGGTAGATGCCCTTGGTCTTCGGGTTGCGCACGCGGATCTCGCGCGCCAGCATGGCCCGACCCATCTCGACGTTGTTGCCGTCGTGGCCGAAGCGCTGGGCGCCGAAGTAGTTGGGCACGCCCTGCGACGCCACGGCCTGGAGATTGGCCTCGATGGCAGCGGGCTCGCCGATGACGTCGCGCAGCACGATGCGAAACCGGTTGCCCGAAAGATCACCGGGGCGCAGCTTCTTCACGTGGCGGCTCTGGCTCAGCACCTTGAACTCCGGGTGCTGCAGCACGGTGAGATCCGGTGCCGCTCCCTTCGGCAGGTAGATGCTGAACCACTGGCGGGTGATGGCGTAGCGGTCCTTGAGCCCGGCATAGCCCACGTCTCTTGTGGGCACCCCGGCAGCCTCGGCCAGCTGCTGGGCCACGAAGGCGGTGTTGGCGCCGTTCTTCTCGACGTCCAGCCAGAGGTGTTCCCCCTCGCCGCAGGGCAGCTGCAGCGGCAATTCGGTGACGATGAAATCCTCGTTGCGGCGTTTCAGCGTGGCGCTCGCGCCGCTGGGCGGATAGGCGTGGGGCCACTGCGGCAAGGTCGTGTAGTGAGCGTCGGTCATGAGTGGGTCCGAACCGCACCCGTGCTGGATCGGTCAGGCTGTGGAGCCGACCGCGCGCAGTGCAGCCGGTGATTCTCGCCCGAGCCCCGCACACACGCCGGCTGCAGCGTCCGATGCAGCCTCGTTCGCTGTGCGCGATGCCGGGCGGCGTCATGCGGCAAGCGGCAGGCGGTGCGCGAGCACGAAGGGCGCGCCCGGCGCTGGCTCGACGAAGACGCACACGGATTCGCAGGCCAGCGGCACGGCAAGCGCCGCGGCGAAATGTCGCGTGGCCTCGTCGGCGAGGCGCTGGCGCAACGCGTCGCCCAACGCATCCTGCGGCAGGCTGTCGGTCAGGCTCATGTGAAAGCGCCAGTGCTCGAACACATGCGGGTAGCCCCATCGCCGCACCAACTGCTGCTGCGTGGGGCTCAGGCTGTTGTCGCTCAGCGTGCGCTGCAGCGTCTTCGCATCCATCGGCGCACGCCAGTTGTCCAGCGAACGCACGCACGCGTCGGCCAGGCGCTGCAGCGCATGCTCGCCACCGACCGGCTCGGCGGGGCGCAGCGCGACGAAGCTGCCAAGCGCGGCCACCTCCAGCCGCGGCATCGGAAACCGCGGGAAGCCCTGCGCCAGGGCCTGCACGGCGGCGAGAAGATCCGCCGCCGTCGCGCCCTGGCGCAGCGCGAACGGCGCCTTCAGCGTGGCATGGAAGCCGTAGCGGCGCGGTTCGTCGGTCGCCTCGCGCGGCGTACCGGGCACACCGTGCGCGGCCGTGACGCTCGGGTCGCGCCCGAGCCATTCGATGCCGGCCCGCCACAGCGGATGTGCGGGCTCAGGGGCCCAGTAGACGGCATATCGCGGCGATGCGGTCATGCTTGGCTCCGGTGTCATGGCCTATGACGAGCCCACAGCACGCGGCATGCGCGGCCTTGCACGAGGCCACCGCACCCCGGGCCCGGTGCGATGTCGGGCCGGGCATGTCGTTTGCTGTGTCACCGCCACGAAGCCGCCTGCAGGCGGGTGAACCCTCGGCTGGCCCGGCGGCGCAGGCCGCGGCCGGACACGTCAGCCGCGGCGGATCGGACAATGCCCGGGCGCGCTTCGCGACCGTGTGCCATGCCTGATCGAACACCTGCCATGCCCTCCTCCGTACCGGCCTCGCCGCCCCGCGTCTCCACCGGCGTCCCGGGGCTCGATTTCATCCTCGGCGGCGGACTGACGCCGGCCCGCCTGTACCTTCTCGAGGGCACGCCCGGCACGGGGAAGACCACCTTCGGCCTGAAGTTCCTGATGGCTGCCGCCGCGAATGCGGAGAGCGGCCTGTACATCACCCTGTCCGAAACCGCCGATGAACTGCGGGCGGTCGCGGCTTCGCACGGCTGGTCCCTGGACGGCATCGAGATCTTCGAGCTCGTCAGCGACGCCGGGCTGGCGCCGGAGGCGGAGCAGTCCATCCTCCATCCGTCGGAGATCGAACTGGGCGAGACGATCAAGGCGGTCACGGCCGCCATCGAGCGGCTGAACCCCGCGCGCGTCATCTTCGACAGCCTCTCCGAGATGCGCCTGCTGGCCCACGATGCCTTGCGCTACCGGCGCCAGGTGCTCGCGCTCAAGCAGTTCCTGTCCAGCCGAGACTGCACGGTGCTGCTGCTCGATGACATGACATCGGAGCCGACCGACCTGCAGCTGCACAGCATCGCCCACGGCGTCATCAGCCTGCGGCAGGCGCCGCAACCCTTCGGCGTGGAGCGGCGCCAGCTGCGCGTGGTGAAGATGCGCGGGATCAGGTTCCAGGGCGGCGTGCACGACTTCCTGATCGATACCGGGCGCGTGGAGGTGTATCCGCGCCTCGTGGCGGCGGACCATCACAGCGAGTTCGACCCGACGCCCCGCCCGACGGGCTCGCACGAACTCGACGAGATGCTCGGTGGCGGCCTGGTGCCCGGCACCAACCTGCTGCTGCTCGGGCCGTCGGGCATCGGCAAGACGACGACCGCCGTGCGTTTCATGCTGGCGGCGCTCGAGCGCGGTCAGCACGCGAGCTACTACCTGTTCGACGAAGGCCGGCCCACGCTGCTGGCGCGCAGCCGTGCGCTCGGCATGGATCTCGCGCCGCACCTCGAGCGCCGTGCGCTGGCCATCGAGCAGATCGATCCTGCGCAGATGTCATCCGGCGAGTTCGCGAACCGGGTGATGCAGGCCGTCAAGGACGAGGGCGCGTCCTTCGTCGTCATCGACAGCCTGAACGCCTATCTGCAGGCCATGCCCGGGCAGAGCTTTCTGCTGCTGCACCTGCACGAGTTGCTGACTTTCCTGAACCAGCAAGGCGTCCTGACCGTCCTGATCGTGGGGCAGCACGGGCTGGTCGGCGAAGCCCGATCGGACATCGATCTGAGCTACCTCAGCGACACCATCCTGCTGTACCGCTACTTCGAGGCGCAGGGCGAGGTGCGTGCCGCGGTGACAGCGGTGAAGAGCCGCACCGCCGGCAACCAGCGGTCCATCCGTGAACTTCGCCTGAGCGCCGAACACGGCTTTCAGGTGGGGCAGGCGCTCAACGACTTCGAAGGCGTGCTGAGCGGTCTGCCGACCTACCGCGGCAACACGCCATTGCTCGCGGAGCGATGAGCCCGAGCCCGCCGCGCGAGGGCGTCGACCAGCGCGTTCTGATCCTGGCGCCCCGCGGGCGGGACGCCGCGGTCATGGCCCAGGTGCTGGCCACCACGTCGCAGCCCGCGCACGTGTGCGATTCGCTCGACGCACTCGTGGCCAGCCTCGCCGACGGTGCCGGCGTCGCCCTGGCCACCGAAGAGGCCCTGGCCGGGGCGAACCACCAGCCCCTGGTGCAGTGGATCGCGTCGCAGCCGGCCTGGTCCGACTTCCCCATCGTCGTGCTCGCGACCAAGCAGCACGGGCGGCGCTCTGCGCAGGCGCTGGCCATGCTCAGAGACCTGGGCAACGTCGTGATCCTGGAGCGGCCCCTCAATGCCGAAACCTTGCTCAGCGCGGTGCGCTCCGCCCTGCGTGCACGCAGGCGCCAGTACCAGATGCGCCTGCAGCTGGAGGAGCAGGAACGCGCCGGGCGCATGAAGGACGAGTTCCTCGCCACGCTGTCGCACGAGCTGCGCACGCCCTTGAGCGCCATCCTGGGCTGGGTCCATCTGCTCAAGTTGCGCGCCGCGGGCCAGCCCCAGGTGCTCAAGGGCGTGGACACCATCGAGCGCAATGCGCGCGCCCAGGCGCGGCTCATCGAGGAATTGCTCGACATGAGCCGCATCAACGCCGGCAACGTGACGCTCGAACTCAAGCGCCTGATGCCGGCCGAAGTGCTGGAGGCGGTGATCGCCTCGCTGACGCCCGAAGCCGAAGGCAAGGGCATCTTGCTCGAGCGCCACATCGACCCGGATGCCGGCCCTGTCATGGCCGACGCACCCCGCCTGCAGCAGATCATCGTCAACCTGCTGGCCAATGCGCTCAAGTTCACCCCGTCGGGCAAGCGCATCAGCATCTCCCTCGAGGCCGATGCGGGCGAGGTGGTGCTGGGCGTGGCCGACGTGGGCACAGGCATCTCGGCGGACTTCCTCCCCTTCGTGTTCGATCGATTCCGCCAGGCCGACGGCTCGAGCACCCGCGCGCATGGCGGCCTCGGGCTCGGCCTGGCCATCGTGCGCCACCTCGTCGCCTTGCACGGCGGCCATGTGGTGGCCGAGAGCGAGGGCCTGGGACGCGGCGCCACCTTCACGGTTCGTCTGCCGGCGAGTGACGGCTTCGAGGCGCCCGGGCGCGGCGCAGGGCCGCTGCCGATGCAGCAAGCGCCGCTGCCGGGTGATGCGCCACAGGCGCCGGCGGGCCCGCGGCTGCAAAGCCTGCACGTGGTGCTCGTCGACGATGACCCCGACAGCCTGGCGATGCTGAGCGCCATGCTCGATGACGAAGGCGCCATCGTGACGGCGGTCGTGGCAGCCGGCGAAGCCCTGCACGCGCTCGACATGCAGCGCGCCGACGTGCTGATCAGCGACATCGCGATGCCGCACGTGGACGGCTACGAACTGCTCAGGGAGGTCCGTGCGCGCGGGCACCGGCTGCCCGCCCTCGCGCTCACCGCGTTCGCGCGCGCGGAAGACCGGAGCAAGGCGCTGGCGGCGGGCTACTCAGCGCACCTCGCCAAGCCGGTCGAGCCCGTGGCGCTGGTGTCGGCGGTCGCGCGGCTCTGCGGCCACCCGCCGCGAGGCTGACCCTCGGCGCCGCGAGCCCGCGGCGGGATCTTCGGCGCCAGCGCGGACGTGCGCGCGCGCAAGCTCGTGCCGGGACGAGCGCGGGATGGGTGCGGTATGCGAGCGGTGTCGGCGCTTCGACGGCGTGGCGAGAGGTCGAGGGGAGCGTAGGGCCTGCAGCGGGTATGGACGCAGGCGCGAGCGGCCTGAACTTGCGCCGCCACCCGCCGATATAGTCCACGACCCTCCGCAGCACGAGACACGCATGGCCTTCCCCGTTTCCCACCCAGCCCGCTGGCGTGCGCCGCTGGAACTCGGGGTGGCGGGGCTGTGGGACCTGGACCCGCGCATCGAACTGGTCGAGTACTCGGCCGCGTGGAAGGCCCGCATGGGCTTTCCGCGCATCGGCCTGCCCGACAGCACCTCGTCCTGGCGCAGCCGCGTGCATCCCGACGACTACAACACCATGCTGCGCAGCCTGCGCCTGCACCTGGACGGCTACACCGCCACCTACGACACGCGCTTTCGCCTGCGCGCCGGGCATGAGCGCTACATCACGGTGCATTCGCGCGGCCGCGTGGTGGCGCGCAACCAGCGCGGCGATGCGCTGCGCATGGTGGGCACGATGGTGGCGCTGTCTTCGCCGCCGCTGTCGGTGATGTGCTCGCCGCAGCCGCCCTGCCCCTGGGAGCCCCAGGCGGCGGGCGGCGATGCCGGCGCACCGGTGCTGCTGCTGGACCGGCTGGACGAGGCGGTCGTCACCCAGGTGGCGGATCTGCTCGATCTGGCGGCGCGGCACCGGGAGTGAGGGCCGGGAGTGAGGGCCTGTTGCGCCCTCAAGCCGCCCGCGCCACCCAGGCCTCCACGCGGTTGCGACCCTTTTCCTTGGCGCGGTAGAGCGCGAGGTCGGCGCGGTGCAAGCCGTCGTCCAGGGCTTCGTCGGCTTCCATCAGCGCCACGCCGATGCTGGCGGTCACGGTCATCGAGGTGTCGCCGGTGGTGATCGCCTGGGCGGCGAGCCGCGTGCGCAGCCGCTCGGCGACACGGCGCGCGGCATGCAGGTCGTCCACCGCCAGCGCGATCACGAACTCCTCGCCGCCGAAGCGGGCGAGCACCGCGCCGGGCCGCAGCGTCTCCTGCAGCATGAGCGCCGTGCGGCGCAGCACCTGGTCACCGGCGAGATGGCCGTGGCCGTCGTTGATGCGCTTGAAATGGTCCAGGTCCAGCAGCAGCAGCGCGACGCCGTGGCCCGCGGCACGCGCCGCAGCCTGCAGCTCGGGCATGCCGTCGTAGAGCGCGCGGCGGGTGAAGGCGCCGGTGAGTTCGTCGGTCATGGCGCGGGCGGCCACACGTTCGGCCAGGCGGGCGTTCACCAGGTTCAGCACCAGGCAGGGAATGATGATGGGAATCACCCCATAGAAGATGCCGAAGGCCGACTGCAGCAGCGGCGGCCCATAGAAGAAGTTGGTGACCGCGCCATCGTGCGGCAGCGCGAAGGCGAGGCGCAGCGCCCAGCTCAGCGAGTACAGCAGCAGCCCGATGCCCATCGCGCGCTCGGCCAGGTTGCGCGGCGCGACGAGGTAGTTCCACTGGATGGCGACGATCCACAGCCCGGTCGCCAGCGCCATCGCGCAGTAGGCGATGTTCAGCGCCTGCGGGCCGCGCAGGCTCGCGGCCCAGGCGGCGGCGCAGCCGGCCACGATGACCAGGGCCACATGCAGCGGATTGACCCGGCGGCCGTTGAGCTCGCCGAAGCTCCAGGCCACCACGGCCGTGCCCATGAAGGTGCCCTGCACCGCGATCAACAGCGACGCGAGGCTGGGCGCGGCCGTGCCGGCGATGAACTGCACCAGGGCCAGGCCCATGATGACGAAGGCCAGGCTGCAGATGCGCAGCGCACGCCGCGTCGGTGCGTCCGAGGGGCGGGCGAGCATCATCACGCCGGCGCCGACGATGGAGCCGGCGCCGCAGATGATGTAGGCGCTGACGATGTCGATGGACACCATGCCGTGGTTGTGCCCGCGGGGGCAGCGACCGCTCCTTCGCAAGGGATTGCTCAGCGGGTTGTCGGCATTCGGTGCGCGGGATTCAGGGGGATTCGGCGCTTGGGCGCCGGGAGCGTGCAAACGCCACGGTGCGGGGGGCTTGGCGGTGGCATAGGGCGTTCGCGGGGAGGCGCTTCGACAGGCTCAGCGCGAATGGGTTGGGGCAAGGGGGTGTGTGCGCTGCGCTTCGACAAGGCGAAGCCTTGCCTTCAGTCCTGAGCCTGTCGAAGGGTCAGCGCGAACGGGGTGGTGAGGGGCGAGAGGGCACCCGAACAGGGCCGGCCGGTCGCGGCCACGCGCGACCGGC
This sequence comes from Rubrivivax sp., assembly GCA_044506225.1. Lineage (GTDB taxonomy): Bacteria > Pseudomonadota > Gammaproteobacteria > Burkholderiales > Burkholderiaceae_C > JAKFDI01. The sequence continues at coordinate 12,337 of JBIQKU010000040.1, read as the reverse complement.
CGGCATCTCGCCCGTCAGTACTTCGCGTTCGGCGGAAAGTAGGCCCAGCTGCCGCCGGTGTCCCACATGTACTGGTTGCCGTTCCTGCCGCCGCGCTTGGACGAGGTGTCCACCACCAGCGGGGTGACGGTGTAGTCGTCCTCGAGCCGGTAGACGAAGGCCATGCCGCCGCTGCCGCCGTCGAGGTGGCAGTGGCCTTCGTAATTGACCTTGAGCACGCTGCCACCGGCCGTGGTGTTGGACGACAGCGAGGCGTCGGCCAGCAGCGCCGCCTTGCCGCCGATATCGCTGGCCGAGGTGCCGTTGAGGTAGCGCACCCCGTTCACTTCCCAGGTCGACGGCTTGTTGTGCACGAATTTCTTGCGGCGCGCGGTGAGCGGGTCCACGGGCCCGGAGTCGTCGGGCGCGGCGTTCTTCTCCAGCCAGTCCAGCACCCGTTTCCAGGCGCTGATGGCCTCGGGAAAGGACGGCTTCTCGTAGAGCACCGTGGGCAGCTTGACGCCGTTCGCCTCGGTCACCAGCTTCTTGAGTGCCTCCCCGGCGGCCTTCGGCGCGCGCTTGATCTTCGGCTCGGCCTTCTTCACGGCCTGCGTCGCCTCCGTCTTGAGACGCGCCACCTCGGCCGACTGGTCGGCATAGGTCTCCACCAGCGCGTCCCAAACGTCCAGGCGGTCCTCGAGCTCGGCGGTCAGCATCTTGACCCGGTCCCAGTCCAAGCCCTTTGGGTCGGCGAGCGCCTTGGCGGCCGTCGCCAGCTTGTCCTTGCCTTCCTTGACGTACTTCTCATGCAGCGGCGTGCGAAAGCTGGTCAGCCGCCCCGACAGCGCGTTCAGCGCCTCGGTCGCCTGCTTCTTGTTCTGCGCATGCAGCTTCTCGATGGTGTCGAGCAGCTGTTCCAGCACCACCAACGTCTTGGCCGCACCCTTGAAGTCCTGCTTCGCAACCTGCGTCTCGAACTCTTCGTGCTGCGCCTGCACCCGCGCCTTGTGGTTGCTGGAGGCCAGCGGCAGCGCCTTGTCCGAACGGTCCTTCAGCGTGTCGAAGCGCGCGCGCAGCGGCTTGAGCACCTTGGCGGCGGCGGCGGCGGCGGCGGCTTCCTGCCTGGCCTCGTCCCTGGCCTCCGCCCCGGACGCTTCGTCATCCGCGGTGACGGCGCGCTTCTTCACCTTGGGAATGAGCAGGGCCTTGTTGAACACATCGACCTTCACGCCGGGCGCCTTGTAGACGATGCGTTCGCCGCCGTCGAGCAGCACACCCTTGGCCTTGAGCTTGGCGCCCTTGGCGACGACCTGCTGCACCAGCTTGGCGTCCACCGGCCCGAGCAGCATGAGGGCGCCGGTCTGGCTCGCGAACTTGAAGCCCTCGAAGAAGAGCAGCGGCGCGGGCTTGCTGGAGGCGGTCTTGAGGGCCGCCTTGAAGTTCTTCTCGTAGGCAGGCACTTCGGTGAAATCGTCCAGGCTCTTGAACGGCATGTCGTCCTCCGGTGGACCCGGCGGTCCGACACGGCCCGCCACAGGTGGCGCGGATTCTCAGCAGCGCAAAACCCGCCGGTCAATCCCGTTCGGCAGGCGGCTTCGCTTTGTAGAGTGCGCCCATGGACCTGCTGCTTCGCCTCACCGCCGGCGCACCCGCCGCCGCCTTGCTGCTGGCGAGCTTCGTCGCGATCAGCCTGATCGGCCTGTACATGAAGCCGGCGCTGGTGGAGCGCAACCTGCTGCGCCCCCATGGGCTCGCGCAGCGCGGCGAGTACGCGACGCTCGTGACCAGCGGCTTCATCCATGCCGACTTGATGCACCTGCTGTTCAACGGCTTCACCTTCTGGGCCTTCGGCTTCGGCCTGGAGCGCCATCTCGGCACGCCGCGCTTCGTGGCGCTGTACGTGCTGGGGCTGCTGGCCAGCAGCATCGCCACCTGGGTCATCCACCGCAAGCAGCCGGGCTACGCCAGCCTCGGCGCGTCGGGCGCCATCCTCGCGGTGCTGTTCGCCTCCATCGTCGTGTTCCCGCAGTCGTCGATCTTCATCCTGCCGATCCCGGTGCCCATTCCGGCGCCGCTGTTCGCCCTCGCGTACCTCGCGTTCAGCGTGTTCGCGAGCCGGCGCGGCGGCGGGCGCATCAACCACGATGCGCATGTGGCAGGGGCCATCGCTGGCCTCGTGTTCATCGCGCTCGCCGCGCCGGGCGCCATCCCGCGGGCGCTCGCGAGCTGGTTCGGCTGAGCGCCACGCCATGAAGCCCCCGGACGCCTGGCAGAGGATCGACAAGGCGTTGCGGCGCGAGCTGCGCCATCTGCTCACGGTGCACCGAAGCGACCGGCTGTGGCAGATGGCTTTTGCCGCGGCGCTTGCCACCGGGCTGCCGCTGGTGGTGGGCGCCTGGTTCGGGCGCATGGACTACGGGCTGGTGTCCTCGCTCGGCGGCCTGAGCTTTCTCTACCTGCCCGGCACGCCGCTGCAGCACCGCATGGTGTGGGTCATGGCCTGCGCCTTCGGCATGTGCGCCGCCTATGCGCTGGGCGTGCTCAGCGGCTTTCTCGCCGTGCTGATGATGCCGGCGCTGGTGTTCATCGCCATCCTCGTGACCATGGTGTGCCGCTTCTACCGCGTGCCGCCGCCGGCCAGCCTGTTCTTCGTCATGGCGGCAGCCATCGGCGCGTATTCGCCCATGGGCGTGCTCGAAGTGCCGCTGATGGTGGGCCTGTTCGCCATGGGCGCCATCCTCGCCTGCATCATCGCCTTCTTCTACAGCGTGGCGGTGCTGCGCTGGCATGCGCCCAAGCCGGTGAAGCCCACGCCGCCGCTGCGCTTCGACTACGTGATCTTCGATTCGGTGGTGATCGGCCTGTTCGTCGGCCTGTCGCTGCTGCTGGCGCAGCTGCTGCAGCTCGAGCGGCCCTACTGGGTGCCCGTGAGCTGCCTGGCGGTGATTCAGGGCGTGTCGCTGCGCGCGGTGTGGAACCGCCAGCTACAGCGCATCCTGGGCACCGCGGTAGGCATCGCGGTGGCCTGGGGCCTGCTGTCGCTGCCGCTCACGCCCTGGAGCGTGGCCTTCACCATCACGGCGCTGACCTTCGTGGTCGAGATGACCGTGGTGCGCCACTACGGCGTGGCGGTGGTGTTCATCACGCCGCTGACCATCCTGCTCGCCGAAGCGTCCACGCTGGGCCAGGGTTCGTCCAACGCCATCATCCACGCGCGCGTGGTCGACACGGTGCTCGGCTGCCTGGTGGGGCTGCTGGGCGGCGTGTGCCTGCACAGCCCGGGGTTTCGCGAGCGCGTGGGCGGCTGGCTCATGAAGCCCTGGCGCCACTGAAGGCACGGCGCCTGTATCGCGCGATACACCGGCCGCGGCGCTTTGGGCGGACCATTGCCCGCATGAGCTCAGCCACCTCCCCCACGGCGCGCACCGGCGCCGACCTCATCCTCATGGGCCGCGTGCGCTGCCTGGACGACAGCGACCGGCAGGCGCAGGCGCTCGCGATCCGCGACGGCCGCATCCTCGCCGTCGGTAGCCGCGAATCCATGCAGCGCTGGCGCGATGCCGACACCGTGGTGCACGACCACGGCGATCGCACGCTGATCCCCGGCTTCAACGACACGCATGCGCACCTGGACTCCCTCGGCCTCGTGCCGCAGCGCCCGTCGCTGCATGCCTGCGACAGCGTGGAAGCCATCGTGCGCCGGGTGCGCGAGCTGGCGGCGATCACGCCACGGGGCGAATGGATCGTCACCGGCCCGATCGGCCAGGGGCCGTTCTATTTCGACGCGCCGGCGCATCTGCGCGAACGCCGCCTGCCGTCGTGCCACGAGCTGGATGCCGCCGCGCCCATGCACCCGGTGTGCATCACCGCGCCCTCGGGCTACTGGGGCCAGCCACCGTGCTACACCGCGCTGAACTCGGCGGGACTGGCGCTCAACGGCATCGACCGGCATGCACGCGCACGCGTGGCAGGGGTGGAGATCGAACACGATGCGAACGGCGAGCCCACCGGCATCCTCATCGACCACAACTACGCCGAAGCCGCGCAGATCGACCTGCTGCCCGCCGTGCCACGCTTCACGCACGACCAGCGGCTGGAGGGCATTCGGCTTGCGCTGCCGATGTTCCATGCCATGGGCACGACCAGCATCTACGAAGGCCATGGCCTCGCGCCTTCGCTGATCGGCCACTACCGCAGCCTGTATGAACGCGGCCAGCTCAGCATGCGCACGGGCATGGTGCTGGGCCTGCAATGGCAGGACGGCGACGACATGCCGCGCCTGCTGCGCGACTGGTGCCCGCATGCGCAGGGCGCGGGCATCGGCGACGACATGCTGCGCCTCGGCGGCTTCTTCTTGCCCTTCGGCGGCGATCCGGTGGTGGCCTCGCTCGCGCGCCAGGCGCCCGACGACCTCGGCTGGTCCAGCTATGTGAAGCAGCATGCGAGCGTGGAGCAGTTCGAGGCGCTGGCGCTGGAGGCGGCGCGCCTCAACCTGCGGGTGCACACCATCGCAGCCGAGCACGTCGACCGCCTGCTCGACAGCCTGGAGCGTGTGGCCGCCCAGGTGCCGCTGGCCGGTAAGCGCTGGGTGGTGGAGCACCTCGCCACCTGCTCACCGGAGGCAGTGCAGCGCCTCGCCCGCCTGGGCGTGGGCGTGACGCTGATCCCGATGTTCCACACCTGGAAGGTCAGCAAGCGCTACGCCGACTACAGCGATGCGCAGAAGGACTATGTCGTGCCGGCGCGCTATCTGCTCGAAGCCGGCGTGCCGGTGTCCACCGGCACCGATGCCGTGCCCAACAACCCACTGCTGAGCGTGTGGTCCATGGCGACGCGGCGCGAGCGGCGCAATGGCGCGGTGCTGGGCGCCAACGGCTGCCTGGACGTGGCCCGCGGCCTGCGGCTCGCGACGGTCGCCGGCGCGTGGCTCACCTTCGAGGAGGACCGCAAGGGGCCGCTGCTGCCGGGTTACTTCGCCGACGTGGCGGTGCTGGGGGAGGACCCGTGCGAGGTGGATGTGGATCGGATTCCGGAGATCCGGTGCGAGGGGACTTATGTGGGGGGGAGGCAGGTGTATGGCGGCACGGTGTGACGCCAGCTTGCGATTCACCACCACGACCCGTTCGGGCTGAGCTTGTCGAAGCCCTTGTGGGTCCTGAGCCTGAGCTTTTATGCCCGCTCGTCCTGAGCTTGTCGAAGGACTGAACTTGTCTTTCCGCTCGTCCTGAGCTTGTCGAAGGACGCCTCGCGAATGCACCGAGGCACTTCGACAAGCTCAGTGCGAACGGGGTGGGGGCGCGCTCAACCCGACCCCTCGACAGGCTCAGGGCGAGCGGGACCGGGGCTTCGATACCTCAGCCCGAACGGGTGTGGTCAAGGGCTTCGATACCTCAGCCCGAACGGGTCTTGTGGATGGTGCACCAGCCGGGCCTCACTGCGGCCCTCACGCCATGCACAAGTACTTCGTCTCCAGGTACTCGTCGATCCCCACCGCCCCGCCCTCGCGCCCCATGCCGGATTGCTTGATCCCGCCGAAGGGCGCCACGGCCGTGCTGATCAGGCCGCTGTTGATGCCCACCATGCCGTACTCCAGCGCCGAGGACACGCGCCACACGCGCCGCAGGTCGCGGGAGTAGAAGTAGGCGGCCAGGCCGAACTCGGTGTCGTTGGCCATGCGGATGGCTTCGTCCTCGGTGTGGAAGCGGAACATCGGCGCCACCGGGCCGAAGATCTCCTCGCGTGCGAGCCGCATGGCGGGTGTGGCGCCGGCGAGCAGGGTGGGTTCGTAGAAGGTGCCGCCCAATGCGTGCGGCTGGCCACCGGTGAGCACGCGTGCGCCTTGCGACACGGCATCGTCCACCAGTTCCTGCACCTTGTGCAGCGAGGGTTGGTCGATCAACGGGCCCTGGGTGATGCCGGGCGCCGTGCCGTCACCCACCTTCAGCGCCTTCACCGCCTGCGTCAGCTTCGCGGCGAATGCGTCGTACACCGTGTCCTGCACCAGCAGCCGGTTCGCGCACACGCAGGTCTGGCCGGTGTTGCGGTACTTGGAGACCATCACGCCCTCCACCGCCTCGTCGAGGTCGGCATCGTCGAACACGATGAAGGGCGCGTTGCCGCCGAGCTCCAGCGACAGCTTCTTGAGCGTCGGCGCGCATTGCGCGGCGAGCACACGGCCGATCTCGGTGGAGCCGGTGAAGGTGAGCTTGCGCACCACGGGGCTGGCGGTGAGCACGCCGCCGATGACACGCGGGTTGCCGGTGAGCACGCTGAACACACCCGCGGGCACACCGGCGCGCTGCGCGAGCTCGGCCATGGCGAGCGCCGACAGCGGTGTCTGCGACGCCGGCTTGACGACGATGGTGCAGCCCGCGGCCAGCGCCGGCGCGACCTTGCGCGTGATCATCGCGGCCGGGAAGTTCCAGGGCGTGATGGCGGCGCACACGCCCACCGGCTCGCGGGTCACCACGATGCGCTTGTCGGGCCAGGGCGAAGGCACGGTGCTGCCGTAGATGCGGCGCGCTTCCTCGGCGAACCATTCGATGTAGGACGCGGCATAGCCGATCTCGCCGCGCGATTCGGCCAGCGGCTTGCCCTGCTCGCTGGTCATCAGCAGCGCGAGGTCCTCCTGGTGTTCGAGCATCAGCGCATGCCAGCGGCGCAGCACCACCGCACGCTGCTCGGCGGTCTGCGCGCGCCAACTGACGAAGGCCTCATGCGCCGCGGCAATCGCCCGCTCGCTCTCGGCCGCGCCCATGTCGGGCACCTCAGCCACCAGCGCACCGGTGGCGGGGTTGCGCACCTCGATGCGGCGGCCGCTGTCGGCGCCCACCCAGGCGCCGCCGACCAGCGCCTCGGTCTTCAGCAGACCCGTGTCCTTCAGTTCCAGCATGTTCGGTCCTTGATTCAGTAGACGCTGCCGCCCGCGGGCGCGGATGGCGCGGCGGCGGCGGATGCACCCTTGAACTTCGCGGCGAGTTCGCGTGCGCTGCGCACCAGCAGGCTGGTGTCCACGCCGACGGCGACGAAGAGCGCGCCGGCATCGAGATATCGCCGTGCCGCCACCGGGTCGGCGCTCAGCACGCCCGGCGCCTTGCCGGCGGCACGCACCAGGCGCATGCCGTCGACGATGGCCTGCTGCACGTCCGGATGCCCCGGCTGGCCCAGCAGGCCCAGCGACGCCGACAGGTCGGCCGGGCCGAAGAACACGCCGTCCACGCCCTCCACCGCGGTGATGGCGGCGAGGTTGTCCAGGCCCAGGCGCGTTTCCACCTGCACCAGCAGGCACATCTGCGCATCGGCCTGCGCAAGGTAGTCGTCGACCTGGTTCCAGCGCGAGGCGCGCGCCAGCGCGCTGCCCACACCACGAATGCCGTTCGGCGGATAGCGCATGGCGGCCACCATGCGGGCGGCCTGCTCGGCGGTCTCGACCACCGGCACCAGCAAGGTCTGCGCGCCGACGTCGAGGTACTGCTTGATGAGCGGCACATCGCCGATCACCGGGCGCACCACCGGATGCACGGGATAGGGCGCGACCGCCTGCAACTGCGCCAGCACCGAACGCACATCGTTCGGCGCGTGTTCGCCGTCGATGGCCAGCCAGTCGAAGCCGGTGCCGGCGAGCGCCTCGGCGGCATAGGGGTCGGCCAGGCCGACCCACAGGCCGATCTGGGGGCGCCCTTCTTTCAGGGCCTGCTTGAAGGTGTTGGGCGGCAGGGGCAGGGACATGCGGTTCTCCGTGCTCAGACGAAACGGAAGGCGATGTTGCCGAGGGGCCCGTAGTCGGCATGGAAGGTGTCGCCGGCGACCGCGCCGGTGGGCCGGGTGAAGGAGCCGGCCAACACCACTTCGCCGGCCTCCAGGCATTCGTCCCACGGCGCGAGCCTGTTGGCGAGCCAAGCCACACCCGTGGCCGGATGGTTGAGCACCGCCGCCGCGAGGCCGGATTCCTCGATCACGCCGTTCTTGTAGAGCAGCGCGCCCACCCAGCGCAGGTCCACCGCGTCGGGCTTGACCGGCCGCCCGCCGGTGATGATGGCCGCATTGGCGGCGTTGTCGGCAATGGTGTCGAACACCTTGCGCGGCGCCTTGGTGTGGCGGTCGAACTGCTCGATTCGCGCGTCGATGATCTCGATGGCCGGCACCACGTAATCGGTGGCGGCGAGCACATCGAAGATGCGCACGTTCGGGCCTTGCAGCCGCTTGCCGAGCACGAAGGCGAGCTCCACCTCCACGCGCGGCGCGATGAAGCGCTCGGCCGGGATGTCGCCGCCCTCGGCGATGAACATGTCGTCCAGCAAGGTGCCGTAGTCCGGCTCGGTGATCTGGCTCGCCTGCTGCATGGCGCGCGAGGTCAGGCCGATCTTGTGCCCGCGCGCCACGCGGCCGTCGGCGATCTTCTGCCGCACCCATTCGCGCGAGACGGCGTAGCCGTCGGCAATCGTCATCTGCGGAAAGCGCTTGGAGAAGTGCTCCAGCTGCACCCGCGTCTTCTCCGCCTGGTCGAGTTCACCGGCGAGCTGGGCAATGAGTTCTTTGCTGAACATGGTTCTCAGGATTTCGCGAACAGGGGATGCAGGCTGCTGTGCTTGGCGTCGAACACCTGACCCGGGCTTTCGTCGATGTTGAGCGTCACGCCGACCGGACGCTGTGCGAGCAGGGTCTCGGTCCAGGTCTCGAGCGCCCCGAGCAGCGCCTCGCCCACGGCCTGGTGCACCGCCGCGCTGCGCCCTTTGCCCATGCGCAGGTTGGCGTAGAGAAAGCCGTAGTCGCCGCGGCCGTCGGCCACCGCAGCATGCGCGGCTGGGTAGGCGAGCACGCGTGTGCCGCCGGTGGGGAACACCTGCCGATCCTGCTCGTCGCGCACGGCGAGCATGGTGTCGGCCAGCGCGCGGCACAGGCCGGGCATGTCGAGCTCGCGATCGAGCTCGGGGGTGTAGAGCAGCACCAGATGTGGCATCGATGCTCCTCAGACAGGCGGCGCCGGCTGCTCGTCGCCGACGATGGTGTTGACCAGCCGGCCGACCTGCTCGATCTCGGTGACGATCTCGTCGCCCACGCGGCTGTCGGCCACGCCGTCGGGCGTGCCGGTGAGGATGACGTCGCCCGGCTGCAGCGTCATCATGGCCGACAGGTGGGCGATGAGCGACGGGATGTCATGCACCATGTCGCGCGTGCAACCGTCCTGCGTCAGCTTGCCGTTCACCCAGCTGCGAAGCCGCAGGTTCATCGGGTCGGCGATGTCCGCCGCATCGACGAACCACGGGCCGATGGGCGTGCAGCCGTCGCGGTTCTTCACCCGCAGGTTGGGGCGGTAGAAGTTCTCGAGGTAGTCGCGGATGGCGTAGTCGTTGGCCACGGTGTAGCCGCTCACCACCTCGTAGGCGCGCTCGCGCGACACATTGCGGCAGGTCTGGCCGATCACCACCGCGAGTTCGCATTCGTAATGCATGAAGCTCACGTCTGCCGGGCGGCGGGTGCTGCAGCGGTGACCGGTGAGCGTGTTCGGACCCTTGAGAAAGACCAGCGGCGCCTGCGGCGCGCGGTCGAAGGCGATCTCCTTGGCATGGTCGGCGTAGTTCAGGCCCAGCGCGAAGATGGTGCCGAACTCGAGCGGCGGCAGCCATTGCACCGCGGTCTCGGCCAGCACCCGGCCGTCGGACAGGCGTACCCCACCGGGGTCTTCGGTGGCCGACCAGGTCGTGCCTTCAACCACCACACGTGCGTGTCTCATCACAGCACCTCCGCAACCAGGGTGTGGCTGAGCCGGCCCAGGCCCGGCACCTCGATGTGCACCGCATCGCCGGGGCGGGCGGTGGGCGAATCGTCGGCATGGCCCAGCAGCAGCACGTCGCCTTCGGTGAGCGTCATGAACTCGGTGACGTCGGCGATGAGCTGCGGCAGCGGGCGCACCAGCTGCGACAGCGAGCGGCGCTGCACCTCGGCGCCGTTGACCACCACCACCACCTCGGCGCGCGACACGTCGAAACCGGGCGCGGCCTGCACCGCGCTCATCGGGCAGAAGCCGTCGCGGCAGCGCTGGGCGATGGCCGGGCGGTACACCTGGTCGTGCGGCAGCGTGAGGTCGCTGGCGACCACATAACCCGCCACATGCTCGAGCGCATGTTCGGGCGACACGCGGGTGGCCGGGCGGCCGATGACGGCGCCGACCGTGGCGTCTATGCGCACCACACCCGGATCGGCCGGCACCGCGACCGCGGCACCTTCGCCCGCGCGGGTGTTGCGCGGCTTGATGTAGAGCACCGGCGCGCGCGGCGCCGCCTTGTAGGGCGGCGCCTCGAAGGACGGCGCGGCGCGCGCGAGCGATGGCGCGTCGTTCAGCAGCACGCCGTAGACGGTGCCCGTGGTGGCGCCGGACAGGGGAGTTCGGGATGACATCGTCAGGCCCTCCTCGTATTTACTTGACGTGTTAACTATATCATCCGGCTTGCTGCGCTTCAACGCCGCAGCGACCTGTCGCCCTGCCCGCCTTTCTAGAATCCCGCCGTGCCTGCCACCGCAACCCCGACCCGCACCCCGGCCGCGCGCAAGACCGCGCCGCCCGCGAAGCGCGAACCCCTGCGCGACTTCTCCCGCTCGCTGCCGATGGCGCTGCTGCGGGCGCGCGAAGCGGTGATGGGGCGGTTCCGCCCGACGCTGCGCGCGTACGACCTCACCGAGCAGCAATGGCGGGTGCTGCGCGCGCTCTCCTGGGCGCCCGGACCGCTGCGCCCGAGCGAGCTCGCGGCACTGACGCTGCTGAGCCTGCCCAGTCTGTCGCGCCTGCTCAAGACTCTGCAGGCGCGCCACCTCATCCGCCGCACCGCCGACACGCAAGACCAGCGCTCGGCGCAACTGTCGATGACCCGCAGCGGCCATGCGCTGGTCGCGGCGGTCGCGCCGCTGTCGGAGATGAACTACGACCAGATCGCCGAAGCCATTGGCGCCGAGGATCTGGAGCAGCTCTACGCCCTGCTCGCGGTCGTGACCGAGCGGCTCGGCGTGGCGGCCGAGGTGGCCGACCCGGCCGACGAATGAGCCGCCACTACAATTGTTAACATGCGAAGCATGTCGAATCTGCCGGCCGTGATCCTGGGGTTCGGAGGCCAGTCATGAGCTCGCCCACCCACGGCGGCTCGGATCTGCCCGCCCGCGCCGCGGTCTCCGAGACGTGGATGCCGCGCGGCGAGTTCATCACCGAGCTGCTCGAGTCGGGCATGGGCGAGACGGTGCACCTGCGCGAAGGCCGCTACCTCTTCAGCCAGGGCGAGATCGACCAGCGCTTCTACGTGCTGGTGACCGGCAAGGTGTATGTGTCCAACCTGAGCGCTGAAGGCCATGAATCGGCCTTCAACATCATGGGGCCCGGCAGCGTGATCGGCGAAGCCGCGGCCCTCACCGGCCTGCCGCGCTATTCGGCGGCGCGTGCGCTCGAGGCCTGCGAACTGCTGCAGTTCCACGCCTCGCGCCTCGAGGAATACATCCGCCGCAGCCCGCGATTCGGCGCCGCACTCATCTACGTGCTGAGCCTGAAGCAACGCCAGGTCGTGGCCCGCCTGCACCAGGCGGTGTTCGACGCCCCCGACCAGCGCATCCTGCGGCTGCTGGAACAGATCGCCGAAACGCATGCCGACCGGCTCGACAGCGACGACTCACCGTTGCGGGTGCAACTCACGCACGAGCAGATCGGCAACCTGACCAACCTCTCGCGCGTGACGGTGACGCGCAGTCTGCAGAAGCTCAAGCGGGATGGGCGGGTGGATCTAGTGGGGCGGGCGATCGTGTTGTCGCGCAAGGGCGGTGAGCCGGGGGCTTGAGGGCGTTTCGACAGGCGTGTTCGGGTTGAGGCGAGCGTTCCCGTTGCGCTGAGGCGGAAGATCCGTTCGCGCCACGCGAAAAATCCGTTCGCGCTGAGGAGAAAGATCCGTTCGCGCTGAGCCTGTCGAAGCGCTCTCCACGGACACCCGTTCGCGCTGAGCTTGTCGAAGCGCTCTTTGCGGCACCCCGCCACAAACATCCGTTCGCGCTGAGGTATCGAAGCGCTCGTCCCACCAACCCGCTCGTGCCGAGCTTGTCGAAGCACACCGATCCTGAAAACCGGTTCGCGCTGAGCCTGTCGAAGCGCCCTCGCACCCAACCCGTTCGCGCTGAGGTATCGAAGTGCATTGCGCGAAAGGCGGTTTGATCGCTGGGAGGGTTGGCTTTTTCCACCAAGCCGGGTCTCGCCCCGGCGGGCGACCTACTTTCTTTTGCTGCGCCAAAAGAAAGTAGGCAAAGAAAAGGCGACCCGGAGGCGTTGCCCTCTGCTGCGCAAAGGGTGCGCTGCGATGCTCGGTCTTTGCAGCCCCGCGCGAAACTC
>JBIQKU010000274.1:0-3185 GCA_044506225.1 Rubrivivax sp. | reverse complement strand
TGCAGGAGCACAGCGTCGTGCTCGTGCGCGGCGGCCGGGTCAAGGACCTGCCGGGTGTTCGCTACCACATCGTGCGCGGCTCGCTCGACCTGCAAGGCGTGAAAGACCGCAAGCAGTCGCGCTCCAAGTACGGCGCCAAGCGTCCCAAGAAGGCGTAACTGCCGAGCCGGCCGGCCGCTGGGCCGGTCATCGCGGCCGCTGCGGCGGCCGAGTAAGTGGGCGCCCGTTCATGCGCGCCCGAGGCCGAAAGGCCGACTGAAGCCAAAGGAAGAGTGAAATGCCACGTCGTCGCGAAGTCCCCAAGCGCGAGATCCTGCCCGACCCGAAGTTCGGTTCGGTCGATCTGTCCAAGTTCATGAACGTGATCATGGAGTCCGGCAAGAAGGCCGTCGCCGAGCGCATCATCTACGGTGCGCTCGACCAGGTCGAGAAGAAGTCGGGCAAGGACCCGCTGGAGGTCTTCACCATCGCGCTGAACAACATCAAGCCGATGGTCGAAGTGAAGTCACGCCGCGTCGGCGGTGCGAACTACCAAGTTCCCGTGGAAGTTCGCCCCGTGCGCCGCGTCGCGCTCGCGATGCGCTGGCTGAAGGAATCCGCCCGCAAGCGTGGCGAGAAGTCGATGGCGCAGCGCCTGGCCAACGAGCTGCTCGAGGCCGTCGAGGGCCGCGGCGGCGCCATGAAGAAGCGCGACGAAGTCCACCGTATGGCCGAAGCGAACAAGGCGTTCTCGCACTTCCGCTTCTAAGAAACCCTCTGGCCACGAGCCACTACGCTTTCTCTGGCCGCTCTTCGGGTTAACACCGACCCGCGAGCGGCCCCGCTTTTGGAGCACACCATGTCCCGCAAGACCCCGATCGAGCGCTACCGCAATATCGGTATCTCGGCCCACATCGACGCCGGCAAGACCACCACGACCGAGCGCATCCTGTTCTACACCGGGGTCAATCACAAGCTGGGCGAGGTGCACGAGGGTGCCGCCACGACCGACTGGATGGCGCAGGAGCAGGAGCGTGGCATCACGATCACGTCGTCGGCCGTGACCTGCTTCTGGAAGGGCATGGACCTGTCCTTCCCCGAGCACCGCATCAACATCATCGACACCCCGGGGCACGTCGACTTCACCATCGAGGTGGAGCGTTCGATGCGCGTGCTCGACGGCGCGTGCATGGTGTACTGCGCGGTCGGCGGTGTGCAGCCGCAGTCGGAGACCGTCTGGCGCCAGGCCAACAAGCACAAGGTGCCGCGTCTGGCGTTCGTCAACAAGATGGACCGTACCGGCGCGAACTTCTTCAAGGTCTACGACCAGCTCAAGGTGCGCCTGAAGGCCAACCCGGTGCCGGTGGTCGTGCCCATCGGTGCAGAAGAGAAGTTCCGCGGCGTGGTCGACCTGTTCAAGATGAAGGCGGTGATCTGGGACGAGTCGTCCCAGGGCATGCGCTTCACCTACGAAGACATTCCGGCCGACCTGCAGGCCGAATGCGACAAGTGGCGCGAGAACATGGTCGAGGCCGCCGCCGAGTCCAGCGAAGAGCTGATGAACAAGTACCTCGAGTCCGGCGAACTGAGCGAGGCCGAAATCAAGCAGGGCCTGCGCGCGCGCACCATCGCCGGCGAGATCCAGCCCATGCTGTGCGGCACCGCGTTCAAGAACAAGGGCGTGCAGCGCATGCTCGACGCCGTGATCGAGTTCCTGCCCTCGCCGGTCGACATCCCGCCGATGGTGGGCCATGACGCCGACGACAACGAAGTCGTGCGCCACGCCGACGACAACGAGAAGTTCTCCGCGCTCGCGTTCAAGCTGATGACCGACCCGTATGTCGGCCAGCTGACCTTCGTGCGCGTGTACTCCGGCGTGCTGAAGTCGGGCGACACCGTCTACAACGCGATCCGCGGCAAGAAGGAGCGCATCGGTCGCATCCTGCAGATGCACGCCAACCAGCGCGAGGAGATCAAGGAGATCCTCGCCGGCGACATCGCCGCCTGCGTCGGCCTGAAGGATGTGACCACCGGTGAAACGCTGTGCGATCCCGAGGCCATCATCACGCTTGAGAAGATGGACTTCCCCGAGCCGGTGATCCGCCAGGCGGTCGAGCCCAAGACCAAGGCCGACCAGGAGAAGATGGGCATCGCACTCAGCCGCCTCGCGGCCGAAGACCCGTCGTTCCGCGTCAATACCGACGAGGAGTCCGGCCAGACCATCATCGCCGGCATGGGCGAGCTGCACCTCGAGATCATCGTCGACCGCATGAAGCGCGAATTCGGCGTCGAGGCCAACGTCGGCAAGCCGCAGGTGGCCTACCGCGAAACCATCCGCAAGCCGGTGAGCGACGTGGAAGGCAAGTTCGTGCGCCAGTCCGGCGGCAAGGGCCAGTACGGCCATGTGGTGCTGAGCATCGAGCCGCAGGAGCCGGGTGCCGGCTTCGAGTTCGTCGACGCCATCAAGGGCGGCGTGGTGCCGCGCGAGTTCATCCCGGCGGTGAAGAAGGGGATCGAGGACACGCTGCCCAACGGCGTGCTCGCCGGCTACCCGGTGGTCGATGTGAAGGTCACGCTGACCTTCGGTTCCTACCACGAGGTGGACTCGAACGAAAACGCGTTCAAGATGGCCGCGTCCATGGGCTTCAAGGACGGCTGCCGCAAGGCAAGCCCGGTCATTCTCGAGCCCATGATGGCCGTGGAAGTGGAGACGCCCGAGGACTACGCCGGCAACGTGATGGGTGACCTGTCCTCACGTCGCGGCATGGTGCAAGGCATGGACGACCTGCCCGGTGGCGGCAAGTCCATCAAGGCCGAGGTGCCGCTGTCCGAGATGTTCGGCTACGCGACCTCGCTGCGCTCGATGTCGCAGGGTCGCGCGACCTACACCATGGAGTTCAAGCACTACAGCGAAGCGCCCAAGAACGTGGCCGACGCCATCATCACCGCACGCGGCAAGTAAGCGCGCGGCAGCAAGAAAAGTTAGACGAGCCGGTCTTCGTCCGGGTGCCGCGCGCTGCCAGTGGCGCGCGGAACCAGCCCCGGGCGGAAACCTTAAACATTGCACTGGAATGCTCTTTGATCCGGAGAAATCAACATGGCAAAAGGCAAGTTCGAGCGTACGAAGCCGCACGTGAACGTGGGCACGATCGGTCACGTGGACCATGGCAAGACGACGCTGACGGCGGCGATCGCGACGGTGCTGT
>JBIQKU010000039.1:0-22074 GCA_044506225.1 Rubrivivax sp. | reverse complement strand
ACATCCCCTACGACAAGCGCATCCAGACCGCGCGTTTCATCGAGGACCTGACCGCGTCCTACCAGGGCGGCTGGTATTCGCTCATCAGCCTGCACGGCGGCGGCTCGCCCGCGGCGATGAAGCAGGAGATCTGGCGCAACTACCCGGTGGGCTCCAAGGTCGAGCTGGTCGAGCGCCTGCTCGAGCGCGGTGTGCTGCACGACGAAACCCGCGCGCTCACCCGCAACCGCCAGCCCGGCCGCTGCTGCGACACCGGCTGCACCGCGCCGGGCCAGCCGGTGATGGTGCCGATGCCGCGACCCCGAAGCGCCGGCTAGCTGCGGCCGGCCGCTCGGGCGGCCGATCCTCGGTCGGATTGCACGCTCGCCCCGGAGGCGGCGGCGGCATCCCACGCGCGGCGGAGTGTGCGGGCTAGAGTCAACCGCTTTTCCTGGCCCGCGCCTGCCGATGACTCTGCCCGCCCGCCGGCCCGCCCACTGGATGGTTCGCATGAACCACCGCAACCGGGCCGGTTCCTTCCTTCTCGCCTGCGTGGCGATCGGCGTGCATCTGCACGACCTGGGTGCTGGCGCCCTGGGCTGGGCGCTGCTCGGGCTGCAGTTCCTCGCCTATCCGCACCTGGCCTACCTGTATGCGCGCCGCGCGGCGGACCCGAAACGTGCCGAGCTGCGCAACGTCCTGCTGGACTGCCTGCTGTTCGGCGTGTGGGTGGCGGCGCTGGGCTTCCCGCTGTGGATCACGGTGATGCTGCTGGTGAGCGCCAACATCAGTCACACCGCCTTTCGCGGGCTGCGGGGCCTGCCGCGCAGCCTGGCGGCGAGCGCGGCCGGCATCGCGGCGGGCTTGGCGGTGGCGGGCTGGCAGCCGCAGCTGCACACCGGCATGGCCGCCACCTTGCTCAGCCTGGCGGGGCTCACCGCCTACCTCATGGTCGTGGCGCAAGGTGCCTACGCCCGCTCGCTGGACCTGCACCGCACGCGTGAGCAGCTGCGCCAGGGCGAGCAGGCGCTGAAGGCGGCGAACGAGCGGCTGCGCCGCCACATCGACGACATTCACCGGCTCGAGGCGCGGCTGCGCGAGCAGGCCTACCGCGATCCGCTCACGGGGCTGTACAACCGGCGCTTCCTCGACACGGCGATGGCGCGCGAACTCGACCGCTGCCGCCGCGAACAGCGGCCGCTGAGCCTGGTGCTGATCGACATCGACCACTTCAAGCGCATCAACGACAGCCACGGCCATCCCGCGGGCGACGCGGTGCTGGATCACCTCGCCGGGCTTCTGCGCGAGCAGGCCGCGGCCGGCGAGGTCGTGTGCCGCTACGGCGGCGAGGAATTCCTGCTGCTGCTGCCGGGCGTGGCGCACGCGGCGGCGCTGGCGCGCGCCGAAGCCTGCCGCGCCGCCGCGGCCGATGCGCGTGTGAGCTTCGGCGGGAGCGAGTTGCGAGCCACGCTGTCCATCGGCGTGGCCACCTGCGAGCCGGGCCGCCGGGAAGCGGCCGCGCAGCTCGTGCGGCGCGCCGACCAGGCGCTCTACCGTGCGAAGCGAGGCGGACGCGACCAGGTGATGGCGGCAGCGCAGCCCGCAGCAAATACCGCAGAGGTCTGAGCACGCCGCGCAGGCGACAGCAGGATTCCTGCGGCCCGCGTAGACTGCCCGACGCCATGGGTAGTACTTGCAGTGTCCGCAGAAGCTGAGCGCACCATCGCGCCGCCGCGGTGGCGCCGTCTGCGTGACGAGTGCCAACGGCGTGCCCAGGCGCTGCCGCCGACGACACGCGCACTCCTGTGGAGCGCCGCGGCCGGCCTCACGTTCAGCCTGCTCAATGCGGTCACGCGCGCGCTGACGCTGGGCATGGATTCCTTCCAGGCGGCCTTCCTGCGCTATCTCTTCGGCTTGCTGGTGCTGCTGCCGCTGGTGCTGCGCGGCGGGCTGGCGCAGTTCTGGCCGAAGAACGTGGGCGGGCAGTTCCTGCGCGGCGGGGTGCACACGCTCGGGATGATGCTGTGGTTCGTCGCGTTGCCCAGGATTTCGCTGGCCGACATGACGGCCATCGGCTTCACCGGGCCCATCTTCATCATGCTCGGCGCCTGGCTGTTCTTTCGCGAGCCGATGCGCTGGGAGCGTTGGCTGGCCGCGGCCATCGGCTTCACCGGGGTGATGATCGTCGTCGCGCCCAGGATGTCCGGCAGCGGCGGCTTCTACCACCTGATGATGCTGGCCTCGGCGCCGGTGTTCGCCGCGTCCTTCCTGATGACCAAGGCGCTCACCCGCTACGAGACGGCGCGTGTCATCGTGCTGTGGCAGGCGATCAGCGTCACCCTGCTGACCTTGCCGCTCGGCTTGATGAACTGGCAGTCGCCCACGGTCGGCCAGTGGCTGGGCTTCGCGCTGTGCGGGCTGCTGGGCAGCGGCGCGCACTACCTGCTCACGCGCTCCTACCTGGTGGCCGACATCTCGGCCACCCAGTCGGTGAAGTTCCTCGAGCTGGTGTGGGCGGGCGTGCTGGGCTGGATGCTGTTCAGCGACACCCCGAGCCAGTCCACGCTGATCGGCGGCGCCGTCATCTGCGCCTCCACGCTGTGGATCGCGCGGCGCGAGTCGCGCCAGTCGGCACCCTCGGCGGCCTGAGCCGGGACAGCGGGCACGCAAGGTGCCCGCTACGATGCCCGACACCATCACGCGCCGAAAGAACGTCCATGGCCAGCAGCCTTCTTGCCCTGCTCGACGACATCGCCAGCCTGCTCGACGATGTGTCGACGATGACCAAGGTCGCGACCAAGAAGACCGCGGGCGTGCTGGGCGACGACCTGGCGCTCAATGCGCAGCAGGTCTCCGGCGTCGCGGCCAAGCGCGAACTGCCGGTGGTGTGGGCCGTGGCCAAGGGCTCGCTGAAGAACAAGGCCATCCTGGTGCCCGCGGCGCTGGCCATCAGCGCCTTCGCGCCCTGGGGCATCACCCCGCTGCTGATGGTGGGCGGTGCGTTCCTCTGCTACGAGGGTTTCGAGAAGCTCGCGCACAAGTTCCTGCACACGCCGGACGACGAGGCGCACCGCGCCCGGCTGCGCAGCGCGGTGACCACGCCGGAGGTC
Source organism: Rubrivivax sp. (assembly GCA_044506225.1). Classification (GTDB taxonomy): domain Bacteria; phylum Pseudomonadota; class Gammaproteobacteria; order Burkholderiales; family Burkholderiaceae_C; genus JAKFDI01. The sequence goes on along the minus strand of JBIQKU010000039.1, from coordinate 18,985 downwards.
GATCTCGTGGCGCTGGAGCGCGACAAGATCAAGGGCGCGGTGCGGACGGACTTCATCCTGTCGGCGGAGATCATCGCCATCACGCTCGGCACGGTCGCGGCGCAGCAGTTCGGCATCCAGGTGGCGGTGCTGGTGGGCATCGCCGTGCTGATGACGGTGGGTGTCTACGGCCTGGTGGCGGGCATCGTCAAGCTTGACGACCTCGGGCTGTACCTGTCGCGGGCGGCGGATGCGGTACGGCGCGGCATCGGCGCGGGCATTCTGTGGCTGGCGCCGTGGTTGATGAAGGCGTTGTCCATTGCCGGCACGGCGGCGATGTTCCTGGTCGGCGGAGGCATCCTCGTGCACGGCGTGGGGGTGCTGCACCACTGGGTGGAGGACATGGACGCCGCCGTCTCGGCCCTGCCCGGCGGGCCGGTGTGGCACGTGCTCACGCCCAACCTGCTGAATGCGCTGGTGGGCGTGGTGGCGGGTGCGCTCGTGCTGGCCGGCGTGACGCTGGTCAAGCGCCTGCGTGGCGCGCCTTCAGGCGCCGCACACCCGTAGCACCAGCATCGGGATCAGCGTCCAGGCCACCGCCATCAGCGCGAGCAGGCTGCTGGCCATCCGGGCCGCGCGCTGCAGCGACGACGCCGGCGGCGGCTCCTCGCGCGGACGGTGAAGCGCGGCGAATGCCCGCCAGGCCAGCCAGGCGACGAGCGGCAGCGTCATCACCAGCAGGCCCAACCGGATGACCGACACGCCGCCCCACGCCGCGTCGCGCAGCGGCGAGACGCAGGACGCGGCGATGAACACGTAGCTCACGCCGAAATGCGCCGCCCACCACAGAAAGGCGGCCAGCGCCTCGCGCGAGACGGTCGCGAAGCCGTCGCCGTCGGGCATCAGGGCACGCGGGTTCATCCCATCAACCTCGGCAGCACCTGCACCAGCGCCAGCGTGGCCACCGCCTGCAGCATGCCGTTCACCCACATCAGGCCGGTGTTGTCCAGCGTGGCGCGGGCGTCGCCCGCGAGCCGCCCGGTGAACACGCGCGCGAGCAGGTAGGCGCCCATCAGCAGCAGCACGACGACGTGCAGGCCCTGGTAGGCGACCAGCGCGGCGACGGTGGCGCTCCACGCATCCGCCTTGGGGCTGAGCTCGGCATGGGCCTCGAGCGTGAGCCCGAACGCACCGGCGGTGCAGGCCATGGCGGTAAGGACCAGCACCGTGAGCCACGCCCGGCCCAGGCGCGGCCAGCGCGCCATGGCGAACAGCATCGTCCCGGCGGCCGCGAGCCACAGCGCCATGCCCGCGAGCACGCTGCCGCCTTCGGGCAGGCTCGCCCCGGGCGGCGGGCAGACCTCGGTGCGCATGGACACGTGGATGTGCGCGAACACGAAGGAGGCGCAGATGCTCAGGTCCACCAGCACCAGGATGAAGGTGCCCCACCAGGAATGCGAGCGCAGCCCGCTCGCACGCACCGGCACCGACACATGCGTGCCGATCTGCGCGCGTGGCATGGGCGGGCGCGGGTCGGTCTCCCACATCCAGCGCATCACGCTGCCGATGGCGAGAATGCCGCAGGCCCAGGCGAGCCAGGTCAGCTTGACGGTGAGCAGCAGGAAGAAGCCGGCCGTGCCGGCGGCGGCGAGCAGCGGCCACCAGCTGTCACCGGGCAGCACGACCAGATGGCGCAGCGCGGCCGCGCGCGGGCTGGTGATCAGCGCCTCGCGCTGGCCGGTGACCGTGCCGGGCAGCCAGTGCGCGCCGTCCTCCACTTCCTGGCCCAGCGTGGGCCGTGCCCACAGCGGATCGCGCGAGTCGACCTGCGGCATGCTGCGGTTGCCGTACTGTTCGTTGGGCAGCCATTCGAGCGTGGAGGCGTTCCAGGGGTTGTCGTGGCGCTTGCCCGGCTTCCTCCACACGCGGATCGCATCCACAAAGAACAGCAGCACGCCGAGCGCGAACACCATGGCGCCGAGGGTCGACAGCACGTTCCACAGCGTCCAGCCCAGCCCGTCGGCATAGGTGTAGACGCGCCGCGGCATGCCCAGCAGGCCGCTGATGTGCATGGGAAAGAACGCGAGGTTGAAGCCGACGAACATCAGGCCCGCCACCCAGCGCGCCATGCGCTCGGACAACTGATGGCCGTTGACCACCGGCGTCCAGTGGTAGAGCGCGGCGAACAGCGGAAACACCATGCCGCCGATCAGCACGTAGTGGAAGTGGGCGACGATGAAATAGGTGTCGTGCACCTGGGTGTCGAAGGGCAGCACGGCCACCATCACGCCGGTGAGCCCGCCCAGCACGAAGATGAAGAAGAAGCCGAGCAGGAAGAGCGAGGCGCCGTTGATCACCAGCCGCCCGCGCCACAGCGTGGCCAGCCAGGCGAACACCTGGATGCCGGTGGGCACGGCCAACGCGAGGCTGGCGGCCGAGACCAGCGTCATCTGCAGCACGCCGAGGCCCGCGGTGAACATGTGGTGCGCCCACAGCGCGAAGCTGAAGAAGCCCACCGCCACCAGCGCGACGACGATGGCGCGGTGGCCCACCAGCGGCGTGCGCGCGAGCACCGGCACCATCATCGAGACGAGGCCCGCGGCGGGCAGGAAGATGATGTAGACCTCCGGGTGGCCGAAGAACCAGAACAGGTGCTGCCACAGCACCGGATCGCCGCCGCGCTCGGTGAGGAAGAAGGGCCAGTCGAAGGCCCGCTCCATCTCGAGCAGCGCCGTGCCGGCGATGACCGCCGGGAAGGCGAAGACGATCATCAGCCCGACGACCAGCATCGCCCAGGCATAGATCGGCATCTTGCCGAGCGACATGCCGGGCGTGCGTGTCATCAGGATGCCGATGATCAGCTCGATCGCACCGGCGATGGCCGAGATCTCGATGAAGCCGATGCCCAGCAGCCAGAAGTCGGCGTTCAGCCCCGGCGACTGCTCCATGCTGGTGAGCGGCGGGTACATGAACCAGCCGCCCGCCGGCGACAGGCCGAAGAAGATGGTGCAGAAGAAGGCCAGCGCGCCGATGGCATACGCCCAGAAGGCATAGGCCGACAGCCGCGGAAACGGCAGGTCGCGGGCGCCCAGCATGCCCGGCAGGAGGTACACCGCCACGGCTTCCACCACCGGCACGGCGAAGAGAAACATCATCACCGTGCCGTGCATGGTGAAGAGCTGGTTGTAGAGCACCGGGCTCACCAGGTCGTTCTCGGGCACGGTGAGCTGCGCGCGCATCAGCAGGGCCAGCACGCCGGCCAGCACGAAGAACAGCAGCGACACGCCGATGTAGAACAGGCCGACGGTGGTGTTGTTCACCGAGGTCGGCAGCCGCCAACCGCGCGGCAGCGCCCACACCGCCTCGAGCTTTTCCAGCTCGCCGCTCGGGCGCGGCAAGGTGTTGGGCAGTTCGTTCATCGCAGGGCGAGCAGCCAGGCCGACAGGGCGCGCATCGCCTCGTCGTCCAGCCGGTGGTAGGCGGGCATGCGCACGCCGGGCTTGATGGCCTGCGGATCGGCGATCCAGCGCCGCAGGGTGTCGTCGTTCGTCGGCAGCTCGCCGGCAGCAAGCGTCAGGCGGCTTCCCACATGGGTGAGGTCGGGCCCGATGGCGGACTCCTCGCTCACGCCGCGCACCGTGTGGCAGGCGTTGCAGCGCTGTTCGAGGAACACCTCGCGCCCGCGCAGGGCGAGCGCATCACCGGGTGTGGCCGCCGGCTGCGCCTGGGCGGCCAGCCAGGCGTCGAACTCCTCGGCCGGCAGGGTCACCACCTCCATCGCCATCTTGGCGTGCTGCTCACCGCAGTATTCGGCGCACTGGCCGCGGTAGCGCCCGGGCTCGCTGAGCGTGAAACGCAGCTGGTGCACCCGCCCCGGCACCATGTCGACCTTGCCGCCCAGCGCCGGTACCCAGAAGCTGTGGATCACGTCACCGCTGGCCAGACCCAGCGTCACCGGCCGGCCCACCGGCACGCGCAGTTCGTTGGCGGCCATCACATCGCGCCCGCTCGCGGGGTCGCGGTAGCGCAGTTCCCACCACCACATCTTGCCGACCACGCCGATGACCAGCGCGTCTTCGCTGCGCTGCGCGTCGAGTTCGGCGGTGCGCACGGTGCTGTAGATGAGCAGCGCGGTCAGCACCACCACCGGGAACAGAAAGCCGCCGCCGACCACCCAGCGTGCCGTGTCGGCCGGGCGCCCCTCGTTGCGCACCGCACGCACAAGCAGCCACATCACGAAGACGAAGATCAGCGTCGCGCCGATGATGAGCACCCAGCTGATCTCGGTGAGCATGGCGCCTTGCGGCGTGACGCGCTGCAGCGCCGACTCGCCCGCATGCGCGAGCGGGGCCAGGCCCGCGATGAGCGCGGCTGCCGGTGCGGCGGCGCCGCGGTGGCTCAACGCAGGCTCCGCAGGTAGGCCGCCATGTCGCGGGCGTCGGCCGGGGACACGCCCATGCTGGGCATCGTGGTGTGCGGCACCAGCGAGGCGGGGTCGACGATCCATTGCACCAACTGCGCCTCGGTGTGCGGCACCTGGCCGGCGAGGTAGCTGCGCTGGCCGATGCCCTGCAGCGTCACGGCGCGTGTGCCGCGCGCGCCGGCCACGCCGGGAATCGTGTGGCAGGTGCCGCAGTGGTATTGGCTCAGCAACTGCCGCCCGCGTTCGGGCCCGGGTGGGGGCGTCGGATCCAGCCGCTCGCTGCAGCCACCCGCGAGCGTGACCAGGGCGGTGGCGGCCAGCAAGGCGGGCATCGGCGGCGCGAGGGGCATGTGGGTTCGGGGATTGCTTCGTCGACGAACCATGGATGCGGCATATGACGCGCCCGGCGCGGCGCGCTTCTTCTTCGTGGCCCCGGGCAGCGCTTCGGCAAGTGCTACACGCGCGCCGGAAAAGCTGACCGCGCGCGGATGAAAGCCGCACTGCTCGCGCTCCTGGCTGCGGCCCTGCTCGGGCTTGGCGGTGCAGCGGCCTTCGTGTGGATCGGCGTGTACGACATCTCGGTCACGGCGCAGCACACCCAGCCGGTGTATTCGCTGCTGAAGTTCGCGATGGATCGCTCGGTGGGCCTGCGCGCTCGCGACATCGAGCCGCCGCCAAACCTCGAGGATGCGCGCGTGCTGCGCACCGGCGCCGCCTGCTACCGCGACGCCTGCCTGCAATGCCATGGCGGGCCGGGCACCCCACCCGACGGCATCGGCCTGAGCATGCAGCCCCTGCCCGGGCCGCTGATCGACGCGGCCGATCGCTGGCATGAGCGCGAGCTCTACTGGATCACCCGCCACGGCGTGAAGATGACCGGCATGCCGGCCTGGGAGCACCGCCTGGGCGAAGACGAACTGTGGGCGGTGGTGGCCTTCGTGAAGCGCCTGCCGTCGTACAGCCCGGCCAGCTTCGACGCCGCGCTGGACGATGCGCCCGCCGCGCTGTGCCGCCCGCCCGACGCGCCGGCCAGCCGCGCGGGCGATGCCGTGCGGGGCTTACAGACCTTTCATCACTACGCCTGCAACAGCTGCCACGTGATCCCCGGCGTGACGGGGGCGCAGGTGCATGTGGGACCGCCGCTTGCCGGCATGGCGAGCCGGCAGTCCATCGCCGGCGCCTTGCCCAATACGCCGGAGGCGATGGTGCGCTGGCTGCGCGATCCGCAGGGCGTCGATGCGCACACCGCCATGCCGGCGCTGGGCGTGAGCGAGCAGGACGCGCGCGACATGGCCGCCTACCTCGCCACGCTGCGCTGAGTGGGAGGAGGAGGACACGCGATGTCGCCAGCTGCTCGCGCTGTGTCGTTGGCCGGGGCCGCGGTCTTGTGCGTGCTGCTCGCCGGCTGCGCAGAGACGGCGAAGTTGCCCACCTCCGCCGGCATCGGCCCGTCGCCGGCGCTGCCGCCGCCGAACCCGACGCTGATCCCCACGGTGCACGTCGCCGAGGCCAGGCCCTGGCCGCCGGGTGCGGCGCCGACCGCCGCGCCGGGGCTGGCGGTGAACGCCTTCGCCACCGGGCTCGCGCATCCGCGCTGGCTGCTGGTGCTGCCCAACGGCGATGTGCTGGTCGCCGAGAGCAATGCACCGCCCAAGCCCGAAGGCAAGGGCGGCGGGCTGCGCGACTGGATCGCTTCGCTCATCAAGAAGAAGGCGGGTGCCGGTGTGCCGAGCGCCGACCGCATCAGCGTGCTGCGCGATGCCGACGGCGACGGCGTGGCCGAGCTGCAGCAGGTGCTGGTCGATGGGCTGTATTCGCCCTTCGGCATGGCGCTGGTCGGCGAGCGGCTGTACGTGGCCAATGCGGACGGCATCGTCTTCTTTCCCTTCGCGGCGGGGCAGACACGCATCACCGCCGCGCCGACGCCGCTCACCGACCTGCCGGGCGGCATCAACCACCACTGGACCAAGAACATCCTCGCCAGCCCCGACGGCCGCACGCTCTACGCCACCGTCGGTTCCAACAGCAATGTGGGCGAGCGCGGCCTGGCGGCCGAAGAGGGCCGCGCGGCGATCTGGGCGGTGGACCTGGCCACCGGCGACAAGCGCCTGTTCGCCACCGGCCTGCGCAACCCCAACGGCCTGGCCTTCGAGCCGACGACCGGCGTGCTCTGGACGGTGGTCAACGAACGCGACGAGATCGGCAGCGACCTCGTGCCCGACTACCTCACCGCGGTGCATGACGGTGCGTTCTACGGCTGGCCGTGGAGCTATTTCGGCGCGCATGTGGACGAACGTGTACAGCCGCCGCGGCCCGACCGGGTGGCGCAGGCGGTGGTGCCGGACTACGCGCTCGGCACGCACGTGGCGGCGCTCGGCTTGAGCAATGCGCAAGGCCAGGCGCTCGGCGAGAACTACGCCCAAGGCATGTTCATCGGCCTGCACGGCTCCTGGAACCGACGCCCGCGCAGCGGCTACAAGGTGGTGTTCGTGCCCTTCGAGCGCGGCCGTCCGGCCGGCATGCCGCGCGAGGTGCTCGGCGGCTTCGTCAATGCGCAGGGCGAGGCGCACGGCCGGCCGGTCGGCGTGGCGATCGACCGCCGCGGTGCGCTGCTGGTGGCCGACGACGTGGGCAATGCGGTGTGGCGGGTGAGCGCGGTGCCGCCCGACGGGCGCTGACCTGCATGCCGCAGCCGCAGCTTCCGCCCGATCTGCCGCCGCCGGCGCGCCCGGGCTTCGCCGGCCGGGTGGTGCTGGCGGTGGCCGTCACGGCGGCGGCGCTGCTGCTGTGGCAGCTGTCGGCGGTGCTGCTGCTCGTGTTCGGTGCGACGGTGCTCGCCGCGGTGCTGCGCAGCATCGCCCGGGTGCTGCAGCACCGGGCGCACCTGCGGCCGCGCTGGTCAGTGGTGGCCGCGGTGTTGATCGTCGCCCTGCTGCTGCTCACGCTCGGTGACCTGATGGGCAATGCGGTGGGCGAGCAGATCGCCAACCTGCGCGAGCGCCTGCCGCGCGCCTGGGAGGCGGTGCGCGGCTGGCTCGCCCAGGCCGCGATGGGGCGGCAGGTGCTGTATGCGATCGAGGAGGTGTGGCAGGCCGGCACCTTGGGGCCGTACCTGGCGCGCATGGCCACGCTGATGGTGAATGCGGCCGGCCATGCGGTGCTGATGGTCATCCTCGCGGTGTTCCTCGCCGCGGAGCCAGGCTTCTACCGGCGCGGCGTGGTGCGCCTGGTGCCGCCGCCGCACCGACCGCGCGTGGACGCGGCGCTGCAGGCCAGCGGCCAGGCGCTGTCGCGCTGGCTGCTGGGGCAGGGTGTGTCCATGCTCTTCATCGGCGCGGCCACCGGCGTCGGGCTCGCGCTGCTGGGCGCGCCGATGGCGCTGATGCTGGGCCTGATCGCGGGCATCCTCGCTTTCGTGCCCTTCTTCGGTGCGATGGCCGCCGGCCTGTTCGCGGTGCTGCTCGCCTTCACCGAGGGGCCGCGCATGGCGCTGTACGTGGCGCTGCTGTTCATCGCGGTGCAGCAGGTCGAGGAATACCTGCTGCTGCCGCTGGTGCAGCGCTGGGCCGTGCGGCTGCCGCCGGCGCTCGGGCTGGTCGCGGCGGTGATCTTCGGCATCCTCTTCGGGCCGATGGGCATCCTCTTCGCCACGCCGCTGATGGTGGTGACCATGGTGCTGGTGCGGCGGCTCTATGTGCACTGGGCGCTGGAACGCCGGCCGCTCGAAGACCGGCACGGCACCACACCTTAGGCCTTGGGCGAGGCGCGGCAGCCGGCCTAGCATGCGGCCGCCCGCCACCACCGGAGTGCCGCATGCCCAGGAGCCGACCACCGCAACACGCCGCGCCCAAGGCGCTGTCGCTACATCTGGGGCTGAACCTCGTGGACCCGGCTCACTACGGCGGCTGGAGCGGCGAACTCGCCGCGTGCGAATTCGATGCCGAGGACATGGCCGCGATCGCGCGCGCGCAAGGCATGAAACCCACGGTGCTGCTGACGAAGAAGGCGACGCGTGCCGCCGTGCTGGCCGCACTCGCCAAGGCCGCTGCGGCGCTGACGAGCGGTGACTTCTTCTTCCTCAGCTTCTCCGGCCATGGCGGGCAGGTGCCCGACGCCAGCGGCGAAGAGGCCGACAAGCAGGACGAGACCTGGTGCCTGTACGACGCGCAGATCATCGACGACGAGCTCTACCTCGCGCTCAGCCGTTTTGCCGCCGGCGTGCGCATCCTGGTGCTGTCCGACAGCTGCCACAGCGGCACCGTCACCCGCGCGCGCCCGCTCACCACCGAGCCGCTGGGCGTGCTGCCCGAGCAGCGCCCGCGGCTGATGCCGCGCAGCGTCGCGCTGCGCACCTACCGTGATCACCGGGCCTTCTACGACGGGCTGCAGGCCGATGCCGCACGCGCCGCGGGTGATGTACCCATCGACCCGGACGAGGCGCTGGCCAACGTGGCGGTGAGCAACCGCCTGACGGCCATCGTGCACAGGTTCGAGCCGGCCGTCATCCTGATCTCCGGCTGCCAGGACAACCAGACCTCGATGGACGGCGCGCACAACGGCGCCTTCACCGAGCAGTTGCTCGCCGTGTGGCGCAACGGCGGCTTCCGCGGCAACTACGCGAGCTTCCATGCGCAGATCCGCGCGCAGCTGCCGCCGACGCAGTCGCCCAATCTCTTCACGCTGGGGCCGGCCGCGCGCTTCGTGCGGCAGCAGCCGTTCAGCGTGTAGTCACTGGTGGGGCGGGTCGTCCGGGTCGATGTCCTCGCCCGAGGGCGGCGAGGCGACACGGTAGCTTTCGCTGGCCCAGGCACCGAGGTCGATGTTGCGGCAGCGGGCGCTGCAGAACGGCCGGTGCGGGTTCTCGCTGGCGTAGAGGCTGTCGCCGCCGCAGGTGGGGCAGCGCACGATGCGCGCGCGGGGCTTGGGGTCCTGGCCGGTGCTCATGCCGCGGCTGGCCTCAGGCGCACAGGGTGAGTTCCAGCGTGGCGTCCTCGGTGCTCGGCTTGAGCCGGCCTTCCTGATCCTGGCGCATCAGCCGCACCGACACCATCAGCCGGTGGCCGCTGATCTCGGGCACCGCGCCGTCGCCGCCGTCCATGCGCAGGCGCAGCAGGCTGTAGCTGCGCCCGGCCGGCAGGCTTTGCTGGTACTGGCCGGCCTTGGCCACCACCTTGTGCGGCGCGCCGGTGTCGCGCAGCAGCCCGAGCAGCACGCTCAGCGCCTCGGCCAGCGGCATCAGCGTGCCCGTCCAGTTCAGCAGGTCGGCGCGGCGGCGCGCCGGCTCGTGCTGCTGCCAGGCGTAGTAGGCCGGCAGGTCGAACTCGCAGGTGCCGCCGGGAATGCTGATGCGGCTGCGCACGCTCATCAGCCACTCGTTGGCGGCGAGCGCGTGGCCGGCCTTGCCGGCGAGCTGGTTGAGGCCGTTGAAGGCGTGGTCGATCTTGGCGATCACCTCGTCGAGCACCCGCTCGGAGATCGACGGGTTGCCGCGGTAGCCGTTGAGCTGGGTGCGGTGGCGCTCCAGATCCTTCAGCAGGTCCGATTTCAGGTCGGCGCGCGAGGCGACGTCCATGATCTCGAAGATCGTCGCCAGCGCGAAATGGTGGTCGACCGGGGCGTCGCGCGGGATGAGCTGGCCCAGCCGGTCGAACAGGTGTTCCAGCCGCAGCATGGTGCGGATGCTCTCGTTGAACGGGTATTCGTACAGAACCAATGCGCAACCCTCTTCGAGACGAAACCGGGTCGGAGCCCGGGCGGGTGCCAATTGTTCCACACGCTTCGCATCCGGCGTGGTGACCGCGTGAGGCGTGGTGACCAGTCAGTGCGAGGGGGCGCACCAGCGCGCCCACAGCGCGTCGACTTCCGCCGCCAGCGCGTCGAGCGCGAGGCCGTCGTTGAAGATCACCGCGTCGGCCACGCGCCGGCGCTGCTCGCGGCTCGCCTGGTGCGCGATCACGCCGCGCACCGTCTCGGCCGGCCAGCCCGAGCGCTGCATGACGCGCGCGACCTGCGTCTCCTCGCGGCAGTCGACGACGAGCACGCGGTCCACGCGCTGCCGCCAGCGGTCGGATTCGGCCAGCAGCGGCACGTCGAACACCTTCACCGGCGAGACGGCCGCGGCGGACTGGCGCTCGACCTCGGCGCCGATCAGCGGATGCAGGATGGCTTCGAGCCGCCGCTTGGCGCCGGCGTCGCCGAAGGCGAGGGCGCGCATGCGCGCCCGGTCCAGGCCGCCGGCCGCGTCGATCACCTCGTCGCCGAAGGCCTCGCGGATCGCCGGCATGGCGGCGCCGCCCGGTTCGGCGAGCTGGCGCGCGATGAGGTCGGTGTCGATGAGCGCCGCGCCGTGCCGCACGAGCAGGGCGGCGACGGTGCTCTTGCCGCTGCCGATGCCGCCGGTCAGCCCGATCCGGATCGAGGCCACGGTGCTCAATACCAGCCGAGCCAGCCCATCACGCGCGGCGTGCCGGCCAGCATCACGACGAGGCCGGAGCCGGCGAGGAAGGGCCCGAAGGGCACGAACCGGCCCTCGCGCAGCGCGCCGCTGGCCTTCATGCCGATGCCCACCACCGCGCCGATCACGGAGGCGCCCAGCACGATGGGCAGGATCATCGTGGCGCCCAGCCAGGCGCCCAGCGCGGCCAGCAGCTTGAAGTCGCCGAAGCCCATGCCTTCCTTGCCGGTGGTGAGCTTGAACAGCCAGTACACCGACCACAGCGACAGGTAGCCCGCCACCGCGCCCCACAGCGCTGCGGAGAGCGGGATCGTCCAGCCCAGCGCCGCGGCGACGAGCCCGGCCCACAGCAGCGGCAGGGTGAGGCCGTCGGGCAGCAGCGTCGTGTCCCAGTCGATGGCCGCGAGCGCGACCAGCACGGCGGCGAAGCCGCACCACAGCAAGGCGGCCGGCTGCGCGCCGACGCGCCAGCCGATGACGCCGAACAGCACGGCCGTGAGCAGCTCGACGAGCGGATAGCGCGCCGGAATGCGCGCCTTGCAGGCCGAGCAGCGGCCGCGCAGCCGCAGCCAGCTCACGAGCGGAATGTTCTCGTGCCAGGCGATGGCGTGGCCGCAGGACGGGCAGCGCGAGCGCGGCCTGGACAGCGAGATCGGCGCCGGCTCCTCGATCTTCACGCCCAGCAGCTCGGCGCTCTCGATCTTCCAGCCGCGCTCCAGCATCAGCGGGAGGCGGTGGATGACGACGTTGAGGAAGCTGCCGATGCACAGGCCCAGCAGGGCCAGCACCCAGGGCGAGAGCAGGGTGCCGACGAGCTCGGGCGTCACACCACCTGGCCCAGCTTGAAGATCGGCAGGTACATCGACACCACGATGCCGCCGATCAGCGTGCCCAGGATGACGATGATGAAGGGCTCCATCAGGCTGGACAGGCCCTTGACCGCCTCGTCCACCTCGTCCTCATAGAACTCGGCCGCCTTGCCCAGCATGTGGTCGAGCGAGCCCGACTCCTCGCCGATGGAGCACATCTGCAGCACCATGGTCGGGAAGATGCCGGTGGTCTGCATCGAGGTGGTGAGCGACGCGCCGGTGGAGACGTCCTTCTGGATCTGCTGCGTGGCTTCGGCGAACACCGCGTTGCCCGAGGCGCCGCCCACCGAATCGAGCGCCTCGACCAGCGGCACGCCGGCGGCGAACATGGTGGACAGCGTGCGCGTCCAGCGCGCCACGGCCGACTTGTAGACCAGGTCGCCGAACACCGGCGCCTTCAGCAGCAGCCGGTCCATCGCCTTCTGCATGCGCTCGGAGCGCTTCCACGACTGGATGAAGAAGTAGGTGCCGCCGATCAGGATGCCGAAGATGAGGTACCAGTAGCTCACGAAGAACTCGGACATCCCGATCACCAGCAGCGTGGGCGCCGGCAGGTCGGCGCCGAAGGAGGTGAACACCTCCTTGAACGCCGGGATCACGAAGATCATGATGACCGCGAGCACCACGAACGCGACCACGAGCACGGCCACCGGGTAGATGAGGGCCGACTTGATCTTGTTCTTGATGGCCATCGTCTTTTCCTGGTAGACGGCCAGCCGGTCGAGCAGCGCCTCCAGGATGCCGCCCGCCTCGCCCGCTTCGACGAGGTTGCAGTACAGCGCATCGAAATGCAGCGGGAACTTGCGGAACGCGGCCGACAGGCTGGTGCCGGTCTCCACGTCTGAGCGGATGTCGGTGAGCAGCCGCGTCATGCGCGGGTTGGTGCTGCCGCGCGCGACGATGTCGAACGACTGGATCAGCGGCACGCCGGCACGCATCATCGTCGCGAGCTGGCGCGTGAAGATGGCGATGTCCTTCTGCTTGATCGTGCGCCCGCCGCTCAGGCGGCGCTTCTTGATCTTCGTCGTCAGGATGCCCTGGCGGCGCAGGCTGGCGCTGACCATGGCTTCGCCGCCCGCGCGCATCTCGCCGCGAACGAGCTTGCCGTTCTTGTCCTTGCCCTCCCACTCGAAGATGATTTCCTTGATGCTTCGTGCGGCCGCTGCTGTCGCCATGGTGCCTCCGAGGTCTGTGGCCTCGACTCAGATGTGAATCACTCGTTCGTGACCGAGATCACTTCCTCGAGCGTGGTGAAACCGCCCCGGACCTTGACCAGGCCCGACTGCCGCAGGGTGCGAACGCCCTCGCGCTGCGCCTGCGCCGCGATGTCCATGGCTGTCCCTTCGGCCAGGATGATGCGCTGGATCTCCTCGCTGATCGGCATCACCTGATAGATGCCGACGCGGCCCTTGTAGCCGTTGGAGCACGACGAGCAGCCGACCGCGCGGTACGGCTTCCAGCTGCCGTCGAGCTCGTTCTCGGTGAAGCCGGCGCGCAGCAGCGCCTCGCGCGGGTAGTCGGCCGGCGCGCGGCAGTTCTCGCACAGCTTGCGCGCCAGGCGCTGCGCGGTGATGAGCAGCACGCTGGAGGCGATGTTGAACGGCGCCACGCCCATGTTCAGCAAGCGCGTGAGCGTGGTCGGCGCGTCGTTGGTGTGCAGCGTGGACATCACCATGTGGCCCGTTTGCGCGGCCTTGATGGCGATGTCGGCGGTTTCCAGGTCGCGGATTTCGCCGACCATGATCACGTCCGGATCCTGGCGCAGGAAGGACTTGAGCGCGGCCGAGAAGGTGAGCCCGGCGCGGTCGTTCACGTTGACCTGGTTGATGCCGGGCAGGTTGATTTCGGCCGGGTCCTCCACGGTGGAGATGTTCACGCCCGGCTGGTTCAGGATGTTCAGGCAGGTGTAGAGCGACACCGTCTTGCCCGAACCCGTCGGCCCGGTGACGAGAATCATGCCGTAGGGCCGCTGGATGGCATTGAGCAGGCGGTCCTTCTCGGCCTTCTCGTAGCCGAGCGCCTCGATGCCCAGCTTGGCACTCGACGGGTCGAGGATACGGATGACGATCTTCTCGCCGAAGAGCGTGGGCAGGGTGCTGACGCGGAAGTCGATCGCCTTGCTGCCGAACTTCAGCTTCATGCGGCCGTCCTGCGGCACGCGCTTCTCGGAGATGTCCAGCCGCGAGATGACCTTGATGCGCGAGGCGAGCTTTTCCTTGATGGCGATCGGCGGCTGGGTGATCTCGCGCAGTTCGCCGTCGATGCGAAAGCGCACCCGGTAGTGGTATTCGTAAGGCTCGAAGTGCAGGTCGGAGGCGCGAGCGTTGATCGCGTCGATCAGCATCTTCTGCAGAAAGCGCACCACCGGTGCGTCTTCCACATCGGTGGTGACCTCCTGCTGTTCCTGCGTGGTGACGTCGTCGGTGACGTCGAACTCGAAGTCGCCGGAGGACATCGACTCCAGCGTCTCGGAGACGCTCGCCCCGCTCGCCTCGAGCAGCTTGGTGAGCTTGTCGTGCTCGACCACCACCCATTCCGGCGCAAGCTGGGTGGCGAACTTGATGCGCTCCACCACCTCCTGGTCGGTCGGGTCGGAGCCGCCGATGAACAGGCGATTGCCGCGCTTGCCGAGCACGACGATGCGGTACTGTGCCGCGAGCTTGGCGTCGACGATGTTGCGCGGCAGCTTCTGCGCATCGACCGCGTTGAGGTCGAGCAAAGGCAGGGCCAGGGCGGTCGACAGCGTGTGCGACAGGTCGATGGGGGAGACGGCGCCCGCGGCGATCACCGAGGCGACGAAGCTGGTCTTCTTTTCGCGGGCGCTCTTGACCAGCGCCTCGGCCGCCTGCGCGTTCAGCTTGCCGGCGTGCACGAGCACGCGGGCCACGCCGGACAGGGCCGATTGCGGGGTTTCCGCCAGCGTGTCCATGCGTCAGCCGGCGACAGCGCACCGCAGCAGGCGGCGGTCGCGGGTCAAGGAGGGGCGGCGGCCAGGCGTGTGGCGGCCGTCCATGGCATGTCCGGACACTGAGTGTTCACTCCACAACGACGGAATTTTCATCTTCACCCATCCCCCGGGGAGTGTAAATCTGGGCCTTCCCCCGGCTTGCCAACAATTCACGACCCCTGGCGCCGCCCCGCCCGCAGGTGCGAAACAAGTTGAAAGCGGCCGCGAACTGTGCACTGTCTGGCAGTGCGGGCGGCATTCAGCCGAAGCGTGTGTCGCCGCGTTCGAGCAGCTGGTCGAGCACGCGCAGCAACTCGTTCACGTTCACCGGCTTGGTGAGGTAGTGCACCGCGCCGGCGAGCAGCGCCTCCTCGATCTGCTCGCCGAGCGCGTCGGCCGAGACCACGACCACCGGGATGTCGTGCGTCGCCGGGTCCGCCTTCAGATGGCGCAGCAGCTCGAGGCCGTCGATGTCGGGCAGGTGCATGTCGAGCAGCACCACGTGCGGGCGCTCGGCGCGGATGGCGGTCAGGCCGTCCAGGCCCGTGATCGACACCGTCAGCGCCACCTGCGGGCGCTGCGCGAGCACGCCGCGCATGACCTCCACATTGGTCTCGTTGTCCTCCACGTAGTGCACCACACGCCGCCGGTACAGCGGCTGGGTCTCCTCCATGCCCTCGAGCTCGGAGCGCACGGTGTCGGGGTCGATCGCCGCCGGCAGCGTGAGGATGAAGGAGGAGCCTTCGCCGGCCAGGCTGCGCGCCACCAGCGAGCCGCCCATCAG
Organism: Rubrivivax sp.; assembly: GCA_044506225.1. Lineage (GTDB taxonomy): Bacteria > Pseudomonadota > Gammaproteobacteria > Burkholderiales > Burkholderiaceae_C > JAKFDI01. The sequence goes on along the minus strand of JBIQKU010000039.1, from coordinate 3,529 downwards.
CTCCGCCAGGCGCTGGCTGATGACCAGGCCGATGCCCGTGCCCTCGGTCTGCGAGCGTTCGCGCCCGAGCCGGTTGAAGGGCTGGAACAGGTCGCGCAACTGCTCGGGCGTCATGCCCAGGCCGGTGTCGACGATGGCGATCTCGATCTGCTCGCCGTGCTGGCGGCTGGTGATGTGGATGCGGCCCTGCTCGGTGTTGTACTTCACCGCATTGCTCAGCAGGTTGGTGAGGATCTGCTTGACGCGCGTGCTGTCGCCCAGCAGGCGGTCGGCATCGGGCTGCAGGTCCTGGCTGACGACGATGCCGCGCTGCGTGGCGGCGCTGTCGATCAGCGCGAGCGTGGCCTGCAGCATGGGCGCGAGCGGCAGCGCCTCGATGCTCAGGCGCATGGTGCCGGACTCGATGCGCGAGAGGTCGAGCACGTCGTTGATCATCTCCAGCAGGTGCCAGCCGGCCTGCTGGATCTGCGCCACCCACGAACGCTGCACCTCGGCCAGCGTGTGCTGGCGGTCCAGGTCCAGCAGCTGCGCGAAGCCCAGCATGGCGTTCAGCGGCGTGCGCAGCTCGTGGCTCATGCGCGAGAGGAATTCGTTCTTGGCGCGGTTCGACAGCTCGGCCGCCTCGCGCGCGCGTTCGGCCTCGGCCAGGCGCAGGTGCTCGGTGATGTCCTCGACCACCGCCACGATGCGTGCCGGGCGGCCGTCGTCCGGCGGCATCAGCGTGATGGTGTTCTGCGCCCACAGGGTGCGCCCATCGCGGGTCACGTAGCGCTGGCGGCGGCGGAACATGGACAGCTCGCCCGCCACCAGCTGGCCCGACAGCCGGTGGCCCTCCTGCCAGTCCTCGGGGTGCGAGAGCTCGCGCCAGGTCATGCGCGTCAGCTCGTCGACGCTGTAGCCCGTCATCTCGGCGAAGAACGGGTTGGCTTCCTGGATGCGTGCGTGCAGGTCGGTGTAGACCACGCCGATCGGCACGTTGTTGAACACGTTGCGAAAGCGCTGCTCGCTCGCGCGCAAGGCGGCTTCGGCCTGCTGGCGTTCGCGCACCTCCTGCTGCAGCGCCGAAGTGCGCTCATGCACCGCCGCCTCGATGCGCCGGGCACGGCCGGTCACCGTCAGCAGCAGCGCACCGAGCGCCGAGACCGCCAGCAGCCCCACCACCGCGAACAGCCAGGCGTCGCCGGTGTGCTCCGGCGTGCCGTGGCGGGTGTAGGCGCGCAGTTCCCAGCGGCGCCCGGCGTAGTCGAGTGCGCGCACATGCGTCATCGCCGCCTGGTGCGTCTCGCAGCCGCTCGCGCCCGCGAGCCTGGCGCGTGCGGCCTGCGGCTCGGCGTCGACGAGGCACAGCGCGAGCTGGGGCGCGATCTCCGCGGTGACGCTGCGCAGCACATCGTCCAGCCGCAGGGTGACGAACGCCAGGCCCGAGGCGGCGGCCGCACGCTGCGCCGGGGTGGTCGGATCGCCCCGGTACAGCGCCCGGTAGACGACCACGCCGGTCTGCTCGGCGTCGGGGCGCTCCTGCGTCAGCGTGAAGCCGGCGGTGGCGGCACGCTCGCCGCTGCGCACGGCGGCTTCGATGGCTTCGCGCGAGGCGGGGATGGACAGCGCGTTCACCCCCAGCGCCGCCGCATTGCCGGCCATCGGCTCGATGGCGCGGATGACCATCAGGTCGTCGCCCAGCAGGGACGGCGGCGACGGGCCGCGCTGGAACACCTGCACGCCGGCCAGGCCCTGGGTGCGCAGCCAGGCCTCGAACACCGGGATCTGCGCCGGCTCGACCCGCGTGGCCAGGCCCGCGGCCTGCAGGTGCGGCGCGCTTTCCAGCCAGGACCGGCTGGCCAGCCGCAGCTCCTGCGCCGAGACCTCCGTGGACGCGAGCACGACGCTGTGCAGCGCATCGAGCGCACGCAACGCCTCGTCCAGGCGGTGTGCCAGCATGGCCGTCGCGCTGGTGGCGTCGCTGTCGAACGCGTCCCGCACACGCTCGCGGTCGCGGTGGCCCACGACGGCAATCGTCGCCGCCAGCAGCAGCGTCACCATGCCCAGCGTCAGGCCGACGGTCAGGCGCCGCGGCGCCCATTCCTCGCGCGGGCGGCCGATGAGGGTGAGCACGATGGGCGCGCCGATGAGCGTGCCCAGCGCATCGCCGATCCACCAGGTGAACGTCTCCAGCGGCAGCGCGGCGAGCGGCACGGCGCCGCTCAGCCACAGCGCGGTGCCGGCCATCGGCGCGCAGATCATGCAGGCCACGAGCGCGCCCAGCCCGCAGAAGCGGGCGATGTCGCGCGGCTCGCTGAGCATGAGCGGCTGCCGCACGAAGCGCCGGGTGAGCGCTGCGCCGGCCAGCGCCTGCAGCGCCGCGCCGACGGCGACCGCCAGCGGCACACCCACCGTCTGCCCGAGCGTGATGCCGCGGCTAAGGAGGCAGTTCACCGCGAACGCGCCGAGCGCCGTGCCCACCACCGCTGGCGTGCGGTACACCAGCACCGCCGCGAGGGCGATGCCGGCCGACGGGTACAGCGGTGCGGCGTACACCGGGCCGACCGCGAGCCCGACCACCAACCAGCCGACCCCGGCATAGGCGAGCGCCACGCCGGCCATGACCAGCAGCCATCGCTGCGGCGGCGAAAGAGGGCGCGTGTCGGTCAAGGCGGGGCGGGGTCGGCGGTGCCGCACGGCACGTGCGGGTGGCGCAGCCTAGCACCGCCGCCGCGCCGCGAGACGCCGCGCCGGCGCGTGGTGGCCGGCGCCGTGCAGGCCTACACGTTGAACAGGAAGTTCAGCACGTCGCCGTCCTTGACGACGTACTCCTTGCCTTCGGCGCGCATCTTCCCGGCGTCCTTCGCGCCCTGCTCGCCGCCGTAGGCGATGAAGTCCTCGAAGGCGATGGTCTGGGCGCGGATGAAGCCACGCTCGAAATCGGTGTGGATGACACCCGCGGCCTGCGGCGCGGTGTCGCCGATGCGGATGGTCCAGGCGCGCACCTCCTTCACGCCGGCGGTGAAGTAGGTCTGCAGGCCCAGCAGCGTGAACGCGGCGCGGATGAGGCGGTTCAGGCCGGGTTCGCTCTGGCCCATCTCAGCGAGGAACATCTGCCGGTCTTCCTCGTCCATGTCGGCGAGTTCGGCCTCGGTCTTGGCGCAGATGGCCACCACCGGCGCCTTCTGGCTCTCGGCGTAGGCGCGCAGCTTGTCGAGGTACGGGTTGTTCTCGAAACCGCCCTCGTCCACGTTGGCGACGAACATCGCCGGCTTGGCGGTGATGAGGCACATGGGCTTGAGGATGGCGAGCTCCTCCTTGCTGAAGGCTATGCTGCGCACCGGCTTCGCTTCGTTGAGCGCCGCCTGGCATTTCTGCAGCACGTCCACCAGGCGCGCGGCTTCCTTGTCGTTGCCCGAGCGGGCGGCCTTCAGCGAGCGCTGCAGCGTCTTCTCGACCGTGCCGAGGTCCGCCAGGCACAGCTCGGTCTGGATGACCTCGATGTCGGAGATCGGGTCCACCTTGCCGGCGACGTGGATCACGTTCTCGT
>JBIQKU010000273.1:0-3256 GCA_044506225.1 Rubrivivax sp. | reverse complement strand
CGATGGCGCCGGGCACGCTGCCCATGCCGCCGAGGATGATGATCACGAAGGCCTTGGTGATCACCAGATTGCCCATCGTCGGATAGACGAGGTTGATCGGCGCATAGAGCGTGGCGGCCACCGCGGCCAGCACGCCCGAGATGGCAAAGGTGAGCATGGCCACGCGGTTGGCATCGATGCCGACCAGCGAGGCGCCGTCGCGGTTCTGCGCCATCGCGATGATGGTCGAGCCCATGACGGTCTTCTTCAGGAAGAGCTGCAGCACCACCATCAGCGCGAACGCGCCGGCGACGATGAGCAGCCGCTGCACCGGCGCGATGACACCGCCCACCTCGACGATGCCGGTGTAGGGCGTGGACATGCGCCGGAAGTCCGCGCCGAACAGCGCCTGCGCACCCGCCTCGAGGAACAGCAGCAGCCCGATGGCCGCGATCATGGGATGCAGCCCGGACGCATGCCGCAGCGGATGGAACACCAGCCGCTCGGACAGCGTGGCGATCGCCGCCACCGCCATGGCCGCGCCGATCATCGCCAGCCAGTAGTTCATGCCGAACTGCGACATGAGGAACCAGGACGCGAACGCGCCCACCATGTACAGCGCACCGTGGGCGAAGTTGGGCACGTGCAGGATGCCGTAGACCAGGGTCAGCCCGAGCGCCACGAGGCTGTACACGCCGCCGAGCGTGAGCCCGTTCAGCACCTGCTGAAGAAACAGTTCCATCGCCTAGGCCTCCCGCACGCGCCGGCCACGCGGTGCGTGGCAGACCTGCGAACCGATGGCCTGTGGCAAGAGCAAGGGCATGGGAAGACTCCGAGGGCCGCAAGGCGGCGGGCTGAGGGCAAGAGCCGTCGGACGCTTTCTGCACGAGCGTCCAGAATCGGCGGGGCATTCTGTGGCGTTCGCTTCGGCGAGGTCAACAGGAAAACGGCATGCAGTTCTGCTATGCAGCACAACAAGGGTAAATCCGGGGCCGCAAGCAGCCCGTGCCGATGGCGCCGCCCGGGCCAACCCTTGGCGCACTGGTCGGCCCTGGGAGAAAGGGCCAGAATGCATGGTCGGCGGACCGCTGGCGGATGTCCGTGCGCGGCCCGCGGCCGTCGCTGGCGTGCAGGCCGGATTCCGTGATGCAGAACAAGATTCTGTCGGTGTGTGTCGCACGCCCGCCCCGATCCCGCCATCGCCACCGGGGTTCGTGCCTGCCGGACGCGGCCGCGCCGGCGGCGGCACAGAATCGACGCGCTCCCTTTCAGCCCAGCCCACGAGGAGATCCGATGAACGCTCCGCTCGACTTTCCCTCCCTTCGCCACCACGTCTCCCCGCAGGAATGGCAGGCCCGTGTCGACCTCGCCGCCGCCTACCGGCTGGTCGCGCTCTTCGGCTGGGACGACCTGGTGTTCACCCACGTCTCGATGCGCGTGCCCGGCGAGCCGGAGCACTTCCTCATCAATCCCTACGGCCTGTTCTTCGAGGAGATGACCGCCTCCAGCCTCGTCAAGGTGAACGAAGAAGGCCATCCGGTGATGGACAGCGCCTGGGACGTGAACCCCGCGGGCTTCACCATCCACAGCGCGGTGCATGCGGCACGGCCCGAGGTGAACTGCGTGATCCACACCCACACGCTGCACGGCGTGGCGGTGTCGGCGCAGAAGGGCGGGCTGCTCGCGCTGTCGCAACACGCCACCTTCCCGCTCGCGAGCCTCGCCTATCACGACTACGAGGGCGTGGCGCTGCGCGCCGACGAAAAGCCGCGGCTGGTGGCCAACCTGGGCCGCGCCAACCACCTCATCCTGCGCAACCACGGCCTGCTCGCCTGTGGGCGCACGGTGGCCGAGGCCTTCCAGAACATGTACATGCTCGAAGCCGCCTGCCGCATCCAGGTGTTGGCGCAGGCGGGCGGCGGCGAGCTGAACGTGCTGCCGCAGGCCATGGTGGACCTCAACCTCGCGCAGTCGCGCGACGCGACCAAGGGCAAGGGTGCGAACCTGGTGTGGCCCGGCCTGCTGCGCCGCCTCGACCGCCGCAACCCCGGCTACGACAGCTAGGCCATGGCGGTGCTCGTGGCGGTGTCGCCCCTGGACGGCGAACCCTATTTCGACGCGCTGTCGCGCATTCCCGGCCTCACCGTCTGGCGTGAAGACGAGAACCCGCCGCCCGAGCAGGTGGAGGCCATCCTCGCCTGGCGCTTGAAGGACGGCACCGTCGGTCGCTACCCGAATCTGCGCCTGGTCGCGGCCATCGGCGCCGGCGTCGACAAGATCGTGCGCGCCACCGACCTGCCTCCCGGGCTGGCGATCACGCGCACCGTCGACCCGAACCAGGGCATGGAGATCGCCCAATACGTCGTGGCCCAGGCGCTGCGCGTGACCCGCGACCTCAACACGTATGCGCAGCAGCAGGCGCGCGGCGAATGGCGGCGTCATGCGGTGCGCCCGCCGTCGGCCTGCCGCGTGGGCATCCTCGGCATCGGCCAGGTCGGGCAGGCGATCGCCCGCGCCTTCCGCCCGCTCGGCTATCCGGTCGCCGGCTGGAGCCGGCGGGCGCACGACATCGACGGCGTGGCGTGCTTCGCCGGCGACTCGCAACTGGGCGCGCTGCTCGCGCGCAGCGACATCCTGGTGTGCGCGCTGCCGCTCACGCCGGCCACCCGCGGGCTGATGGACCGCGCGCTGCTGTCGCAACTGCCACGCGGCGCCATGGTCATCAACATCGGGCGCGGTGAGCAACTCGTCGAGGAGGACCTGCGCGCCCTGCTCGACGAAGGCCACCTCTCCGCCGCGGCGCTCGACGTCTTCGAGCGCGAGCCGCTGCCGGCCGGCCACTGGATCTGGTCCCACCCCAAGGTGGCCGCCACGCCGCACATCGCCGCGCAGGCCTCCTACGACGAAGTGGCCCGCCAGTTGGCCGACAACCTCACCCGCCTGCGCCGCGGTGAGCGGCCGCGGCATGAGGTCGATAGGAGCGCCGGGTATTGAGCTGGTCGACGGGGCTGAGCCGGTCGAAGCGCTCTGCGCCCAAACCTTTTGCCCCGAACCCGTTCGCGCTGAGCCGGTCGAAGCGCTTTCCGCCCAAACCTCTTGCCGCGGACCCGTTCGCGCTGAGGTATCGAAGCGCTCGTACCAAAGCACCGTTCGTGGTGACCCTTCGACGGGGTCAGGACCGAGGGCAAGGATTCGCCTTGTCGAAGCACGCCGATCATGAAGACCCGTTCGCGCTGAGCCTGTCGAAGCGCTCTCCGCCAAAACCCATTCCCCAATC
>JBIQKU010000038.1:0-22759 GCA_044506225.1 Rubrivivax sp. | reverse complement strand
TGCTGCTGCTGGGCGCCGTCGGCCAGCTGCAGTTCGAGGTGGTGGCGCACCGGCTGGAGCACGAGTACGGCGTCAAGGCGCGCATCGCGCCGGCCCGCTACAACGTCGCGCGCTGGGTGAGCTGCGACGCCGCCGACGGCGGCGAACGCGAGCTCAAGCGCTTCATCGATCACAACAGCCACCGTGTGGCGCATGACGCAGTGAACGCACCCTGCGTGCTGCTGGAGTACGCGGGCGAACTGCGGGCCATGCAGGAGAACTGGCCGAAGATCAAGTTCCATGCGCTGCGTGAGCATGCGGGCCTGGTGTTCCAGAAGCAGCTGGACAGCTGATGCGCGGGCCAAAAGCAAGGCCGAAACCGAAACCGTCGCGCCTCACGGTCCGTTCGCCCTGAGGTATCGAAGGGTGAATGCGCGCAGGAGGGCTTCGATACCTCAGGACGAACGGGTCTGGGCACACGCTCACAGCCCGCACCACGACGCCCCGGCACTCCGGCACCCGACAATCCCCGCATGCCCACGCTGACCACGCCCACCCCTCCGGCGCCCAGCCGGCTCGCGCTCTATCTCGACCTGATCCGGTGGAACCGCCCTGCCGGCTGGCTGCTGCTGCTGTGGCCCACGCTGTCGGCGCTGTGGATCGCGGCCGACGGCTTTCCCGGCTGGCACCTGCTGGCGGTGTTCGTGCTCGGCACCATCCTGATGCGCAGCGCCGGCTGCTGCATCAACGACGTGGCCGACCGCGAGTTCGACCGCCACGTCAAGCGCACCGCCCAGCGTCCGGTCACCCGTGGCGCGCTGAGCGTCGCGCAGGCGCTGCGCTTCGGCGCGCTGCTCGCGCTCATCGCCTTCGCGCTGGTGCTCAGCACCAACCCGCCGACCATCCTGCTGTCGTTCGCGGCGCTGGTGATCGCCATGCTCTATCCGTATGCCAAGCGGGTGGTGTCGATTCCGCAGGCGGTGCTGGGCATCGCGTTCAGCTTCGGCATCCCCATGGCGTTTGCCGCAGTGCTGGGCGGCAGCACATGGAGCCTCTCGGCGGTGAACGCCGCCGTGCCGCCGCATGCCTGGTGGCTGCTGCTGGGCAACGCCTTCTGGGTGCTGGCCTACGACACCGAATACGCCATGGTCGACCGCGACGACGACCTCAAGCTCAGCATCAAGACCTCGGCCGTCACGTTGGGCAAGCTCGATGTGACCGCGGTGATGGCCTTCTACGCCATCCACCTCGGCACCTGGGCCTTCTTCGGCCGGCTGCTGGGCCTGGGCAATGTCTTCTTGCTGGGCATCGCCGCGGCGGCGGCCCAGGCGGTATGGCACTACACCCTCATCCGCGACCGCAGCCGCGAAGGCTGCTTTCGTGCCTTCCGGCTGAACCATTGGGTGGGCTTTGCCGTGTTCGCCGGCATCGCCCTGGACCTGGCGCTGCGCTAACCGCGGCTCAGGGGTAGAGGCCGCGCTCCTGGCGCGCCATCAGGATGCGCTCGCAGGCGACCGCGAAGGTCGCGGTGCGCAAGGTGATCTTGTGGCGGTCGGCCATGTCCCAGATGCGGCGCAGCGCGTCGACCATGATCTTGTCCAGCCGCACGTTGATCTCGTCTTCGGTCCAGAAGAAGCTCGAGAAGTCCTGCACCCACTCGAAGTAGCTCACCGTCACGCCGCCGGCGTTGCAGATGACGTCGGGCATGACGAGGATGCCGCGGTCGCGCAGGATGTCGTCGGCCTCGGGCAGCGTCGGGCCGTTCGCACCTTCGAGCACCAGCTTGGCCTTGATGCGTTGCGCGCGCTCGGGCGTGATCTGGCCTTCCAGCGCGGCGGGGATGAGGATGTCGCAGTCGGTGTCCCAGAAGGCTTCGTTGTCGATGCGCTCGCCACCCGTGAAGCCGCCCACGCCGCCGTCGCGCCGCACCGTGGCCATGAGTTCGGCCATGTCGAAGCCGCGGGCGTTGGCGATGCTGCCGGTGTGGTCCTGCACCGCGACGATCTTGCCGCCCGAGCCGACGAAGAGCTCGGCCGCCGAACTGCCCACGTTGCCGAAGCCCTGCACCGCCACGCGCACGCCGTCGAGGTTGATGCCCATGCGCCGCAGCGCCTCGCGCCCGGTGACGTAGACGCCCCGGCCGGTCGCCTTCACGCGGCCCAGCGAGCCACCCAGGTGAATAGGCTTGCCGGTGACAACGCCGGTGGACGTGGTGCCGGTGTTCATGGAATAGGTGTCCATCATCCAGGCCATGACCTGGGCGTTGGTGTTCACGTCGGGTGCGGGAATGTCGCGCTGCGGGCCGATGATGATGCCGATCTCGCTGGTGTAGCGGCGCGTCACCCGCTCGAGTTCCTTCTCCGACAGCTTCTTCGGATCGAGCCGGATGCCGCCCTTGGCCCCGCCGAACGGCAGGTTCACCGCGGCGCACTTGATGGTCATCCAGGCCGACAGGGCCATCACCTCTTCCAGCGTCACGTCGGGGTGGAAGCGCACGCCGCCCTTGCCCGGTCCGCGCGAGAGGTTGTGCTGCACCCGAAAGCCCTCGAAGTGCGCGACGCTGCCGTCGTCCATCTCGATGGGCACGTCGACGACGAGTGCGCGCTTGGGCCGCTTGAGCGTCTCCGACCAGGAGGCCAGCGGCCCGAGGTAGGGCAGCACGCGGTCGATCTGCGACAGATAGGTCTGCCAGGGGCTGTTGTGGTCGGTGGAGACGTAGGACAGGGCGGTCATGATGGGTTCCTCTTACGCGCATGGGGCGTGCTGACGCACGCCGGGCGGCGCCGCACAGGGCGCGCGCAGGGACTGTAGGCGCTTCACCACGGCCGTGGGCACGCCCGGCGATGCAGGCTTTGCATCGCCGGCGGCGGCGCCGGCATGAAGCGCGGCCCGCGGCCTGTGCCCGTGCGTCGCTTCACTGGCCGAGCTGCGTGTCCATCCAGGCGATGCGCGCTTGCAGCCATTCCTTCATGACGGCGATCTCGCCTTCGTAGCTGCCCGGGATGACCCGCGTGATGTCCAGTTCCTGATCGAGGATGGGCCAGCGCACGAAGTTGGCCTTCTGCGCCTCGCTCAGGTAGAACGCGCGCTCGTCGATGTAGGCGAGGATCGCGTCGAGCTCCCCGTCGGCCTTCATCTGCGCCCACCGGGCCCTCACCTTCGCGGCGAAGGCCGGGTCCTGGAACAGGCGCGTATACCAGGGCGTCGGCCGCGTGCGCCAGCCATCGGTCCGGTCGGCCCCCGCATAGTTGACGTTGCCCAGCGACCGGTCGAAGTCCCATACCGGCCCGAAGAACAGCTTGCCGTCGCGCTTCTTGTAGAGGTAGGTGCTGAAGCGAAGGTTGCCGTCCACGTTCTTCACCAGTTCCTGGATGAGGAAGTAGGCGACCGCCGAATCGACATCCAGGTAGGCCGCGTAGCCCTTCGCCGGGTCCCTGAAATCCGGGCCGAACAAGGCGGCGTCGAGGGCGTCGATGTAGCCCACGATGTAGTCGCGCTGCGGCTGGCGGGCGGCGTCCAGCAGTTCCTCCGGGTCCGCGGCGCAGAACACCATGTCGGTGCGCTTGGAGTCGAAGCAGAAGTCCTCGCCACGGCGCTGGTCCACCTCCAGCAGGTAGCCGCCGGTGATGACATCGGCGCTGGTATCGGTCTCATCCAGCGCCGGAATGTCGACCCGGTCGGGGCCGACGCGGATGCTTTCTGTCAGCTGGTAGACGCCGGCGTAGGCGCCGTTGAGCGTGACGTCCACGAAGCGCGAACGCGGCGTGTAGGCCATGCCCAGCACGCGGCTGATCTCGAAGGCGATGTCGTTGCGCAGCATCGTCTTGTCCGCGTAGTTGGCCAGCAGCACCCAGTGCCGGCTGCTCGGCATGCCCAGCAGCGGTTCGCCGCCGGTCAGGCGCACGCGGTACGGCTTCTTCGGGTAGTTCCAGGTGGTGTTGCCGCGGCCGCGGATCTCGAGCGTGCTCTCGGCCAGCGTCTGACCGTCGGCGTCACTCAGGCGGAAGCTGCCGTCGAGGTAGTCCTCGCGCGAGACGATGGGCGCCTGGTTGACGGTGTCGATCGCCAGCACGGGCAGCCGTGCGGGCTGCGCCGGCGCGCTCGCGGCCGGGTCGGGCGGCAGCACCGGCGCCGCGCCCGGATCTCCCGTGCCCGCGTCGACACCGGGGTCGCCCGACAACGGTGGTGCGTCAGCGCTGCCTCCGCCGCCGCAGGCGGCCATCAGCGCACAGAGCGCCAGCGCGGCCCAGGACGGCCATCGGCGGGGACGCCGCGGCGCCTCGTCCGGGCGCGCCACGAATCGGGTGGCGGGAAGGGTGCAGAGCGGGTCGGCGTTGGGGTCCATGGCCATGCGGAGGGTGAAAACCGCAAGCCTGTGGCAGGCGCCGAAGGCCCATCCGGCTCATGTGTAAGCGCATGCGAACGGCGGGCCGCCCGCCCGCTGCCTCGGCCGCCCCGCGTCAGGTTCGCGCGCCGGCCTGGCCGAATTCGTCGCCGAGCTCGCGGGCTCGCTGCGCCGCGGCTTCCACCGCGCGAACGAACGCGGCCTTCACGTCTTGGGCCTGCAGCAGGCTGAGCGCGGCATGCGTGGTCCCGCCCTTGGAGGTCACGCGTTCGCGCAGCACCTCGGGCGGCTCGTCGGAGTCGGCGGCCAGCGCCGCGGCGCCGGCGCATGTGGCGATCGCCAGCTGCCTGGCCTGCGCCGCCGGCAGGCCCAGGCGTTCCCCGGCTTCGATCAAGGCCTCGAGCAGGTAGAACACATAGGCCGGGCCCGAGCCCGAGACGGCCGTCACCGCATCCAGGTCGCTCTCCTGCGCCACCCACACGGTCTGGCCGGTGCCCGCGAGCATGGCTTCGACCTGCGCCCGCTCGTCGGCCGAGACCGCTGCGCGCGCGAACAGGCCGGCCATGCCCTGGCCGATCAGCGCCGGCGTGTTCGGCATGGCGCGCACCACCCGCTGCGTGCCCACCGCGAGCAAGATCGCGTCGCTGCGGATGCCGGCCATCACGCTCAGGTGCAGCGCGCCGCCCACATGCGGCGCACAGGGCGCCGCCGCGGCCTGGAAAAGCTGCGGCTTCACCGCCCACACCACGCACTGCGCGGCCGCGAGCGACGCATCGGCCGCGGCCAGCGTGCGTACGCCGAACTCGCGCTGCAGCCGCTCGCGCTGCGCATCGCCCGGGTCGACCACCAGGATCGAATCCGCCGCACGCCCGCTCCTGAGCAGCCCGCCGATGATGGCGCCGGCCATGTTGCCCCCGCCGATGAATGCGATGTCGTTCATGGCGTGCAGTGTAGAAGCGTGGCCCACCGTGCCCGGCTCAATGGCCGCCGGCCATCAGCGCCACGTTGCCGCCGGCGGCGGTGGTGTCGATGCTGAGCGCGCGCTCGTGGCAGAAGCGGTAGAGATAGTGCGGCCCGCCCGCCTTGGGGCCGGTGCCCGACAACCCTTCGCCGCCGAAAGGCTGCACGCCCACCACCGCGCCCACCATGTGGCGGTTGACGTAGACATTGCCGATGTGCGCCGCCTGCGCGAGGCGCATCGCGCGGCTGTCGATGCGGGTCTGGATGCCGAAGGTCAGGCCGAAGCCGAGCGCATGCACCTGCGACAGCACGTCCGCCGGGTCGCCGCGCCAGCGCACCACATGCAGCACCGGGCCGAAGATCTCCTGCGTGAGCGCGGCGATGCGCGGCAGCTCGAAGGCGACGGGCGCGACGAACTCCCCCGACAGACCGGGCGGCAAGGGCGTCTCGCCGATCAGCCGGGCCTCGGCGCGCAAGCGGGCGATGTGCGCCTGCAGTCCGTCGAAGGCCTCGCGGTCGATGACCGGGCCGAGGTCGGTGCCCCAGTCGCGCGGGTCGCCGACGCGCAGTTCCGCCATCGCGCCGCGCAGCATGGTGATCACGCCTTCGGCCACGCTGTCGTGCAGGCACAGCAGGCGCAGCGCCGAACAGCGCTGGCCGGCCGAGCGGAAGGCGCTGGCCAGCACCGCGTCGACCACCTGCTCGGGCAGCGCACTGCTGTCCACCAGCATGGCGTTGATGCCGCCGGTCTCGGCGATCAGCGGCACGATGGGGCCGTCCTTGGCCGCCAGCGCGCGGTGGATGTGCCGCGCCACCGCGGTCGACCCGGTGAAGCACACGCCGGCCGCGGCCGGATGCGCGACCAGCGCCGCGCCCACCGTCTCGCCCGGCCCGTGCATCAGCACGAGCGCGTCGGCCGGCACGCCGGCGGCATGCAGCAACGCCACCGTGCGCGCGGCGACCGCCGGCGTCTGCTCGGCCGGCTTGGCCGCCACCGCATTGCCGACGACCAGCGCGGCCACCACCTGCCCGGTGAAGATGGCCAGCGGGAAGTTCCAGGGGCTGATGCACACGAACACGCCGCGCCCGGCCAGGCGCAGTTCGTTGTGTTCGCCGGTCGGACCGGGCAGCGTCTGCGGCGCGAGGCGCAACGCGGCCTCGTCGGCGTAGTAGCGGCAGAAGTCGATGGCCTCGCGCACCTCGGCCACCGCATCGTCCAGGGTCTTGCGGCCTTCGTTCACCAGCAGCGCGCAGAACTCGGGCAGGCGGGTCTGCAGCGCGTCGCCGGCGCGGCGCAGCACGGCGCAGCGTTCGGCGAGCGGGGTCTCTGTCCAGCGGGCGAAGCCGGCGTGCAGGCGCTCCATGGCCGCCGCGGCGTCGGCCAGCGTGGCTTCGGCCACGGGCTCCAACGGCACGCGGCCGATGGCGTCGAGCAGCACTTGCCGGTCGGCCAGGTGCGAAAGGTCCACCCCCCGGGAATTCGACCGTTGCCCGGGCCCGAACAGCGCGTCCGGCAACGGCAGCGCCGGTTCGGCCACGGGGTTCAGCGGCGAACGCAGCAGCGCATCCGCATCCACCGCCGGGTCGGCGAGCTGGTGCACGAAGGAGGAGTTCGCGCCGTTCTCCAGCAGCCGCCGTACCAGATAGGCCAGCAGGTCGCGGTGCCGGCCCACCGGCGCATACACCCGCAGCGGCGGCGGGTCCTCACCCGCCAACACTTCGCGGTAGATGGCCTCGCCCATGCCGTGCAGCCGCTGCATCTCGAAGGCGGCGCCGCTTGCGCACGCCATCTGCAGCACCGCGGCGATACTGCCGGCGTTGTGGGTGGCGAACTGCGGATAGACCACGCCCTGCCGCGCATGGCCCAGCAGCGCCTGCGCACAGGCGAGGTAGGCGATGTCGGTGTGCGATTTGTGGGTGAACACCGGGTAGCCGGCCAGGCCCAGCTCCTGCGCATGCTTGATCTCGCGGTCCCAGTACGCGCCCTTGACCAGGCGCACCATCACCCGCCGCCCGTGCACGGTGGCAATGCGCGCCACCTCGTCGATCACCGCCAGCGCGCGCGTCTGGTAGGCCTGCACCGCGAGGCCCAGGCCCTTCCAGGACGGATGCCGCGCGGCCGCATGCGCCGCCAGCGCCTCGAACACGTCCAGCGACAGCTCGAGGCGCTCGCTTTCCTCCGCATCGACCGTGAGGCCCAGGTCCGCGATCGCCGCCGCGTCCGCGAGCCGCACGAGCCGTGGCAGCAGCTCGGCGAACACACGGTCGCGCTGGCTGGCCTCGTAGCGCGGGAACAGCGCACTCAGCTTGACGGAGATGCCGTCGGCCGCCTCCACCGGCCCGGGCCCGCGCTGCGCGGCGATGGCGGTGATGGCCTGCGCATAGGCGTCGAGGTAGCGCAGCGCGTCGGCATCGGTGCGGGCACCTTCGCCCAGCATGTCGAAGCTGAAGCGCAGCCCCGGTGCGCCGCGTCGCGCGCCCTGCGCTTCGGCCAGCGCCTCGCCGATGTCGCGCCCCAGCACGAACTGCCGCCCGAGCAGGCCGATGGCACGCACCGTGGCCGCCACCACCGTCTGCGCGCCGAGGCGACGCAGCACCCCGCCTTCGTCATCCCCGCCCGGCAACAGCCGCTTGGACAGGGCGATGGCACTCGCCGACAGCCCGGCCAGCAGGGCATGCCCACCGTCGGCGCGGTGGTCGAAATCGGCGCGGCCGAGCTGGTCGGCGGTCAGCGCGACGGCGGTGTCCGCATCCGGCACCCGCAGCAGCGCTTCGGCCAGGCGCATCAGCGCGAGACCCTCTGCGCTGGTGAGCGGGTAGTCGCGCAGCAGCGACTCCATCGCCCAGAACGGCGCCGGCCGCTCGCGCACGCCGGTCACCCAGGGGCGGGCCATCACCTCGACCGCCGGCCATTCCAGCGCGCCCGACAGCCGCGAGAGCAGCGCCTGCACCACCGCGTGCTCGTCGCGCCACGGCGGCGGCAGGCGGGTGCGCTCGGCGCTCGGGCCCATGCTCAGCCGCCGTGCGCAGGTGGCCGCGCGCCGAAGATCGCCGTGCCGATGCGCACCAGCGTCGCGCCTTCGAGCACGGCCGCTTCCAGGTCGGCCGTCATGCCCATGGACAAGGTATCGAGCGCCAGGCCGTCGCCTTGCAGCTGCGCCAGCAGCTCACGCAGCGTCGCATGTGCACGCCGCTGCGCCGCGACATCGGGCGTGGGCTCGGGAACCGACATCAGCCCCCGCAGCCTGAGTCGCGGCAAGGCCGCCACCGCATGCGCCAGCGCGGGCAACTCGGCGGGAGCCACGCCGCTCTTGGAGGCCTCGCCGCTGACATTGACCTGCAGGCAGACCTGCAGCGGCGGCAGGGTCGGCGGGCGCTGGTCGGACAGGCGCTGCGCGATCTTCAGCCGGTCCACGCTGTGCACCCAATCGAAATGCTCGGCCGCGTCGCGCGTCTTGTTGCTTTGCAGCGGGCCGATGAGGTGCCAGTCCAGGCGCTCGCGCAGATCGGCAAGCGCGGCGATCTTGGCCACGCCTTCAGCGACGTAGTTCTCGCCGAAGCGCTGCTGGCCGGCTTCGAAGGCGGCACGCACCGCCTCGGCCGGCACCGTCTTGCTCACCGCCAGCAACGTGACGCTTTCCACGGGGCGCTGCGCCTGCGCGCACGCATTGGCAATGCGAGCACGCACTTGTTGTATGTTCGAGACGAGCGTCGACATATTTCGCCAGTATCCCGCAGGCCTGCCGCCGGCGAGCGTGTGCCGCACAGGCACCGAACCAGAATCCGAGCCCATGGACATCACCCAACTGCTGGCCTTTTCCGTCAAGAACAAGGCTTCGGACCTGCATTTGTCATCCGGCCTGCCGCCCATGATCCGCGTGCATGGCGACGTGCGGCGCATCAATGTCGACGCCCTCGAGCACAAGCAGGTGCACGACATGGTGTACGACATCATGAACGACTCGCAGCGCAAGGCGTACGAAGAGACGCTGGAGTGCGACTTCTCGTTCGAGATCCAGGGCCTGGCGCGCTTCCGCGTCAACGCCTTCAACCAGAACCGCGGCGCGGGCGCGGTGTTCCGCACCATCCCGTCCAAGATCCTCACGCTGGAGCAGCTGGCCGCGCCCAAGGTGTTCGGCGACCTGGCGCTCAAGCCGCGCGGCATGGTGCTGGTGACCGGGCCCACCGGCTCGGGCAAGTCGACCACGCTCGCCGGCATGGTCAACCACCTCAACGAGAACGAGTACGGCCACGTGCTCACGGTGGAAGACCCGATCGAGTTTGTGCACGAATCGAAGAAGTGCCTCGTCAACCAGCGCGAGGTCGGCCCGCACACGCTCAGCTTCGCCAACGCGCTGCGCTCGGCGCTGCGCGAGGACCCGGACGCCATCCTCGTGGGCGAGATGCGCGACCTGGAGACCATCCGCCTGGCGCTCACCGCCGCCGAGACGGGCCACCTGGTGTTCGGCACGCTGCACACCTCGAGCGCGGCCAAGACCATCGACCGCATCGTCGACGTCTTCCCCGCGGCCGAGAAGGAGATGGTGCGCGCGATGCTCTCCGAATCGCTCGTCGCCGTGATCTCGCAGACGCTGTGCAAGCTCAAGGACGGCACCGGCCGCGTGGCCGCGCACGAGATCATGCTCGGCACCTCGGCCATCAAGAACCTGATCCGCGAGAACAAGATCGCGCAGATGTACTCGGCCATCCAGACCGGCAACAGCATGGGCATGCAGACGCTGGACCAGAACCTGACCGACCTGGTGCGCCGCAACGTCATCTCGCCGGCCGAGGCGCGCACCAAGGCGAAGTTCCCGGAGAACTTCCCCGGCTGAGCGCCGCGCCGTGAAGCGCCTGTTCTCCCGCATGAAGCGGCCGCCCCGCCCGCCCGAGGGCGGCGAGGAGGCCGGCTACTTCTCGTCGATGTTCCACGAGGTGCCGGGCGACGTGCAGGCGCGCGCCGCCTGGCGCACGCGCGCGGTCGAGGTCGACGCCCGGGCGCTCGACCCCGCCGAAGGCGCCTCGCTCTTCGCCCGGCTGTGGACGGACGACCGCCAGCTCGTCGCGCTCTGCCCCGACGAGCTGCAGCGCCTGTGCCGCTACTGCGAGTTCGTCTCGGTGCCGGCCGGCAAGGAAGTCATCGCGCAGGACGAGCGCGGCAACTACATGCTCGTGGTGCTCGAGGGCACCCTGTCGGTCGACCGCGTGCACCCCTGGGGCGCGCGGGCGCGCCTGGCGGAGGCGCATGCGGGCGAGATGCTGGGCGAGATGTCGCTGCTCGACGCCGGCGCCCGGTTCTCGTCGTGCATGACGCTGTCGCCCTGCTCGCTCGCGGTGATCGACAGCGAGCGGCTGGATGCGATGCTCGCGCACGAGCCGCGGCTCGGGCTGGCGCTGCTGGCCTCCCTGTCGCGCCGGCTGTCGCTGCGGCTGCGCCAGGTGAGCGCGCGGCTGTCGGCGCTGCTGTCGCAGAATTGATCGGCGTTGTCTTGACCAGGACCCCTCATGGAACGTGACCAGGCCTCCAAGTTCGTCAACGACCTGCTGCGCCTCATGGTGTCGCGCAACGGCTCGGACCTCTTCCTCACGGCCGACTTCCCGCCGGCCATCAAGGTCGACGGCAAGATCACCAAGGTGTCGCCGCAGCCGCTGACCGGCCAGCACACGCTGGCGCTCACGCGCAGCGTGATGAACGACAAGCAGGCGGCGGAGTTCGAGCGCACGAAGGAGTGCAACTTCGCCATCTCGCCCCAGGGCATCGGGCGCTTTCGCGTCAACGCCTTCGTGCAGCAGGGGCAGGTGGGGCTGGTGCTGCGCACGATCCCGCAGACGCTGCCCACCATCGACAGCCTCGACCTGCCGCAGGTGCTCAAGGACGTGGCGATGACCAAGCGCGGGCTGGTCATCTTCGTTGGCGCCACCGGCTCGGGCAAGAGCACCTCGCTCGCGGCCATGGTGGATTTCCGCAACGAGAACTCCTACGGCCACATCATCACCATCGAGGACCCGGTGGAGTTCGTGCATCCGCACAAGAACTGCATCATCACCCAGCGCGAAGTGGGCATCGACACCGACGGCTGGGCGCAGGCGCTGAAGAACACGCTGCGCCAGGCGCCCGACGTCATCCTCATGGGCGAGATCCGCGACCGCGAGACGATGGACAACGCGATCGCCTTCGCCGAGACCGGCCACCTGTGCATGGCCACGCTGCACGCCAACAGCGCCAACCAGGCGCTGGACCGCATCATCAACTTCTTCCCCGAGGAGCGGCGCGCGCAGCTGCTCATGGACCTGTCGCTCAACCTCAAGGGCCTGATCTCGCAGCGCCTGCTGCCGCGCCAGGAAGGCAAGGGCCGGGTGGCGGCGGTGGAGATCATGCTCAACACGCCGCTGATCGCCGACCTGATCTTCAAGGGCGAGGTGGGCGAGCTCAAGGAAATCATGAAACGCTCGCGCGAGCTGGGCATGCAGACCTTCGACCAGGCGCTGTTCGACCTCTACGAAGGCGGCGTCGTGACCTACGAAGACGCGCTGCGCAATGCCGACTCGGTGAACGACCTGCGGCTGCAGATCAAGCTGCACAGCACGCGGGCGCGCAGCAGCGATCTGGCAGCGGGCACCGAGCACCTCACCATCGTGTGATACGCCTTGGCGTTCGAGCGACAGGAAAACCACAAGAGCCCGTTCGCACTGAGGTATCGAAGTGCCTCGTCGCGCACATGGGGCTTCGATACCTCAGCCCGAACGGGATGTATTCGATGAGTCGCGAATCGGGATGAGCGTCTTACCATCAACGCCGTCACGGCCTCCCGTCGGAGGCCGTTTTCTTTCGTGGAGCAGCTCGCATGGCAGACAAGACCTATGAACCCACCGCCTCGCGCCGCGTGGCCTTTCTCGGCCTGGGCGTGATGGGCTATCCCATGGCCGGCCACCTGTTGCGCGCCGGTCACCAGGTGACGGTCTACAACCGCACCGCCGCCAAGGCCGAGGCCTGGGTCAAGGAATACGGCGGCGCGGCCGCGGCCACACCGCGGGCGGCGGCGCAAGGCGCCGACATCGTCTTTGCCTGCGTGGGCAACGACGACGACCTGCGCTCGGTGGTGCTGGGGGCCGAGGGTGCCTTCGCCGGCATGGCGCGCGGCGCCATCTTCGTGGACCACACCACCGCCTCGGCGGCGGTCGCGCGCGAGCTGAGCGCCGAAGGTGCGAAGGCCGGCATCGCCTTCATCGACGCGCCGGTGTCGGGCGGCAACCTCGGCGCCGTCAACGGCGTGCTCACCGTGATGTGCGGCGGCGACGCGGCGGCCTTCGCCACCATCCAGCCGGTGGCCATGGCCTTCGCCAAGGCCGTGACCCTGCTCGGCGACAGCGGCGCGGGGCAGCTCGCCAAGATGGTCAACCAGATTGCCATCGCCGGGCTGGTGCAGGGGCTGTCGGAAGCCATCGCCTTCGGCCAGAAGGCGGGGCTGGACATGAAGGCGGTGCTCGGTGTGATCGGCAAGGGCGCGGCGCAGAGCTGGCAGATGGACAACCGCGGGCCCACCATGATCGACGACCGCTTCGACTTCGGCTTTGCGGTGGACTGGATGCGCAAGGATCTCGGCCTGGTGCTCGATGAAGCCAAGCGCAACGGCGCGCGCCTGCCGGTGACGGCCCTGGTGGACCAGTTCTATGCCGACATCCAGGCGCAGGGCGGCAACCGCTGGGACACCTCCAGCCTGGTGAAGCGGCTGCGCTGAGTCAGGACGCGGGCCAGTGCTTGCGCACTGGCTCGCGCCTGACGAAGGGCCCGAGCTCTGCGAGGGCGCGGCCTGCAGGGCTGAGTCGGGACGCGGGCCAGTGCCTGCGCACTGGCTCGCTGTCAAGACACAAACGGCGCCCGCGGGCGCCGTTGTCCATGGTGCGCCGGCGGGCGCTCAGTCGGCCTGCTTGGGCGGATCGAGCTGCGGCTGCAGCTTCATGGCGTCGACTTCGGCCTGGCTGATGATCTCGAACAGCCGCACCACCTTGTGCACGCCCGGCACGCCACGCGCGATCTCGGTGGCCCGGTCGGCCTCGCGTTCGGTGACGCGGCCCATCAGGTAGACCACGCCGCGCTCGGTGACCACCTTGTAGTAGTTGGCCGAGATGTCGCGCGCGTCCACCAGGCTGGCCTTCACCTTGCTGGTGACGATGGCGTCGCTCGAGCGGCTGGTGAGCGAGGCGGCGCCCGCGATCTGCAGCTCGTTGACGATGGCGCGCACGTTTTCCACCTGCGACACCGCGCGTTCCACCGCCGCGCGGTCGGCCTGGTCGCGCACTTCGCCGGTGATGAGCGCCATGCGGTTGTAGCTGGTGACGCTGACGTTGCCACGACCGCCGATGGCCTCGCTGATGCGGTTGCGCGCCTTCAGCTCGATCGCCTGGTCCTCGATCTGCGTGCCGGAGGTGCGGCGGTCGGCCGCCATCATGCTGCCGCCCACGAGCGCGCCGCCCACGAGCAGCGGCGCGCAGCCGGCCAGCGCCGTCAGCGTGGTGGCGGCGGCGAGAAGAAGCGTGCAGCGCAGGCGCGCGCCGCGGGAGAAGGCCAGAGTCATGCGTTGTCCTGTTCGCCGAGAAGCTGCAGGTCGACCGCATCGCAGATGCAATGGATGACGAGCAGGTGAACTTCCTGGATGCGTGCGGTGCGCTCGTGCGGAACGCAGATCTGCACGTCGGTCTCGATCAATCGCTGGGCGATCCTGCCGCCGTCGCGCCCGACGAGCGCCACCACCGTCATCTCCTTGGCGCGCGCCGCCTCGACGGCCGCCAGCACGTTGGCCGAGTTGCCGCTGGTCGAGATGGCGAGCAGCACGTCGCCCGGCTGGCCGAGCGCCTGCACCTGCTTGGAGAAGACGGCGTCGAAGTCGTAGTCGTTGCCGACCGCGGTGAGGATGGAGGTGTCCGTCGTGAGCGCGATGGCCGCGAGGCCCGGGCGCTCGCGCTCGAAGCGGCCGACGAACTCGGCGGCGAAATGCTGGGCGTCCGCCGCCGACCCGCCGTTGCCGCAGGCCAGCACCTTGCCGCCCGAGGTGATGCAGCCGACGACGGCGTTGACCGCGTCGGCGATCGGCTTGACGAGCAGTTCGGCGGCGGCGTACTTGAGGTCGGCGCTGTCGAAGAACTGCTGCTGGATGCGTTGTTCGAGCATGGTGTTCGATGATAAGACAGGGCTTGGTGCCGCCCGGGCGCACTTGGTTCAGTCCGCGTCGAAGGCGCCCCGCAGCCATTCGATGCGCCCGCCGTCGATCGCCACCACGTCGAAGCGGCACGGCGGCGGCGAGGCGTAGGGCTGCAGGAAGTGCTGCGCGGCGAGCACGATGCGCCGCCGCTTGGAGGCGCCGATGCTCGCCGCCGCGCCGCCGTGCGCGAGCCCGCCGCGCCGGCGCACCTCGACGAAGAGCAGCGTACCGTCACGCTCGCGCAGGATGAGGTCGACCTCGCCGCCGCGGGCGCGCGGCCCGGCGGCCACCCGATAATTGCGCCGCACGAGCGTGAGCCCGTGGCCCAGCAGGTGCGCGAGCGCCGCCTGCTCCCCCTCATCACCGAGCGTCTTCGTCGTCACCATGTCCAGCGCCCCGTTGCTGTTGCAGGCCGCCGCCGCGGCAGCGGGCAGCCAGCAGTTCCCGGCCGGCGCACTGTACGTGGTGGCCACGCCCATCGGCAATCTGGCCGACCTCACGCTGCGCGCCATCCACGTGCTGGCGCTCGCCGACGCGGTGGCCTGCGAGGACACGCGCCACAGCGCGCCGCTGCTGCGCCACCTCGGGCTCGACAAGCCGCTGCTGCCGCTGCACGAGCACAACGAGCACGAGGCCGCCGGCGCGGTGATCGCGCGGCTCGCGCGCGGCGAGCGCGTGGCCTACGTCAGCGATGCCGGCACGCCGGCGATCAGCGACCCCGGGGCCGTCCTGGTGGCGGCCGTGCAGCAGGCGGGCCACCGCGCCGTGCCGGTTCCCGGCGCCAGCAGCGCGGCCGCGGCGCTCAGCGTGGCGGGCGACGCGGCCGGCCACGGCTTCGCCTTCGCGGGCTTCCTGCCCGCGCGTGGCAGCGAGCGCGGCGCGGCATTGAAGGCCCTCGCGGCCGCGCCCGGCACGCAGGTGCTGTTCGAGGCGCCGCACCGCATCGAGGCGCTGGCCAGGGACCTGGCCGCCGCCTGCGGCGCGCGCCGCGTCACCGCCTGCCGCGAGCTGACCAAGCAGTTCGAGACGGTGCACACCCTGGCCGCGGCCGAGCTGCCGGCCTGGCTGGCCGCGGACCCGAACCGCACGCGCGGCGAGTTCGCGCTGGTGCTGCACGCCCTGCCCGCCGCCCCCGCCGGCGACGACGCGGCGGCCCACGACGCCACCCTGCGCACGCTGATGGCCGCCGTGCCGCTCCGTCAGGCCGTGGCGCTGGCGGGCGAGCTGACGGGCGCGCCGCGCAACGCGCTGTACCAGCGCGCGCTGCGCCTGCAGCGGCAGATGGGCGCGGACGGCTGAGCGGCCTCGCGGCGAAGACGGCCATGGCCGCGCGGGGCTCGCGGCGGCAACCCGCTCCCTACAATGATCCGCCTCTGTGGCCAGCCGCTGCGAAGGACCGTCCATGATCTCCCGCGAACCCACGATCGAACGCCTGGCGATTGCCCGCTCGCTGCTGCTCGAGCCCTTCGGCCTGAGCGACGCCACGCTCGCGAAGGCGCTGGGCACCATCGCCACGCACCGCATCGACGACGCCGACCTGTACTTCCAGTACACCCGCAGCGAGGGCTGGAGCCTGGAGGAAGGCATCGTCAAGAGCGGCAGCTTCGGCATCGATCAGGGCGTCGGCGTGCGCGCGGTGGCCGGCGAGAAGACGGCCTTCGCGTATTCGGACGACATCTCCGAAGCCGCACTGCTGGACGCCGCGGCCACGGTGCGCACCATTGCCGGGGCCGGCCAGAGCCGGCGCGTCAAGGTGGCGGCCAAGCCGGTGATCGCCTGCATCCGCACGCTGTACGCGCCGATGGACCCGATCGCCACGCTGGACAGCACGCAGAAGGTCGCGCTGCTCGAGAAGGTGGAAAAGCTGGCGCGCGCCAAGGACCCGCGCATCGTGCAGGTGATGGCGGGTCTGGCCGGCGAATACGACGTGGTGCTGGTGGCACGCGCCGACGGCACGCTGGCCGCCGATGTGCGCCCGCTGGTGCGGCTGTCGGTGACCGTCATCGCCGAGCAGACCATCGACGGCCAGGTGCGCCGCGAGGTCGGCACGGGCGGTGGCGGCGGGCGTTTCGGCTTCGGCTATTTCCGCGACAGCGTGATCGAGGGCTACGTGGAGTCGGCGGTGAATGCCGCGCTCACCAACCTCGGCTCCCGACCGGCCAAGGCGGGCGAGATGAGCGTGGTGCTGGGCCCGGGCTGGCCGGGCGTGCTCATCCACGAAGCCATCGGCCACGGCCTGGAGGGCGACTTCAACCGCAAGGGCTCGAGCGCCTTCAGCGGGCGCATCGGACAGCGCGTGGCGGCCAAGGGCGTGACGGTGCTGGACGACGGCACCATCGCCGACCGCCGCGGCTCGCTCAACGTCGATGACGAGGGCAACCCGACGCAGCGCAACGTGCTGATCGAGGACGGCATCCTGAAGGGCTACCTCCAGGATGCGATGAACGCCCGCCTCATGAAGACCCGCCCGACCGGCAACGGCCGACGCGAAAGTTATGCCGCCGTGCCCATGCCGCGCATGACCAACACCTACATGCTGGGCGGCGACAAGGCGCCGGAGGAAATCATCGCGGGGCTCAAGCGCGGCCTGTACGCCACCAACTTCGGTGGCGGGCAGGTCGACATCACCAGCGGCAAGTTCGTCTTCTCGGCCAGCGAAGCGTTCTGGGTGGAAAACGGCAAGATCCAGTACCCGGTCAAGGGCGCGACGCTCATCGGCAACGGGCCGGACGCGCTCACGCGCGTGAGCATGATCGGCAACGACATGCGGCTGGACACGGGCGTGGGCGTGTGCGGCAAGGAAGGCCAGAGCGTGCCGGTGGGCGTGGGCCAGCCCACGCTTCGCCTCGACCGTCTCACGGTCGGCGGCACCGCGTGACACCTGCCGCTGGTGGGGGCTCGGGCCGGCGTGCTACAGTCGCCCGCATGTCTTTGCACTCGTTTTTCTTTGGCTACTTTTGGTTCTCGCACCGCACCGGCGGAGGAGAGGCAAGCGCGTAGGCGAACGAGCGCAAACCGAATCCCCAGACCGCCGGGCGCCCCCCGGCGGTTTTTTTTCGCCCCGAGTTCCCTTCCAGTCACCACCACCCAGAGAGGACCCGACCGATGACCAGCAAGCCAGCCGCCGACGAGTGGTATGTGCGCAGCGAGAAAACGAGCCAGACCGACAACGAAAGGATCAGGAACGTGACACCGCTGCCGCCGCCGGAGCATCTGATCCGGTTCTTCCCCATCAAGGGCACGCCGGTCGAGACGCTGGTGGCCGACACCCGTCAGCGCATCCGCGACATCATGGCCGGGCGCGACGACCGGCTGCTGGTGGTGATGGGCCCGTGCTCCATCCACGACCCGAATGCAGCGCTCGACTACGCGCGGCGCCTGAAGGCGCAGCGTGAGGCCCATGCCGACACGCTCGAGATCGTCATGCGGGTGTACTTCGAGAAACCGCGCACCACCGTCGGCTGGAAGGGCCTGATCAACGACCCGTACCTCGACGAGAGCTTCCGCATCGACGAGGGCCTGCGCATCGCGCGGCACCTGCTGCTCGAGATCAACCGCCTGGGCGTGCCGGCCGGCAGCGAGTTCCTGGACGTGATCTCGCCGCAGTACATCGGCGACCTGATCGCCTGGGGCGCCATCGGCGCGCGCACCACCGAAAGCCAGGTGCACCGCGAGCTGTCCTCGGGCCTGTCGGCGCCGATCGGCTTCAAGAACGGCACCGACGGCAACATTCGCATCGCCACCGACGCCATCCAGGCCGCGGCGCGCCCGCACCACTTCCTGTCGGTGCACAAGAAGGGCCAGGTGGCCATCGTCGAGACCCGCGGCAACAAGGATTGCCACGTCATCCTGCGCGGCGGCAAGGCGCCGAACTACGAGGCGGCGCATGTGGAAGCCGCCTGCCACGACCTGGAAGCCGCCAAGCTGCCCACGCGGCTGATGGTCGACTGCTCGCATGCCAACAGCAGCAAGCAGCACCAGCGCCAGGTCCAAGTGGCCCGCGACATCGCCGGGCAGCTGAGCGCAGGCAGCCAGCGCATCTTCGGCGTCATGATCGAAAGCCACATCAACGAAGGCGCGCAGAAGTTCAGCCCCGGCAAGGACGATGCGAGCAAGCTCGAATACGCCAAGAGCATCACCGACGCCTGCATCGGCTGGGACGACTCGATGGCCGTGCTCGAGACGCTCAGCCAGGCAGTGAAGGCTCGCCGTACGCGCCACTGAGGACCGGGCGTTACGTCGGCTGACAAAGAGGCCTGCACCCTCGCGGCCCGGCGTGGTCCAACACCGTCGGTGTGACCGCACAGGAGCGAAGCATGGCGATCCGATGGGTTCTGATCGGCGTGGCCGCCGCCTGCGGCGTCGCGTCGGCGCAGCCGGCGCGGCAGGCGACGCCGCCGACCGGCGCCGAGGAGGCGCCCTTCCGCTCGGCCTTCACCCAGGCCGACACCAACGGCGACGGCAAGCTGTCCAAGGAAGAAGCCGCCCAGGTGCCGACGGTCGGGGCCAAGTTCGAGCAGCTCGACCGCGACCGCGACGGCTCGCTGAGCCTGGAGGAATTCGGCGCCGGCTACACCGCCGGCGCCTGAGAGGGGCCGGTCAGTCGCCCTGGCGCGCCAGACGCTCGCTGCGCCAGTAGACGTCGTCGCCGGCCAGGCCGTCCAGGTTCGCGCGGTTCAAGACCCGCGCCAGCACGAACATCAGGTCCGACAGGCGGTTGAGGTACTGGCGCGGCTCGGCGCGCACGGCGGCGCTGCCCGCCAGGCGCACCACCGAGCGCTCGGCACGGCGCGCCACGGTACGTGCCACATGGGCGATGGCGGCGCTGCGGGTGCCGCCGGGCAGGATGAATTCCTTGAGCCGCGGCAGGTGGGCGTTGTGATGCGCGAGCGCCTCGTCGAGCCGGGCCACCGCCTCGGCCTTGAGCAGCTCGAATCCCGGAATAGACAGCTCGCCGCCCAGGTTGAAGAGTTCGTGCTGGATGATCACCAGCAACTCCCGCACATCGTCGGGCAGGGGCTCGGCGAGCAGCACACCCAGCGTCGAATTCAGTTCGTCCACATCGCCCATCGCGGCGATGCGCAGGTCGTCCTTGGGCACGCGCGTGCCGTCGCCGAGCCCGGTCGTGCCGTCGTCGCCGGTGCGGGTGGCGATCTGCGAGAGTCGATTGGCCATGCGGGCCATGCTAGCGCAGGCCCGCTTCCTACAATGACCCGACGGTCGGCACGGGCCGACGGAGACGCGCGATGAACGCACCGAGTTCCGCCCATGTGCTGGGCACCGACGCCGTGCGGCCCATGCCGGCGGCCATGCTGGCGGCCCTGCAGCAGCGTTTCGGCGAGCGCTGTTCCACCGCGATGGCGGTGCGCGCCCAGCATGGGCGCGACGAATCCCCGCTGGACGCACCGCCGCCCGAGGCGGTGGTGTTCTGCGAGTCGACCGAGGACGTCGCGGCGGTGCTGGCGCTTGCCGACCAGCATGCGGTGCCGGTGATTCCCTTCGGCGTCGGCTCCTCGCTGGAAGGGCATTTGCTGGCGGTGCAGGGCGGCGTGAGCCTGGATCTTTCCCGCATGAACCGCATCGTCTCGGTGCAGCCCGAGGACCTCACGGTCACCGTGCAGGCCGGCGTGACGCGCAACCAGCTCAACAACGAACTTCGCCACGCGGGGCTGTTCTTCCCCATCGACCCGGGCGCGGACGCATCCATCGGCGGCATGAGCGCCACGCGCGCCAGCGGCACCAACGCGGTGCGCTACGGCACGATGCGCGAGAACGTGCTGGCGCTGACCGTCGTCACGGCGCAGGGCGAAGTCATCCGCACCGGCACGCGGGCGCGCAAGTCCTCGGCCGGCTACGACCTCACGCGGCTGTACGTCGGCAGCGAGGGCACGCTCGGCGTGATGACCGAGATCACGCTCAAGCTTTACCCGCTGCCCGAGGCGGTGTCGGCGGCGGTGTGCTCCTTCCCGAGCATCGACGCGGCCGTGCGCACCACCATCCAGATCATCCAGACCGGGGTGCCGATTGCGCGCTGCGAGCTCCTGGACCCGCACACCGTGCGGGCGGTGAACCGGCACGACAAGCTCACCCTGCCCGAGGTGCCGATGCTGCTGATGGAGTTCCACGGCAGCCCGAGCGGCGTGCGCGAACAAGCCGAGACGGCGCAGGAGATCGCGGCCGAGTTCGGCGGCGAAGGCTTCCAGTGGGCCGAGACGCCGGAAGAGCGAACGCGGCTGTGGACCGCGCGCCACCATGCGTATTTCTCGGCCCTGCAGCTGCGCCCGGGCTGCCGCTGCGTGACCACCGACACCTGCGTGCCGATCTCGCGCCTGGCCGAATGCATCGAGGAGACGGTGGCCGAGGTGGATGCGAGCGGCATCCCCTACTTCATCGTCGGCCATGTCGGCGACGGCAATTTCCACGTCGGCTACCTGATCGACCCGGCCAGCCCCACCGAACGGGACGCGGCCGAAGCGATGAACGCGCGGCTGGTCGCCCGCGCGCAGCGCCTGGGCGGCACCTGCACCGGCGAACACGGCGTGGGCCTGCACAAGATGGGCTTTCTCACGGCCGAGGCCGGGGAAGGCGCGGTCGATCAGATGCGCGCGCTCAAGCGGGCGCTCGACCCGAAGAACATCCTGAACCCGGGAAAGATCTTTTCGCTGTAGCGCGGCGCCGGCTGTGGGCGCCGGGCGGGGTCAGGCCACCGGATTGCCAGTGAACAGCATGACCACGAACTGGTACATCGCGAGCAACACCCCGGCGCACAGCAGGTTCACCAGGAGGTGGCGCGGGCCGCGGTCCACGCGAATGCCCAGGCGCACGCAGACACAACCCCAGAAGATCACCAGCAGCGCGGCCCCGGCGTCCACGCGGTCCAGCGGCTGGCCGGTGCTGCGCAGGAGGGCAACGATGGCCATCCACAAGCCGGCCGCCATGACGGCGGCCGCGGTGACCTGGTTGAACGTCGGTTTGCTGAGTTCGACGCCGAGGATCTTCATGGTGTACTGCCTGGAACTGCTGGAAAACAAAGGAGCGCAAAAAGGAGCAGGCACGCCCTAAGGCGCGTCCTCGCGCAGGTAGAGGTCGCCGGTGCCGGCACGCGCCGCATGGGCGCGCGCATCGGCGGGGTCGTCGATTCGCTGCAGCTTGACGTCTTCGCCGCGGGCGTAGAGCACGATGGACGTGCCGTCGGCAAGGTGCAGCAGCACGTCGCCGTTGACCAGCGGTTCGGCCAATTGGATGGTCGCTCCCGAGAGCCGCTCGCACAAGGTGCGGCGACGCCGGTTCTGAGCCCGCTGGTCGCCGGTTTGTTCCCTCAGCCGCTCGGGATGCAAGTCGGCCTCGACCGCGCCGAGCAGCTGCTCGATCTCGCCCTTCCAGTCGACGAGCACATCGCGACGGAAGCGCGCGGGGGCCTGGGCAAGTTCACCCAGGTGGATCCGGCCTTCGCCGGATTCCCAATCGACATGCAGGGCGGGGGCGTGACTCAGGGTCATGGCGCAACGACAACTCGGTTTTGCTCGCGCCGTGACGGCGCGTGAAACCAAGTCTAGGAGCGCCCGCCGGGCCGTGCGCATCGCCGATCGGCACCGGCGTGACATCCGGCCGCGAGGCCGGATTTTTGCGCCCGACCAGCGGCGTCAGGACTGAGCCGGTCCGTTGACCGACCAGCGCTTGGTGGCGAAGCCGGCCGCGTCCACGCTCTCGAGGTGCACGCCGAAGCCCCACAGCCGGGCCACGTGCTTGAGCACCTCTTGCGCGCCCTCGTGCAGCGGCCGGTCGTTGTGCTGCACATGGCGCAGGGTGAGCGACCGGTCGCCGCGGGTGTTGACGTTCCACACCTGGATGTTCGGCTCGCGCGTGCCCAGGTCGTACTGGCGCGACAGCGCCTCGCGCACCTGGCGGTAGCCCGCCTCGTCGTGGATGGCGGAAACCTCCAGCTCGCGCTCCTTCTCGTCGTCGACGATGGCGAAGAAGCGGAATTCGCGCATCAGGTGCGGCGACAGGAACTGGCCGACGAAGCTCTCGTCCTTGAAGTTGCGCATCGCATGATCCAGCGTCTCGAGCCAGTCGCTGCCGGCGATGTCGGGGAACCAGCGTCGGTCCTCGTCGGTCGGCTGCTCGCAGATGCGCTTGATGTCGGTGAACATCGCGAAGCCGAGGGCATAGGGGTTGATGCCGCTGTAGGCCTTGTGCGTGACCGGCGGCTGGTAGACGACGTTGGTGTGCGACTTCAGCCACTCGATCATCATGCCGTCGGACAGGTGGCCGT
>JBIQKU010000272.1:0-3298 GCA_044506225.1 Rubrivivax sp. | reverse complement strand
GGTAGGTCGGGTTGCTGCGCAGCGTGGCCGGCAGGTCGGCGCGCGAGGCGTTGATCGCGGCCTGTACCTCGCGTGCGGCGGCGTCGATCTGGCGGTTGAGCTCGAACTGCAGGGTGACGCGCGTGCTGCCGTTGCCGCTGAACGAGGTCATCTCGTTGACGCCCGCGATCGTGCCCAGGCGCCGCTCGAGCGGCGTGGCGACGCTGCGCGCCATGGTTTCGGGGCTCGCGCCCGGCAGGCGCGCCGACACCGAGATGACCGGGTAGTCCACCTGCGGCAGCGGCGCCACCGGCAGCACGAAGAACGCCGCCATGCCGGCGAGCGCCAGGCCGATCGTCAGCAAGACGGTCGCGATCGGCCGGCGCACGAACGGCGAGGAGAGGTTCATGACAGCCCCTCGGCCGATGAGTACATCGTCCGATCCCCCGAGGGGATGCGGGCCGGCTTGGGAGCGGCCCGGCGCTCGGCCCGCCTCATGTCGGCGACCCCTCATCCACGGCCGGCGGCGCGGATGCTGCGCGCCCGCGCACGCGCCGGTCCATGCGGTCGAAGGCGAGGTAGATCACCGGCGTGGTGTAGAGCGTGAGCACCTGGCTCACGATCAGCCCGCCGAAGATCGCAAGGCCCAGCGGGCGGCGCAGCTCGGCACCGTCGCCGAAGCCCAGCATCAGCGGAATGGCCGCGGCCAATGCGGCCAGCGTCGTCATCAGGATGGGCCGAAAGCGCAGCAGCGCGGCCTGGTGGATGGCTTCCTGCGGCGGCTTGCCTTCGCTGCGTTCGGCGTCGATCGCGAAGTCGATCATCATGATCGCGTTCTTCTTGACGATGCCGATGAGAAGAATGATGCCGATGATGCCGATCACGCCGAGCTCATGGCCGGCCGCCATCAGCGCCAGCAGCGCCCCCACGCCGGCCGAGGGCAGGGTGGAGAGGATGGTCATCGGGTGCACGTAGCTCTCGTACAGCACGCCCAGCACGATGTACACGCACACGATGGCCGCGAGGATCAGCCACAGCTGGCTCGCGAGCGACGACTCGTAGGCGCCGGCCGCGCCGAGGAAATGCAGCGTCACGCCCGCGGGCAGGCCGATGTCGGCCGCCGCCGCGCGGATCGCGTCCACCGAGGCGCCCAGCGCCGTGCCCGGCGCGGTGTCGAAGCCGATCGTCGTGGCCGGGTACTGCGCCACGCGCGTGATCTGCAGCGGTGCCGCGCGCTCGCTGATCGAGGCCACGGCCGCCAGCGGCGTGGCCTCGCCCGAGCCGGTGCGCAGGTGCAGCAGCCCGAGCGACTGCGGCGTGTTCAGCAGGTCGGGGCGGGCCTCCAGGATCACGCGGTACTGGTTGGTCTCGGTGAAGATGGTCGAGACGATGCGCTGGCCGAGCGCGCTGTACAGCGCCTCGTCCACCGCCGCGGCGGTGATGGACAGGCGCGCCGCGGTGTCGCGATCGATGCTCACCACCGCCGCCGGGCCGGTGGCGCCGGCATCGGTCATGGCGTGGCGGACCTGCGGCGTGTCGTGCAACCGTTCGACCAGCTTCTTCGCCCAGCCTTCCACCAGCGCGCGGTCGGCACCTTCGAGCGACACGCGGTACTGCGTGGGGCCGCTTTCGGCGTCGATGGTGAGATCCTGCGTCGGCTGCAGGTAGAGCGTGACGCCAGGCACCTGCGCCACTCGCTCGCGCAGGCGTTGCATGGTCTCGGCCTGCGAGCCGCTGCGATCGTCCTTCAGGTCGATCAGCAGCCGGCCGGTGTGCAGCATGGTGTTGTTGGCCGCGTCCACGCCGATGAAGGCGCTGAGCGTGGCCACGTCCGGGTCCTCCAAGATGGCCTGGGCCGCGGCCTGCTGCAGCTCGGCCATGCGGCTGTACGACACCGACTGCGCCGCCTGCACGCGGGCCTGGAGCTGGCCGGTGTCCTGCGTCGGGAACAGGCCCTTGGGAATGACGATGTACAGCAACACGGTGAGCGCCAGCGTGCCGATGGCCACCACCAGCGTTGCGACCTGGCGTGCCAGCACCCATTGCAGCGAGCGGTCGTAGCGCGCGACCACGCGGTCGAAGCCACGCTGGATGCGTGCGCCGAAACCGTGTTCCTGTTGCCGTTCTTCTTCCGCACTCCGGAGCCAGCGGCCGGACATCATCGGCACCAGCGTGAGCGACACCACGGCCGAGATGAGGATGGTGATGGCCAGCGTCACCGCGAACTCGCGGAACAGCCGCCCGACCACATCCTCCATGAACAGCAGCGGGATGAGCACCGCGATCAGCGAGACGGTCAGCGAGATGATGGTGAAGCCGATCTGCGCCGCGCCTTCCAGCGCGGCCTGCATGGGCCGCGCGCCGTTCTCGATGTGGCGCGCCACGTTCTCGATCATCACGATCGCGTCGTCGACCACGAAGCCCGTGGCGATCGTCAGCGCCATCAGGCTCAGGTTGTTCAGGCTGTAGCCGAGCAAGTACATCGCGCCGAAGGTGCCGATGAGCGAGATCGGCACCGCCAGGCTCGCGATCACCGTGGCGCGCAGGCTGTGCAGGAAGGCGAAGATCACCAGCACCACCATCACCACCGCCAGCAGCAGCTCGATCTGCACATGCTGCACCGAGGCGCGGATGCCGGCGGTGCGGTCGCTGAGCACCTGCACCTCCAGCGACTCGGGCAGGCCGGCCTGCAGCTCGGGCAGGCGCTGCTTGATCGCGTCCACCGTGGCGATCACGTTCGCGCCCGGCTGGCGCTGCACATTGAGGATGATGGCCGGCTGCAGTGCGCCGTCGCAGTCGCCGGGCTCGCAGGCATTGCCCGCCCAGGCGCCGAGCCGCGCGTTCTCCGCCGACTCGACCACGCGCGACACATGCGCGAGCCGCACCGGCGCGCCGTTGCGCCAGGCGACGATGAGGTTGCGGTAGTCCTCGACCGTCAGCAGCTGGTCGTTGGCATTGATGCTGTAGGAGCGCGTCGGCCCGTCGAAGCTGCCCTTGGCGCTGTTGGCGTTGGCCGCGCCGATGGCGCTGCGCAGGCTGTCGAGCGCGAGGCCGTAGGCAGCCAGCGCCTGCGTGTCGGCCTGGATGCGGATGGCCGGCCGGTGGCCGCCGGCAAGCGTGACCAGGCCCACACCCGAGACCTGGCTGATCTTCTGCGCGAGCCGCGTGTTCACCAGGTTCTGCACATCGGTGAGCGGCAGGGTGCGCGAGCTGATGGCAAGCGTCAGCACCGGCGCATCTGCGGGGTTCACCTTGGCGTACACCGGCGGCGCCGGCAGGTCGGCCGGCAGCAGCGAGCCGCCGGCGTTGATGGCGGCCT
>JBIQKU010000271.1:0-3304 GCA_044506225.1 Rubrivivax sp. | reverse complement strand
GCAAGGAGCTCTCGTACAACAACATCGCCGACGCCGACGCGGCGTGGGAGTGCGTCAAGAGCTTCGACGCCCCGGCCTGCGTGATCGTCAAGCATGCCAACCCCTGCGGCGTGGCGGTGGGCGCCGACGCGGCCGAAGCCTATGCCAAGGCCTTCAAGACCGATCCGACCTCGGCCTTCGGCGGCATCATCGCGCTCAATCGCGAGCTCGATGCGGCCGGTGCGGCGCTCATCGTCGAGCAGTTCCTCGAAGTGCTGATGGCGCCGGGCTACACCCCCGAGGCGCTGGCCGCCATCGCCGCTCGCCGCCCGAGTGCGCGCGTGCTGCAGATCGCGCTGCCGCCGGGCGGCGCCACGGCCTGGGAACGGGGCCGCAATGCGCAGGACGTGAAGCGCATCGGCTCGGGGCTGCTGATCCAGAGCGCCGACAACCACGAACTCACGCGCGATGCGCTGAAGGTCGTCACCACGCTGCAGCCCACGCCACAGCAGCTCGACGACCTCCTGTTCGCCTGGAAGGTCGCCAAGTACGTGAAGAGCAATGCCATCGTCTTCTGCGGCGGCGGCATGACGCTGGGCGTGGGCGCCGGCCAGATGAGCCGCATCGACTCGGCCAAGATCGCGAGCATCAAGTCGGCCAATGCGGGGCTGAGCCTTGCCGGCTCGGCCGTGGCGAGCGATGCCTTCTTCCCCTTCCGCGACGGGCTGGACGTGGTGTGCGACGCGGGCGCGTCCTGCGTCATCCAGCCGGGCGGCAGCGTGCGCGACGACGAGGTGATCGCCGCGGCCAACGAGCGCGGCATCGCGATGGTGCTGACCGGCGTGCGCCACTTCCGGCATTGAGGCGCGCCGTGCCGCGGCACGGCGGCGCCGCGCCTAACATCGCCGCATGACGCTCGCCCATTTCGCCGGCCTCGTGCTCTCCTTCGTGGCCCGGCTCATCACGGGCGCGCAGGGCCACTGGCACGGCTGCCCGCCCAAGGCCGAGCAGCGCATCTACTTCGCCAACCACCAGAGCCATTTCGACTGGGTGCTGATCTGGGCGGCATTGCCGTCCGACCTGCGGGGCACGACGCGGCCGATCGCCGCACGCGACTACTGGACCTCAGGCAAGTTCAAGCACTGGCTCACGCGCGAGGTGTTCAACGCCGTCTACGTGAACCGCCAGCGCACCGACGACCAGGATCCGCTCGAGCCGCTGGTCGAGGCGCTGCGCCATGGGGACTCGCTGGTGATCTTTCCCGAGGGCACGCGCGGCAACAAGGGCGAGCCGCAGGCCTTCAAGTCGGGCCTGTACCACCTGGCCCAGCAGTTCCCCGAGGTGCAGCTGATTCCCACCTGGATCGACAACGTGCAGCGTGTCATGCCCAAGGGCGAGGTCGTGCCGGTGCCCATCCTGTGCTCGGTGACCTTCGGTGCGCCCATGCAGTTGATGCCGGGCGAGGACAAGCGCGCCTTTCTCGAACGTGCACGCGCCGCAGTGATGGCGCTGGACGAGGTGGCGCACTGATGGGCGCGCTGCGCCAGCTCACCATCAGCCAGCAGGTGGCGCTGCTGTTCGTCGCCTTCTTCGGCGTGCTCGCGCTCGCGACGCTGCTGGCGATGTACCGCTCGGTGCGCGAGCTCACGCCGGCGCAGCAGGCCTTGCACGAGCGCTTCAAGCGCGACCTCGGCGCCACCTGGTTCGGTGCGGTGCTGTTCTGGATCTCCTGGGTGGCCGGCGCGGCGGTGGCCACGGTGCTCTTCGGCATCGTGTCGTTCTACGCCTTTCGCGAGTTCATCACGCTCACCCACACCCGCCGCGCCGACCACCGCGCGTTGATCGCCGCCTTCTTCTTCGTGCTGCCGGCGCAGTTCGTGCTGGCCGGCAGTGAACGCTACGACCTGTTCACCGTGTTCGTGCCGGTCTACGTGTTCTTCGCGATTCCGGTGCTCAGCGCCTTCGGCAACGACCCGCACCGGTTCCTCGAGCGCACGGCCAAGATCCAGTGGGCCATCATGGTGTGCATCTACGGCATGAGCCATGCACCGGCGCTGCTGCTCATCGACCTGCCGCGCTACGAGGGCCGCGGCGCCTTCCTCGTGTTCTATCTCGTGGTGGTCGTGGTGTCGGGCCAGGTGGTGCAGGAGATCGCGTCGCGGCGCATCCGCGCGCTGCCGGCGGCGCGGGCCATCAGCCGCAGCTTCTCCTGGCGCGGCTGGCTCATCGGCGCCGCGGCGGGCGCCGTCGTCGGCGCGCTGCTGTACTGGGCCACGCCCTTCAAGCCGATTCCGGCGCTGGTCATGGGTTTCGTCGCCGCCGGCGCCGGCACGCTGGGCGAATTCGTCATGCAGGCGCTCAAGCGCGATGCCGGCGTGCGCCGCGGCCGAGGGCGCGGCTCGGTCACCGGCGCGGTCGGCCTGCTCGACCGGGTGGCGCCGCTGTGTTTCGCCGCCCCGGTGTTCTTCCATTCGGTGCGCTGGTACTTCGGATGGTGAACATGCGCATCCTCGGCATCGACCCCGGCCTGCGCACGACCGGCTTCGGCGTGGTCGAGAAGGCGGGCGGGCGGCTGCACTACGTGGCCAGCGGCACCATCAAGACCGATGCGGTGCACATCGGTCAGCTGCCGGCACGGCTCAAGCTCATCTTCGATGGCGTGCGCGAGGTGACGGCGCGCTACGCACCGACCTGCGCGGCGATGGAAATCGTCTTCGTCAACGTCAATCCGCAGTCCACGCTGCTGCTCGGGCAGGCGCGGGGTGCGGCGCTGACGGCGCTGGTGTCCAACGACCTGGAAGTCGCCGAGTACACCGCCTTGCAGATGAAGAAGGCCATCGTCGGCCACGGCCAGGCGCGCAAGGAGCAGATCCAGGAAATGGTGAAGCGCCTGCTGGACCTGCCCGGCCTGCCGGGCAAGGACGCGGCCGACGCGCTCGGCCTGGCCATCTGCCATGCCCATGCGGCCGCTTCTTTCGCGGCGCTCGCCAAGAACGCGACGCTCACGCGCCGGGCGCATGCGCAGTACCGGCGGGGTCGCGCCTACTGAGCTGGCCACTGAGCTGGCCACTGAGCTGCCCACTGAGCTGCCCGCTGAGCTGACCGCCCGGCTGCGGCAATGCATGCGGCCTACAATTTCGCCCCGTTTCCCCTGCCCGAGAAAGTACCGCCATGAGTTCCGAAGTGCCCGCCAGCGCGCCGTCGCATCTTGCGCATATCTCGCCGCGCGACAAGGCGGAGATCCTGGCCGAGGCCCTGCCGTACATCCGCCGCTTCCACGGCAAGACCATCGTCATCAAGTACGGCGGCAACGCCATGACCGACC
>JBIQKU010000270.1:0-3309 GCA_044506225.1 Rubrivivax sp. | reverse complement strand
AACTTGCCGGTTTCTTCATAAAGCGCATACATGGCGGAATTGTCACCCGAACGCCAGCGGCCCTCGACAGGCAGGCCGCTTCTATAGTGAACAGGCTGCGCTGGGCAGCGTCGATGCGAGGAGCGCTCTCATGGGAAAGAAGACCAAGTCCGGGAAGGAAGGCAAGCGTTCGGCCGGCCTGTTCGACAGCGCACTGGCCGGCAGCGTGGGCGAGTCGGCGCAGCAGATCTGGCTGGCCGGTCTGGGCGCCTTCGCCAAGGCGCAGCAGGAAGGCGGCAAGGTGTTCGAGGCGCTGGTGCAGGACGGCCTGTCCCTGCAGCGGCAGACCCAGCAGGCGGCGACCGAGAAACTTGCCGAAGTCGGCGAGCGTGCCACCGAGGCGGCCGAGGCGGCGCGTGAACGCGGCGGGGAGCAATGGGACCGGCTGGAGACGCTGTTCGAGCAGCGCGTGTCCAAGGCGCTCGAGCGGCTGGCCGTGCCCTCGGCCGCGGCGCTGGAAGCGCTGGCCGCGCAGGTCGAGGCCTTGAGCGAGGAGGTGCGCCGCCTGTCCGGCACGGCGTCCGACGCGGCCGATGCGCCCGAGAAGGCCGCACGCAAGCCCGCCGCCAAGAAGAGCGCGGCCCGCAAGTCCGCCTGAGCCGCCTCAGCCACCCGGCGCCGGCAGCCACCACAGCAGCACCGCCGCGGTGAGCGCGTAGCGCGCGAACTTGCCGATCGCCATGTAGACCACACACGGCCAGAACGGCAGCTTCAGCCAGCCGGCGACCAAGCACAGCGGATCGCCCACCACCGGCAGCCAGGCGAGCAGGCAGGCCCTGGGCCCGAAGCGTTCCAGCCAGCGCAGCGCGCGCGGATGCGCGGGTGCGCTGCCGTGCGAGAGACGCTCGAACGCACGCTGCGCCTCGCGGCCCATGCACCAGCCGAGCGCGCCGCCCGCGGTGTTGCCGAGCGTGGCCACGGCCAGCGCCGCGGCGGCGTTTGCCGGGTTGGCGGCCAGCACACCGACGAACACCGCTTCGGAGCCGATCGGAAAGAGGGTGGCGGAGACGAAGGCGGCGATGAACAGGCTGGCGAGCCCGAAGGCCGGCAGCGCCAAGGCCGTGAGCAGCGCATCGATCCAGGCTTGCATCGGCGGCATTGTCGACAGCCGTTGCGCCGCTTGCGCCCTGAGGTGGCACGGGGCGCGCCGCTATACTCTGCCTCCTTTTTCAGCACCCGCGTCCCCACGACTTTCCCATGCGAATCGGCTCCATCGAACTGGTGAACAACCTGTTCGTCGCACCGATGGCGGGTGTGACCGACCGGCCGTTTCGCAAGCTGTGCAAGTCGCTCGGCGCCGGACATGCGGTCAGCGAGATGGTGACCTCGCGCCGCGACCTCTGGAACAGCCTGAAGACCAGCCGCCGGGCCGACCACAGCGGCGAGCCCGCGCCCATCGCGGTGCAGATCGCCGGCACCGACGCGCAGATGATGGGCGAGGCCGCGGCCTACAACATCGACCGCGGCGCGCAGATCATCGACATCAACATGGGCTGCCCGGCCAAGAAGGTGTGCAACAAGTGGGCGGGCTCGGCGCTGATGCAGGACGAGCCGCTGGCCCTGGAGATCATCGACGCCGTGGTGGCCGCCTGCGCGCCGCACGGCGTGGCGGTGACACTGAAGATGCGCACCGGCTGGTGCGCCGCCGAACGCAACGCCGTGCGCATCGCACGTGCCGCCGAAGCGGCCGGGGTGGCGATGGTGACGGTGCACGGCCGCACCCGCGAGCAGGGCTACAAGGGCGAGGCCGAGTACGACACGATCGCCGCGGTGAAGGCGGCGCTGCGCATCCCGGTGGTCGCCAACGGCGACATCGACTCGCCGGAGAAGGCGCGCGAGGTGCTGGCCAGGACCGGTGCCGACGCCCTGATGATCGGCCGCGCCGCCCAGGGCCGGCCGTGGATCTTCCGCGAAATCGCGCACTTTCTCGCCACCGGCGAACACCTGCCGGCCCCCGAGGTGGCGCAGGCCAAGCGCTGGTTCCTCGAGCACCTGGACGAGCACTACAGCTTGTACGGCGAATTCACCGGCGTGCGCAGTGCGCGCAAGCACATTGGCTGGGCTGTGCGCGGGCTGCCGGGCGGCGAGGATTTCCGTTCGGCCATGAACCGGCTCGAATCGAGCCGCGAGCAGGTGAGCGCGCTCAGTGACTGGTTCGATCGCCTGGCCGACCGCCACGAGCGCCTGCCCATCATGCAGGCGGCGAACGACGACTGCCTCGAGCAACGCGCATGAGCAAAAAGCACATCGAGGAGTGCATCCGCGACAGTCTGGAGGGCTACTTCAAGGACCTGCGCGGCGTCGAGCCCTCGGCCATGTACGACATGATCATCAACGTGGTCGAGAAGCCGCTGCTCGAGGTGGTGATGAAGAAGGCCGAGGGCAACCAGAGCCGCGCTGCCGAATGGCTGGGCATCAACCGCAACACGCTGCGACGCAAGCTCGTCGAGCACAAGCTGATCAAGTAGGCAAGTCCATGAACGCCCTGACCGCCCTCATCTCCGTGTCCGACAAGACGGGTGTGCTCGAGTTCGCGCGCGAACTGCATGCGCTGGGCGCGACCCTCCTGTCCACCGGCGGCACCGCCAAGCTGCTGGCCGACGCCGGCCTGCCGGTGACCGAGGTCGCCGACCACACCGGTTTTCCGGAGATGCTCGACGGCCGGGTGAAGACGCTGCACCCGAAGATCCACGGCGGCCTGCTCGCCCGGCGCGACCTGCCGGAGCACGTGGCCGCGCTGCAGCAGCACGGTATTGCCACCATCGACCTGCTGGTGGTCAATCTCTATCCCTTCGAGGCCACCGTCGCCAAGCCCGGCTGCACGCTGGAAGACGCGATCGAGAACATCGACATCGGCGGGCCGGCCATGGTGCGCTCGGCCGCCAAGAACTGGAAGGACGTGGCGGTGCTGACCGACGCCGCGCAGTACGCGCCGGTGCTGGCCGAACTGAAGGCGGGCGGCATCAGCACGAAGACGAAGTTCGCGCTGTCGGTGGCGGCCTTCAACCGCGTGTCCAACTACGACGCGGCCATCAGCGACTACCTGTCCTCGCTGCAGGACGACGGCACGCGCAGCGAGTACCCGGCGCAGAGCAATGGGCGTTTCGTCAAGCTGCAGGACCTGCGCTACGGCGAGAACCCGCACCAGAGCGCGGCGTTCTACCGCGACCTGGACCCGGCGCCCGGATCGCTCGTGACGGCAAGGCAGCTCCAGGGCAAGGAGCTCTCGTACAACAACATCGCCGACGCCGACGCGGCGTGGGAGTGCGT